>NZ_JAUOEV010000019.1:0-107731 GCF_031932135.1 Shewanella vaxholmensis
AGTAAACTCCCTTGTGCTGCCGCTCGACTTGCATGTGTTAGGCCTGCCGCCAGCGTTCAATCTGAGCCATGATCAAACTCTTCAATTAAAGTTTTGTTGTTTGACTTACGTCAAACGGCTCAACGAATTCTGTTCGACTCCTATTTATTCGAAAATAAGTAGTAAGTCTTTGTACATATTGCTATGAACACTCATCACTCTCGTGAAAGAATTGGTTGATTTAAATTTTGACTGCCAACCCGAAGGTTAAGCAGTTTCGATTAACTCAACACCTGTGAGTGTCCACACAGATTTGCTTGATAAATTGTTAAAGAGCGTTGACCACACACTGAGTTTTCAGCGGGTCAGGGCTGCGTATTCTACGCATTCCCGTTAGTGCGTCAAGTAGTTTTTTCAACTTTCTCAACACTCATCGTTTAGCTCGCTAACCGATGAACTGCTTGGCTTTCTTTGCTTAACTTGCGTTACGCTGTCTGCCGTGTCAGTGGATGCGCATTATAGGGAGATTGAGAAAGTCCGCAAGGGCTTTTTTGAGAAAAATGGATCTTTTTTTAATACTTTCAGTTAGTCACACAATACCCCCACTTTATCCTCAGACTTATCCACAAAATGGGTTTTAACGGTTAAATTTGCTACAGCGATGGGTTTGCTTTAATGGCTATCGATGAGAGTGAAATGATGTTCAATGGGGAATAACGACGATTAGCTATATAAAGAAGAGTAAGAATGTAATCCGGATGACACGAGAGTCGCGCTAGGCTTATTAAAGAGGAAATAAAAAGGCAACTTAGATAAGTTGCCTTTAGTGTGCGTTCTATTCTACTTATTCAGTAGGCTTAATCTGTCAGCAGATTAACTTAACTTGCCGTGACATTGTTTGTACTTGCGACCTGAGCCACAAGGACAAGGATCGTTACGACCCACTTTCTCACCATCGCGGATCATCGGTGCTTGCGCAGTGACAGCTTCATGCTCATCACCACCGCCAACAAGCGACTCTGCCGCTGCGTGTTGATAGTCGCGCTGGATCTTGGCATCTTCTTCACGACGACGCGCTTCCATTTCTTCCACATCTGACTGAGCTTGAACTTGTACTTTCGACAGCACACTGATGACGTCGTGTTTCAAGGTATTCAATAGTTGTTGGAATAACTCAAACGACTCACGCTTATATTCTTGCTTTGGATTTTTCTGTGCGTAACCACGTAAGTGGATACCTTGACGCAGATGGTCCATCGCCGCTAAGTGTTCTTTCCACAGACCATCGAGCGTTTGTAGCATAACGGCTTTCTCGAACTGGCGTAGCACTTGCGCGCCAACCATTTCTTCTTTTGCCTTATACGCATCGCCCCAAGCAGTGATAATACGCTCACGTAGACTCTCTTCATGCAGATCGTCTTCTTTATCTAACCATTCCTGGATAGGTAGTTTGAGCATAAACTCTTGGTGTAGACGTTGCTCTAAACCTGGGATATCCCACAGCTCTTCTACTGATTGTGGTGGAATATACTGATCGATGACCGCGCCAATCACATCGTCTTGAATGTTTTGGATAGTATCTTCAATACTTTCAGCATCCATCAACTCGTTGCGCTGAGCGTAAACCACTTGGCGCTGATCGTTAGCGACGTCATCAAATTCAAGTAATTGCTTACGAATATCAAAGTTACGTGCTTCAACTTTACGTTGAGCGTTTTCGATTGCACGAGACACCCATGGATGCTCGATCGCTTCGCCCTCTTCCATACCCAGCTTTTTCATCATGCCAGAGACACGATCCGAGGCGAAGATGCGCATTAAGCTATCTTCCATCGACAGGTAGAAACGTGATGAACCCGCGTCACCTTGACGACCCGCACGACCACGTAACTGGTTATCGATACGGCGTGATTCGTGACGTTCGGTACCTAGGATGTGCAAACCACCCGCGGCGACGACTTCATCATGACGAATTTGCCAATCGGCTTTGATCTTAGCTTTTTGCTCAGCGGTTGGATTATCGAGTTCATCGATTTCCATGTTCCAGTTGCCGCCAAGCACGATGTCGGTACCACGACCTGCCATGTTCGTCGCAATAGTCACTGAACCAGTACGGCCAGCTTGCGCGACGATTTCAGCTTCTCGTTCGTGGAATTTAGCATTTAAGACTTCGTGCGGGATCTTTTCCTGCACCATTAAGCGCGCTAACAGTTCAGACTGTTCGATTGAGACTGTACCCACCAATACTGGCTGACCACGTTCGCGGCAATCTTTAATGTCTTTGATGATAGCTTGATATTTTTCATCGGCGGTCAGGTAAACCAAATCCGCCATATCCTTACGCACCATTGGACGGTTAGTCGGCACAACAACTGTGTCTAATCCATAGATGTGTTGGAATTCGAACGCTTCAGTGTCGGCTGTACCTGTCATACCTGCCAGCTTCTCGTATTGACGGAAGTAGTTCTGGAAAGTGATCGAAGCCAATGTTTGGTTTTCGTTTTGAATGTGCACGCCTTCTTTGGCTTCGACAGCTTGATGTAAGCCTTCTGACCAACGACGACCTGGCATAGTACGACCCGTGTGTTCATCGACTATGATGACTTCGTTGTCTTGTACTATGTAATCCACATCACGCTCAAACAGCGTGTGCGCACGGAGCGCCGCATTAACATGATGTAACAGGGAAATATTTGCAGCAGAATAGAGTGAGTCACCTTCGGCTAACATGCCGCGCTCGATCAGCAGGTTCTCTACTTTTTCTTGACCACGTTCGGTGAAATGCACTTGTTTGGCTTTTTCATCGATGCTGTAGTCACCTTCACCCACATACTCTTCAGAGTCTTCTTTATCCTGACGGATAAGATTTGGGATAAGCAGGTTGATCTTGATGTAAAGCTCAGAGCTGTCTTCAGCGGCACCAGAGATAATCAGCGGTGTACGTGCTTCGTCGATTAAGATTGAATCCACTTCATCGATTAGGGCGTAATGCAACGGACGTTGTACCCGTTCTTGCGGTGAAAACGCCATGTTATCGCGCAGATAATCGAAACCAAACTCGTTGTTGGTCCCGTAAGTGATATCGGCGTTGTAAGCGGCTTTCTTTTCATGCTGGCCCAAACCTGCCACGTTGATGCCGACGGTTAAACCGAGGAACTCAAACAGTGGACGGTTATTCTCGGCATCACGACGTGCTAAGTAATCGTTCACGGTAATCACGTGAACGCCTTTGCCCGTCAATGCGTTTAAGTAAGCGGGCAAGGTTGCCGTTAAGGTTTTACCTTCACCAGTACGCATCTCTGCAATACGGTTACTGTCGAGCACCATACCACCGAGTAACTGTACGTCGAAGTGGCGCATGTCAAATACGCGCTTAGACGCTTCACGCACTGTCGCAAAAGCTTCAGCCATGATGCTATCTAATGAAGCGCCGGCAGCTAAACGCTCACGGAACTCAGCGGTTTTCGCTTTTAAAGCTTCATCGGTTAATTTTTCATAATCAGCTTCTAGTGCGTTAATGCTAATAACGATCTTTTGAAGCCCTTTAAGGGTGCGGTCGTTGCGACTACCAAATACTTTTGTCAGTAATTTACCAAACATCTGAATCACTTATTCTCTGTAGGCCAAGTCCATGATGGAAACTAGAAGCCAATGTTTCAATTAACTTGCTTTGCGGTAGACAAACTTTTGTGGATCTATCTGCTGTCCGCCGCGCAACACTTCATAATGCACATGAGCCCCAGTTGAGCGCCCAGTGCTTCCCATACTGGCGATTGCATCGCCTTTTGCGACCACATCACCTACAGTCACTGACAAAGCTTTATTATGGCCATAACGCGTATGTAAACCGTTACCATGGTCTATTTCGACCAACTCGCCATAACCGAACATGTTCCCAGCCCAAGTTACTACGCCTGCAGCAGTCGCAACAACTTTGGCCCCTTCTCGGCCGGTAAAATCAATCCCCTTATGCACAGTCCTGCGACCGTTGAAAGGGTCATTACGTAATCCGTAGGGCGACGATAACCAACCTTTATCGAGTGGGATCCCTGATATATAACGTTCATCATCTATATGGTGGTTAGATGACACTGTTTCAAGTAGTGATAGCTGAACATTATTATTGTCAATTCGTGATGCCAACTTATCCATATCGTCGATAAGCTGTCCGAGCTCGATGTTAGTGCCTAATTCGCTCAAACCACCCACACCAACTTCGGATGAGAAATCAAAATCTTCATCCAATTTGTTCTGCTGGGCGACCTGTTGACCTAAGGCTTCGAGACGGGTGATCTTGGCTTGCATACGTGCAACATGAGTCACTAGCATGGCCAGTTGAGACTCGGTAGCACTTTTTAGCTCTAAGACTTGTTTCTTTTGTTGTTCGCGCACGAGACGATCGTTATCGACACTGGCTTGCTGATCTTGAAATCGAGCTGAGTTGTGTTGATAAATACCGGACCCAGTGGCCAACAATAGTATTGGAAGTAGCAACCAGCGTTTACTGGGCTGCCAGCGTGTGACGCCATTCCGACCTTGAATAAATACTGTTACACTCATAGCCTAATTCAGCCATCTTATTATCATATGAAAAAGCCCCCTCAAGATCTCAGCCAATTACTGCATCAATCGGGCAAATTACCCGACCTTGCTGAGAAAGCGGAACTACTTATGTATCTGAATCAGCATGTGAAGCAGATTATCGCAGGTCCTGTTGCGGAGCAGCTAAAAGTCGCTAATTTCCGCCAGGGTGTTCTTGTGGTTGAAACCACTTCGGCGGCCTGGGCTGCACGAATTAATTTCCAAAAGCCGAAGCTACTAGCGCAGCTTCAAGCAGAAACGCTCCCAATCCTTACCGCAATCGAAGTTAAAGTCAACCCGAGATTAGCAATGTATGACGCAAAGCCTAAACAGGCACACAAAGAATTAAGCCCTGCGGCAGCGGAGCATATTGCGGCATTAGCGGAAAATATTGGCGGTTCACTGGGCGAAAAACTAAAACGGCTGGCCTCATTGGCCAGCCGTGATAAATAATCTCACCGCTTTTTAAGCAAATACAGCGCCACATGGCACGGTAAAGCTGACGGGAACATCGGCTTCTTTTTCAAAGCTAACCAACTCCCACGCATCCTGTTGCGCCAATAAAGCACGCACCAATTGGTTGTTCAGCGCATGACCGGTTTTATACGCAGTAAACTCACCTAAAATAGCGTGTCCTGCCACATATAGATCACCAAACGCATCTAGAATTTTGTGCTTAACAAATTCGTCCTCATAACGCAGGCCGTCGGGATTAAGGACGCGATATTCATCAAGTACAACTGCGTTTTCCATGCTGCCGCCCAACGCTAGGTTGTTGGCTCGCAGATATTCGATATCACGCATAAACCCAAAAGTACGGGCGCGGCTGATATCTTTCACGAAAGCAGACGTTGAAAAGTCCATCACCACATGCTGTTGGCTACGAGCGATTTCTGGGTGCGCGAAGTCAATTTTAAAATTGACTCTAAAACCTTTAAAGGGTTTCAGCTCGGCCCATTTGTCGCCATCTTCAACACGCACAGGGCGCTTAATCTTTAAGTATTTCTTAGGTGCGGCCTGCTCTTTAATACCCGCAGACTGCAATAAGAAGACGAACGGGCTCGCACTGCCATCCATAATAGGAATTTCAGGCGCGTCCACTTCGATTACGGCGTTATCTATGCCTAAACCCGCAAGTGCTGCAAATAAATGCTCAATGGTCGAGATACGAATACCTTCGTCATTGACAAGTGCCGTACACATAGTGGTTTCACGAACTTGCTCCGCCTTCGCTGGAATGGCGACGGCAGGACTCAAATCGGTGCGCACGAGTACGATCCCTGAATTAACGGGCGCGGGCATTATGCTCAAAGTGACCTTGTTGCCAGAATGCAATCCGACACCAGTAGTTTTCACCATTTTCTGAACAGTTCTTTGAAATATCATTCAGTTACCCGTTTATATGCCAATTATAAAGCCTAATATTTGTACACTCAGCGTCGGCAAATTGGCCGCACTGGTTCAACATAATAACATAACTTTATTATGTCACACAAATGCAGCTATGCTGTGGTATTGCCCAAAACGAACAACACCTCACATATACGCTGGACTCAAACGCTATCGCTAGTCGGCTTGCTTACGCAAAAATGCTGGAATATCAAGATAATCCAACTCATGCTTTGTCGATGGTGCAGGCTGTGGCGCTGGCTGTGGTGCCGCTGGCAATACGTTGCCTTTTGGCGCAGCGTAGTTCACATGTACCGCTTCTTCGACATAGGCTTCGACTTTTGGTTCCACAACCACTGGCTCTGGACGAGGCGCAGGCTTAGACACCAATTGAATATCTGGACGCTTTTCAGCACCAATACCCGTAGCAACAACCGTTACACGCAGCTCATCACTCATTTCTGGGTCGATGACAGCACCAACAACCACAGTCGCGTTGTCAGAGGCATAAGCCTTAACGTGATTACCCACGGTTTCGAATTCTTCGATACTCATGTCCATACCCGCAGTGATGTTAACTAACACACCACGCGCACCGGCTAAGTCGATGTCTTCTAATAATGGGCTGGCAACAGCGGCTTCAGCCGCTTCTTCTGCACGGTCTTCACCGCGAGCGACGCCTGTACCCATCATGGCATTACCCATTTCAGACATCACAGTCTTCACGTCGGCGAAGTCGACGTTAATCAGACCTGGACGAGTGATAAGCTCGGCAATACCTTGTACCGCGCCAAGTAACACGTTATTCGCTGCGGCGAACGCATCGAGTAAAGAAGTGCCACGGCCCAATACTTTTAATAATTTTTCATTTGGAATCGTGATTAACGAATCCACGTGCTTAGCGAGCTCAGCAATACCTTGCTCGGCATAAGCCATACGCTTTTTCCCTTCGAATGGGAAAGGCTTAGTCACAACCGCAACGGTCAGAATACCTTCTTCGCGAGCGATTTGAGCAACAACGGGCGCCGCACCTGTACCTGTACCACCGCCCATACCGGCAGCGATAAAGATCATGTCAGAGCCTTTGATTGCTGCGCGAATGTTTTCGCGGTCTTCTTCAGCTGCTGCACGACCCACGTCTGGGTTTGCCCCAGCTCCGAGACCTTTAGTGACATCGCGTCCTAATTGAATCGTTGAGCCTGCACCTGATTTTCTCAGGGCCTGAGCGTCTGTATTGGTAACGATAAACTCAACACCTTCAATGTTGTGTTTGACCATATGTTCGACAGCGTTACCGCCGCCGCCGCCAACGCCGATGACTTTAATCACCGCGTCGTCTGAGTGAGTATCCATGATCTCAAACATTGTCTGATCTCCGTGTTGCCTGCGTTATGAAAATTAAAATTCGCCCTTAAACCAGCTTTGGACCCGATTCCAAGCGCTAGTTACCCCTTGGCGCTCAGGACGTTCGAACTGACGTTCGATCACCCGTCGTGCACCGTAATGAAGCAGTCCGACTCCAGTGGAGTAAATAGACTGGTCCACGTATTCATATAAACCTTTGATCGGTAGCGGTGATGCTACGCGAACTGGCATGCCGAATGTCGCTTCTGCGATATCGACCACACCTTGAATCGACGCTGTGCCACCAGTGAGCACAATACCTGCGGCGATTTGATCTTCTAAGCCACTGTCTTTCAGCTCTTTGAGCACTAACTCAAACAGCTCTTGGTATCTTGGTTCTACTACTTCGGCGAGCGTGTGACGTGACATGCTCCGCGATGGACGTCCACCTACCGATGGCACTTCGATACTGTCTTCGCGGCTCACCATCGAGCTGCGCGCACAGGCGAATTGCACTTTAATTTGTTCAGCATGTGACGACGGCGTGCGAAAAATCTTCGCAATGTCGTTGGTCACTTGGTTGCCCGCAACTGGCACAACCGCGCAATGACGCAAGGCGCCGTTGGTATATACCGCTATATCTGTGGTGCCACCGCCGATATCGACGATACACACACCTAAATCTTTCTCATCGAAGGTCAGCACGGCATCGGCTGAAGCAATCCCAGAGAACACTAAGTCATCGACCTTAAGGCCACAACGCTCAACGCTCTTAGTGATGTTCTTCGCCATATCATTGGCGCAAGTCACTATATGTACCTTGGCTTCCATCCGCATGCCGGACATACCGATAGGGCTGCGGATGCCGTCTTGCACGTCGATCGCATATTCCTGCGGCAGCACATGTAAGATGCGACGTTCGGTCGGGATCTTCACCGAGCGAGCCGTGTGGATCACGTTATCGACGTCTTCCTGTGTCACTTCTTCATCGTTGATCGATACCATGCCGTTTTCGTTTTGGCAGGCGATGTGTTTACCAGAGATGCTCAGGTAAACCGATGACACTTGGCAATCCGCCATTAATTCCGCTTGATCGAGCGCACGTTGCACACTGCGAACTATCGAATCTAAATCATTCACGCCACCTTTATCCATGCCTCTTGAGGGATGGTTGCCAAGGCCGACTATGCTGATTTCGCCATCGGGCAGAACTTCGCCTATGATCACTGCGACCTTAGAGGTTCCTATATCCAATCCGACGATAAGGTTTCTATCTTGGTTTTTGATCATTAATTATCGGCTCTCTTGTTTGTGCATCGCCCCAGCCTACGGCCAACCCTGTGTCGTAGCGCAAATCTACTCTGGCGACGGATTTATCTTGTTTCGCCAAAACCGGATAAACAGTTATAAATCGCTGTATCCGTGCAATTTTATCTTCGCGACCTAAATCTAAAACGATGCCGTTTCCTAAGGTCGCGTGCCACGCATGTCGTGGCGTCAAATACAAACTGGCTAAGGTAAAGCCATTAATCTTTAACAGGGAGTTGATCTGTGCATAGACAGTCAATACCTCAAGCCCCATATCGTCTGGTCCTGATAACTGCGGTAAATGCTCCAGCTCTGGGTGCGATGGCGCTTCAAACACTTCACCATGCACATTCAACCAGGAGTCGCCATTCCAATGGGCCGCCGGTTGCTGCTCTTGCAAATACACCCTGAGTTTCGCTGGCCACTCGCGTCTTACCGACGCGCGATACACCCAAGGTAAGTCTTCTAACGCCTGTTGCACTAAGGTGATGTCAGCACTAAAAAAACTCCGCTGCATTAAATCCTGTAGTGCCACTTGTATATCTTTATCTGTGGTGTAAGCCCGCTCACCTTTGATGGCAACGGCCTCAATCGGCAAGGTGCTGGCATCATTTAAAAACTTATGTAACTGGTATCCACCAAATACAAAACTGGCCACGATGAAGAATAAAAAGCCAGCCCCGCTCCACAGATACCAATTAACCCGTGACATTCTTGCCCGCCAGTGCCGCCTCTTATCACTCCAAGACACGCTTCATTCCACCTTTAACGACACTCACTAAAAACCACAGAAAACCGGCCATTATATAGACCAAAATCCTTTGGTCAAAATTTCCTTTTCCTCGCAGATCAAGCGCTAAAGATCAGCTTGCTTGCGCAGGTAATTCCGCAACAGCAAAGCCCAATTCTGTCGTCGCTAACAATCGCGACAGGGCGCCAATATTACCCGCACCTTGGGTGAGTAATAAATCCCCCTCTTGCAATACATCGGGCAATACTTCTGCGAGCTGATCAGGACTGGCGATAAAGATCGGATCTAACTGGCCACGCAGGCGAATTGAGCGACATAAGGCTCGGCCATCGGCACCTGTGATTGGCGCTTCACCCGCACTATAAACATCGAGCAACAGTAAGCAATCCACTTGAGATAACACTTCCACAAAATCTTCATACAAATCACGGGTACGTGTGTATCTGTGTGGCTGATACGCCATAACCAGACGTTTGTCGGGCCAACCTGCACGGGCGGCTTTAATGGTCGCGGCGACTTCACTGGGGTGATGGCCATAATCATCAACTAACATAACTTCGCCCTTGGGCGTAGCAAACTTGCCCAAGTGTTGGAAACGACGGCCTATGCCTTGGAACTCCACTAATGCCTGAGTAATGGCGCTGTCGTCGATTTCATCTTCGGTCGCGACCGCTATCGCAGCTAAGGCATTAAGCACGTTATGTTGACCCGGTAAATTCAGCACCAGATCGAGATCAGTTTTGCCTTTACGTCTCACAGTGAAACGACACTGATGCCCTTGCTGACTGAAATTCAGCGCTTGCACGTCCGCATCGTCACTAAAACCATAGGTCACGAGTTGACGACCAATCCGCGGCATGATTTCACGCACCACAGCATCGTCGATACACACAACTGCGACACCGTAGAAGGGCAAGTTATGTAGAAAATCCACGAAGGTCGATTTCAATTTCTCGAAATCACCGCCATAGGTATCCATATGATCGGCTTCAATATTAGTTACCACACTGACCATAGGCTGCAAATGCAGGAAGCTCGCATCACTCTCATCGGCTTCGGCAATCAAGTAACGGCTGGTGCCTAATCTGGCGTTGGTACCGGCACTATTGAGCAAGCCACCAATCACGAAGGTAGGATCCCGTCCCGCTTGACCGTACACGCTGGCGATAAGGCTCGTTGTCGTCGTTTTACCATGGGTGCCAGCAATCGCCACACCATGACGGTAACGCATCAACTCAGCTAGCATTTCGGCGCGGCGCACAATAGGAATACGTAATTCTTTGGCAGCAAGGATTTCTGGGTTTTCCAGATTAATCGCCGTGGAGACCACGACCACATCCACTTGCTGCACGTTTTCGGCAGCATGACCAATTTGGATCTTGGCACCGAGCAAACACAATCTGTCGGTCACGGCATTTTGCGCGATATCCGAACCACTCACCTGATAGCCTTCGTTCACTAACACTTCGGCGATCCCGCCCATGCCCGCGCCGCCAATGCCGACGAAGTGAATACGCTTAATACGGCGCATTTCTGGGATCATGCTTCTCAGTTGTGCATATCTTTCTGTCTTAGTCATGCTTATCCTTTCTCAGCAAGGCTGATGCACACTGCGGCAACTTGTTCAGTCGCATCCAGTACGGCAACGTCTCTTGCTCTTTGGCCCATACGGGCTAATTCTGTTCTGTCATTGGCGAGCAGTTGTAATTTACTCGCCAGTTTATTCACGTCCAAGATGGCCTGTGGCAATAGGAAAGCTGCGCCAGCCTCAACCAATACTTGGCCGTTACGGGTTTGGTGATCATCCACGGCATGGGGATAAGGCACCAGAATACTCGGTAGCCCCACCGCCGCTAACTCAGACACCGTCAGCGCACCGGCGCGGCACAATACCACATCAGCCCAGCGATAAGCGGCTTCCATGTCGTCGATAAACTCGGCGATATTCACGCCGCCATCTTGCCCATGTTGCTGATAAGCCGCCTTCACGCCCGCAAGATTATCTTTACCCACTTGATGCCAAACCGTAACGGACTGCTGCTGACTCAGAATCGCAACCGCTTCAGGCATCAGATCGTTAAAGACTTTGGCGCCAAGGCTGCCGCCGACAACTAATACTTTTAAGGCTTCATCAGCCTCTGGCTTTGGTTCTGCGCCTAAGGCAATCAATTCTTGGCGAATCGGATTACCAACAACCTTGGCCTTCACTGTGGTAAAGGTATTTTTAAAGGCACATAACACTTGAGTCGCAATCCGCGACAACAACTTATTCGTCATCCCTGGGATGGCATTTTGCTCATGCAGAACCAATGGAATACCGGCTAATCTTGCCGCCACACCACCTGGGCCACTGGCGAATCCGCCCATGCCAAGCACGACATCGGGTTTAAACTCAGCAATCACGGCCTTAGCCTGCAATATTGAGCGCACCACTTTAAAGGGCGCCGCGAGTTTACGTATCAAACCATTGCCGCGCACACCTTTGATATCGATGAAATCAATATCAAATCCATACTGGGGCACTAAACGCGCCTCCATACGATCGGCCGTGCCTAACCAACGCACTTGCCAACCCTGTTGAGCTAGATACTTAGCCACAGCCAGCGCCGGGAACACATGTCCTCCCGTACCACCCGCCATGACTAAAATACGTTTTCCTGCTGGGGTCATCACTTCAATCTCCCTTGCACGGCCTGAACTAATGTCATGCGCCGCTCGTAATCAATGCGCAGCAACATCATGGCTGCCGCCGTCATGACCCATAAACTACTGCCGCCATAGCTGATAAAAGGTAATGTCAGACCTTTGGTCGGTAACATGCCGATACTCGCGCCGACATTAACCACAGTCTGGAAACATACCCAAATACCAATGGCGTAACCTAAATAACCTTCGAAGGGCTTATCCATGGCTAAGCACAAATTGCCCAAACGAATCGATCTCAGCGCCACAAACAGCAGCACAGATAACACGGCGATAATACCGATAAAACCTAATTCTTCCCCGATCACGGCAAAGATAAAGTCAGTGTGCGCTTCGGGCAGATACTCTAATTTCTGAATACTGTTGCCCAGCCCTTGGCCGAACCAATCACCACGGCCATAGGCCATCAAAGATTGTGTCAACTGGTAACCACTACCAAAGGGATCTTGCCAAGGATCCATAAACGATGTCACCCGGCGCATACGGTAAGGTTCTAATAACACCAAAGCCACAAACGCCAACACGCCGGCAAAAATCAGGGCGAAGAAGTCGAGCAAACGTGCACCCGCTAAAAACAGCAGGCCAACGGTACCGACGAACAACACCACAACCGTCCCTAAGTCGGGCTGCATCAAAATCAGCACAGCGTAAATGGCAAATACCGCAATCGGTTTATAGAAACCCTTAGCGTTCTCGCGCACTTCCTGATGACGACGCACTAAATAGCCCGCCATGTAGATGGCAAAAGCAAACTTAGCGACTTCCGCCACTTGGATGCGAATTGGGCCGATCGATAACCAACGCGTCGCGCCGTTTACCGTAGTACCGACCACTAAAACCGCCAGCAACATCAAGCCCACAACCAGCAGCAGCATGGGACTCCAGCGCTGCCAAGTTTGCATTTCAACTCTTAATACAAATGCCGCAATGGCTAAGCAACCCACTAAATAACCCACATGGCGAGTCATAAAATAAAACGGGTTACCCGTGAGCGTTTGCGCTTCTGGCATTGAGGCCGACATCACCATCACAAAGCCAAAGCCAATCAATGACAACACAGCCGCGAGCAAAGCGCGGTCGTACAATTGCACGCCCGGCACTTCGGTATCACGTTGCCAATTGGGCATTGCTGAACGCAAACGCCCAAATAGGCTGAGTTGTCTTACATCACTCGCCATTGAGTTGCTCCACAAGGTTTCTAAAATCGTCACCTCGAGCCATAAAGTTACTGTACATATCTAAACTGGCGCAGGCTGGTGACAATAAAACGATATCGCCAGAAGTTGCCAATTCAGCGGCCTTCGTTACCGCTGCCGCCATAGTGTCGACCTTCACCGCGCCGTCTTTTAACGCGGCAATCTTTTTGCCATCGCGACCTAAGGTAATGAGGTGTGTTACTTTCGCTAACGCCACGCCTAAAGGTTTAAAATCAGCACCTTTGCCGTCGCCGCCAGCAATCAAAATAATATCGCCTAAGTGATCACTCAAACCATCCAGCGCGGCAACGGTGGCACCGACGTTCGTCGCTTTCGAGTCATTGACATAGGTCACGCCATTCTTAATGCCAACCACTTCACAGCGATGGGATAAGCCGGTAAAGCTACGCGCCACTTTTGCCATCACCTGTTTATCAACGCCCACAGCATCCACAAGCGCCATTGCTGCGAGTAAGTTGGCATGGTTATGGCTGCCAATCAGGGAGACTTCAGTGATCGGCATGATTTCGCTGCTGCCGTGATAAATTTTGCTGTCGCTGATACCCCATTCGTCCGCTTCTGGCGCAGCTAAACCAAAACTGTTTTGGTTCATTGGCTCTGGCGGTACGGTCAGTTTATCGTCGCGATTAAACAGCACGGCGCGGCTTTGTTTGTATAAACGTAATTTAGCTTCGCGGTAGGCAGCGATATCGCTGTATCTATCCATGTGGTCTTCGCTGATATTCAAACAGGTCGCCACCACACACTTAAGGCTATGGGTGGTTTCCAATTGAAAGCTCGACAACTCAAGCACAAACAAGTCGGCATTTTCATGCAGTAGATCCAGCGCAGGCACACCGATATTGCCACCAACGGCAACGGCAATACCCGCTTCCCTTGCCATTTCGCCTACAAGCGTAGTGACAGTTGATTTACCGTTAGAGCCAGTAATACCGATAACGCAAGGTTTACGGTCAGCAATCTCACGGGCAAATAGCTCCACATCGCCAATCACTTCGATGCCCATATCCACAGCGGCACGCACCTCTGGGGTATAAGTGGCAATGCCGGGACTGATAATGATCTGCGTCGCTTGCACGAGATAACGGCAATCGAATCCGCCAGAAATCAGCTTCACATCAGGAAAAGACGTCGCTAATGTTTCGGCGCCCGGAGGCTGCCGACGACTGTCCATGACCAATGGCGTAATGCCCTTTCCACACAAATAGCGCACGACGGACAAACCCGTTGCCCCTAAACCTAACACTATGTGTGAATACTGATTTTGCATAACCAATTACCTTAACTTCAACGTGGCTAAGCCAAGTAAGACGAGGAATATCGAGATAATCCAAAAACGCACTATCACTCGAGGTTCAGGCCAGCCTTTTAACTCATAGTGATGGTGTATCGGCGCCATGCGGAAAATACGCTGGCCGCGTAACTTGTACGAACCCACCTGTAGGATGACTGACAGGGTTTCCATCACGAACACGCCGCCCATGATCACTAACAAAATTTCTTGGCGAACGAGCACTGCAATTGTGCCCAGTGCAGCACCTAATGACAGTGAACCCACATCGCCCATGAAGACTTGCGCAGGGTAAGTGTTGAACCACAAAAAGCCCAGACCCGCACCGACAATGGCGGTACAGACAATCACAAGCTCACCCGAACCGGGTAAATGCGGAATATGTAAGTAGTTCGCAAACTGCGCGTGACCCGATAAATAAGCTATCAAGGCAAACGCCGCCGCGACCATTACCGTCGGCATGATTGCCAAACCGTCTAGGCCGTCGGTTAAGTTCACCGCATTGCTCGAACCCACAATCGTGAAGTACGCCAATACGATAAATACGGCGCCAAGTTGCGGCATCACGTCTTTAAAGAAAGGCACCACTAACTGGGTTTCACCTGGATTTGCCGCTGTGGCATACAGGAAAAAAGCAATGAGCAGCGCAGCTAAAGATTGCAGAATGTACTTCCAGCGCGCGATCAAACCTTTAGTGTCTTTACGCACCACTTTGCGGTAATCGTCGATAAAGCCGATCAAACCGAAACTACCGAGCACAAACAACATCACCCACACATAGCGGCTACCGAGATCGCCCCACAGCAACACACTGATGAAGATAGCAGCCAATATCAGCAAGCCACCCATAGTCGGCGTGCCACGCTTACTAAAATGTGATTCTGGACCATCGTTACGCACGACCTGACCAATTTGCAGTAATTGCAAACGTTCAATCAGTTTAGGGCCAAACCATAAGCTAAAAACCAATGCGGTTAATAAGCCTAAAATGGCTCGAAACGTCACATAGGAAAACACGTTAAACCCGGTATGAAAACGGGTTAAATACTCGGCCAGATATACCAGCATTTACACTAACTCCCCACGCCCGAAGGCTACTGTTAGTCCATCCACGACCCGCTCCATGGCGGCGCTACGTGAACCTTTAACGAGAACCGTTACCTGTCCCGGTAACTGGTTAATATGCTTTATGAGTTTTTCTACTAACGTCGCCACACTGTCATAGTGCTCCGCACCGAAAGCTTGGCTCGTATGCTGACTTAACGTTCCGGTGCAAAACAAGGCATCTATCCCCTGTTGCTTGGCCAGTTGCCCTAGTTCAGCGTGTAAAAGGGGCGCATTGTCGCCTAATTCTCCTAAATCTCCCAGTACCAGACAGCGATTTTCAGAAATTTCCTTTAACCAAGCGATCGCAGCGCCAACGGACACAGGATTTGCGTTATAGCTATCGTCGATTAGACGCACGCGCCCCAATTGACTCGGCTGCATACGTCCTTTCACTGGCGTTAATTGGCTCAAGCCTTCAGATATTTCAGTCAAACTCAATCCCAAAGCAATACAAACACTTGCAGCGGCGAGTGCATTACTCACCTGATGACGACCCGCCAACGGCAATACAACTTGGCAAGATTCACCTAAATAATTGAGCATAAAACGATAGCAACCATCCGCATTAGTCTTATGGCCTGTCGCTATCACGTCGATATGACGTTTAGCGGCGCCATCTTGCTGGGAGAAGCTCAATTGCTTATAAGGTCTTGCCTTAACGCTCATAAAATCAGCGAAGGCATCATCGGCGTTGATGATGGCAGTGCCATCGGCCTGCAGATGATTAAAAATCTCTGACTTCGCCTGTGCGACACCTGCTTGTGATCCAAATCCTTCTAAATGGGCGCTGCCGACGTTATTCACCAGCGCTACGTTTGGACGCACGAGTCCCGAGGTGTAATCGATTTCACCTTTATGGTTAGCGCCGAGCTCGAATATCCCAAACTCATCCGCTGGCGTTAAACGCAGCAAAGTGAGCGGCACACCAATCTCATTATTAAAATTGCCAGCGGTATAGAGGATTTGATGCTTTGCCGACAGAATGGTCGCGATCATTTCCTTCACGCTGGTTTTGCCGTTTGAGCCAGTCAAAGCAACACAAATCGGATTGATCTGGTCACGAACATAAGCACCAATCGCACCCATGGCTTTTTGACAATCAGCCACTATGAGCTGCGGGATATCAAAAGCTAACTCACGCTCAACCATTAACGCCGCTGCGCCGTTCGCAATAGCTGTAGCTGCAAAATCATGGCCGTCAAAGCGCTCACCCTTTAAGGCAACAAACAGGGTTGCAGCGCCGATTTTGCGGCTATCACTGCTTAAATCTTGGATGGTGACGTCGTCACCGACTCGAAACGTACCTAAGTGTTGACTTAGGGTCTCGAGAGAAAGAGGGATCATCTTAATTGCTCCGATAACTGGCGTGCCAGAGCGCGTTCATCATAGTCATGACGCACACCTGCCGCCTCTTGGTAAGTTTCGTGGCCTTTGCCCGCCAGCAAGATCACATCGCCAGGTTTAGCCAATGCCACAACCTCTTTAATTGCTGCGATACGGTCAACCTGAGTCAATGCCTGCTCTGGTGTTGCAAGCCCTTGGATAATATCGGTAATAATTTGCGCGGGATCTTCACTGCGTGCATTGTCGCTGGTCACCATAATACGGTCGGCAAACTGTTCAGCAGCTTGGCCCATCAAAGGACGCTTGCCCTTATCACGGTCGCCGCCACAACCAAACACGCACCATAAATCACCGGCACAATGGCGACGTAGCGCGTTTAACGCTTGTTCGATCGCATCGGGTGTATGGGCATAATCGACCACTAAGGTGATGTTATCCGCTGTAGTGAAACGCTCCATACGACCTGCAACAGGCGTTAAATATTGCACCTGCTCGGCTAACGCTTTCATATCAAAACCTTGCAGATACAAGGCCGATAACGCCGCGAGTAAATTAGAGAGATTAAAGGCACCAAGAAGTGGCGAGTGGATTTGAGTCTCGCCCTCGGGCCACACTAAGGTTGCACTGACACCTTGATCGTCAAACTTGGCATTTTTGGTATAAAAAGCCGCACCTTGATGACCTTCAATACTAAAACCCCAAATCTGCGCAGGCGCAGGCTTAAGCTCAGTCAACCAAGACGCGCCAACTGCATCGTCGAGATTCAATAAACCGTGACCTAAAGTGCTGAAGCGAAATAGGCTTTGTTTAGCGGCGGCATAGCTTTCCATATCGCCGTGGTAATCGAGGTGATCGCGTGTCAGATTAGTGAACACGGCAACATCAAATGGTACTGCGTCGACGCGGCCTTGCACTAAGCCGTGACTTGACACTTCCATGGCGCAGACACTCGCGCCTTGGGCTTCAAACTCATGCAACTGACGCATTAAGGTAATCGCATCGGCTGTGGTATTACCGCTATCGACTAACGCCCCCCAGAGACCATTACCAAGGGTTCCCATGACGGCGGCTTTGCGCCCCAATGAAGTCACCAGTTGTGCAATGAGTTGACTCGTAGAGGTTTTACCGTTAGTTCCGGTAATGCCGATAACCCCAAGGGATGGCATAACGGCAGACTTGTGCGCTAAGGGATAACGCTGGGTGGCAATTGCCGATACCTGACGACTTAACTGAAAGAAATAAATCTGCACACCGTGCTCGGCATTATCGCCCAGCAACACTTTGCCATGTTGGTCAGCATCATCCGTGTGAACTAATACGCCTGCTGCACCTAAATCTAAGGCTTTTTCAATAAACTGTCTGCCATCGACCTTATGTCCTGGCAGCGCCAAAAACACATCGCCGCGACGTATTGCGCGGCTATCTAAGGTCAGATCATTGAAGGACTGCGCGCCAGCATAATGTAGCCAAGGCGCTAGCAAATCCCGTAATAACATCATTCTGCTCTCCCAGCGGCGATTCCCGCCAATTGCACTTGTTCTTTATCGGTAATGGGTTCAACGTTTAACATTTGCAGTGCGCCAGACATGACTTTGGCAAATGCAGGCCCCGCCACTGAACCACCATAATAGAGATCGCCCTTAGGCTCATTCACTACCACCACTATCGCTAATCTAGGATTATTCGCAGGAGCAACACCCGCAAATAAAGCAACATAATCATCACCATAACCACCAGCAACTGCCTTGCGACTTGTGCCAGACTTACCTGCAACTGGATAACCGTCGATGTGTGCTAAGGTGCCAGTGCCACCTTTTTCCGTTACACCGACCAGCATTTGCATCACATCGTGGGCCACATTTTCAGAAATGACTCGCTCACCGACAGGTGGCTTTTTCAGTTTCATTATCGAGACAGGGAACAAAGTGCCGCCATTGCCTAAAGTGGCATACATGCGCGCAAGTTGAAGTGTTGTTGCCGTTAAGCCGTAACCAAACGACAAGGTGGCACGTTCAAAGTCTGACCAGCGGTGGCGATCTTGAATCAAGCCAGCGCTTTCACCCGTGAGGTTAATTCCCGAAAAGCTGCCAAGTCCCATGGATTGATAAGTACCGAGCAGTTGCTGCACCGGAATAGACAAAGCCAATTTACTGATGCCGACGTTACTGGATTTAGCCAAAATACGCGCCAAACTCATATCGCCGTAGTTCGCGGGGTCGCGTACTTGGCGGCCGCCTAAACGCATCCAACCCGGTGAAGTGGCAATAATATCGGTCGATTTAACTGTGCCAGCTTCAAGCGCTGCGGCAACCACAAATGGCTTAATGGTCGAACCCGGCTCAAAGGTATCTGTCATAGCACGGTTACGCATTCTGAAGGTTTGCAGATTGTCGCGCGCATTGGGGTTATACGAAGGCGTATTCACCATTGCCAAGACTTCACCCGTGTGAATATCGAGTACGACGATGGAACCCGAAGTCGCTTGGTTCATCTCAGTGGTGCGTTTTAGTTCGCGATAGGCTAATTGTTGGATCCTATGATCGATACTCAGCACGAGATCATTTGGACTCTCACCTTCCTGCACTATATCGAGACGCTCGACGACATGACCATCGCGTGACTTACGCACTTTTTGTTTGGAAGGCGTACCTGTTAACCAACTATTATATGCATTTTCAACACCTTCAATCCCAACATCATCTATGTTAGTGATGCCGATTAACTGAGCCGTGATTTCGCCACCAGGATAATAACGGCGAGATTCAGACTTTAGAAATACACCGGGTAATTTAAGCTGAGTAATATAGTCCGCAACCGCAGGGGTAATTTGGCGTTTCAAGTAGGTGAAGCGTTTGGTGGGGTTACTGCGCACTCGCTCTAACAAATCTTCGAGGGGCTCATGCAACACATCGGCTAAGGCTTGCCAGCGGCGCATATCGGCAAAACCATTACTATCATTGACTTGTTTTGGATCGGCCCAGACGGCTCGTACAGGTACGCTCACGGCCAGCATGTCGCCATTACGGTCGGTGATCAAGCCACGCTGCACTTCACGACTTGTGGTCCGCAATGTTCGCATGTCACTTTCGTGACGTAATTTGTCGGGCTCGATAATTTGAATGTAAGCTGCGCGTCCCACTAGGCTGCAAAACAACGCACACACAAACCCGACCACTACGTATAAACGCCAGTGGATCAATTGAGGTTTTTGCGGTTTGCTTACCCGTTTGATTTTCGCTTGCCTAGTCATATCTTCCCTATACTCACGGCACCTTTACCACAACTTCTTCGCTGGGTAACGGACGACTCATGTTGAGTTCCTTAGAGGCAATACGCGTAATACGACTGTGCTCAGTCTGCGATTGCTCTTCTAATAATAAATTGCGCCACTCAATATCTAATCTATCTCGCTCCTGCAGTAACTGGTCCCACTGGGTTGTCAGTTGACGGCTAACATGGCTGCCATAAACCACGGCAACCGCATTACTCAGCACAAGCAAGGCTAATAACAAGATCCATTTGTGCAGCCATAAATCATGTAAAACGATCCGTGGCAGATTAATCGAGGGCTTACTCACAGTGCGCCCCTTAGTAATCTAAACGCTCGGCAATGCGTAACACTGAGCTGCGAGCTCTGGCATTGCGTTCGATTTCTTCGTCGGATGGCATAATCGCCTTGCCCACGGCACGTAACTTACGCGACTTGTTAATTTGATCTTCAGTCACAGGAAAACCGTGCGGTACACTTTCGCCTTGGCTATGACGACGAATAAAACGCTTCACGATACGATCTTCTAAAGAATGGAAACTGATGACCGACAAGCGCCCTTGGGGAGCCAGTACATTGACCGCACCTTCAAGCGCTTGATCAATTTGATCTAATTCACTGTTGATATAAATCCGGATGGCTTGAAACACCCGAGTCGCTGGGTGCTTATTGCGTTCTTTACTCTTAGTGATACGCGCGATCAAATCGGCTAAATCTTTAGTTCGTAAAAACGGGGTTTTATCACGATCCGCAGCGATACAACGAGCAATATGGCGGGCGTTTTTCTCTTCGCCATAGGTCTTAAATACCCAAGCCATATCCTCAATTTCTGCGCGGGCTAACCACTGAGCAGCTGTTTGGCCTTGGCTGTTATCCATGCGCATATCGAGCGGGCCATCACGCATAAAACTAAAACCACGTTCGGCATCGTCAAGCTGAGGTGAAGACACACCTAAATCGAGTAATACGCCATCAATTTTGCCCACAAGCCCAAGCTCTTCAACGTAATCGGCTAATTGGCCAAAACCACCATGCACGATTTGAAAGCGTGGATCGTCAGCAAATTGTTTTGCCGCTTCAATCGCTTGAGGGTCACGGTCGATTGCGATCAATCGGCCGTTTTCACCGAGTTGCTGCAACACTTGTCTTGAATGACCACCGCGGCCGAACGTGCCATCGATATAGATGCCATCGTCTTTGATGTTTAAACCGCCAACCGTTTCTGCTAGCAGCACGGATAAATGGGCAAATTCCTGACTCATTACTCTCTTCTTATTTAGTTATCGCGACTCGTTAAAGTGAAAAATCCGCGAGACGCTCGTTACTAGCAAGCTCCTCACTTCGAATCGTTTCCTGACACTCATCGATTTGCTGCAGCCAAGATTGCTCATCCCACAGCTCAAATTTGTTCAATTGCCCCACCAGCATGATGCGCTTATCTAAATTGGCATATTGCCTTAGCGGTGGCGGCAGTAATATGCGCCCATTACCGTCGAGCTCCACTTCGTGGGCGTAACCGAGTAACAGACGTTTTAACGATCTCTGGGTTTTATCGGTATCGGAAAGCGTTAACAACTTAGCTTCGATCAATTCCCATTCATGGATTGGATACAAGAGTAAACAAGCGGATTGGATGTCGACGGTAATCACGATGCGGCCTTGGTGCTCAAGCTGCAAAGGTTCGCGGTATCGCACTGGAATAGCGATCCGTCCCTTTGTATCTAAGTTGATAGCACTGGCTCCACGAAACACGCTAATTCATCCTTTCCTGTGATTTTTGATCCACAAATATCCACTATTTCCCACAACTGCTAAGTTTAGGGACAGTCGACAAGCAATGTCAAGGGATGGGATCCTTTTATAAATCCAGTCGGCAAGCGGGTTAGCAGCATGTTGAGCACTTAACCTAGCGACAAACTTTTGACATGAAAGACCACGAGAGATCGACTAAACAGAAGAAACTACAGGAATAAATTGCGCCGAAATATTCAGCAACCTTTTGCTTTCAGGCGCTTGCGATGAAAAAAATGGAGGATTAATTCTGTATTTGTGGGATTTTACGGGCCGAGGAATAACCTTAAACCCAAAAAGTAACAAAACAAACTTAAATTCAACCTTATTAGACAGTCAAAAAAGAGTTGGATTTAGCACGAAAATCTAAATAATTATCCGAAATAAAGACGATCATCTTTTTGCAGATGATTGAATATTAATGTCACGATTGCGAGAAAGCTCAACGTTCCCACTCCAAATCCCGCAAAGCACCACGCGAATCCAACAATTCACCTCAATTTTGCATTCGCTACTATTGTTCCTTCTCAACCACTGTGGTTCCTTCACAATGAGTGCCGCTTTGGTTAGCATCGATTGCTCATGCTTAGATCTTAACCCCCCTCATTCGCCTTAACGACTTAAACCGCGTATAGTCTAAATATTGACCGACTCCTGCCGATAACATGTTAAGAGGTGTAATAACAAGGAGGCGTTATGAGTGGATTGGATAGCATTTATGCCATGCTGGCGCAGCCAGTGAAAGCCGTGTTGCACCCTAAACGGGTCGTCGACCAAGTGAGTAGTGCAACCGCAAATGCCCCCGATAGCCATGAAACACCGCAGTCGCAGTTACCCCCAACGTTAGAAGGGCGCGACGCGAAAGTCAGGGAGAGGCGCAAAGATGCTGATAACAACAAGAATAAGAAACGCCGCGCATCGGATGAGCCCGAAGAATTAAAAGAAGGTGTCGTGCTTGAAGTGACCGACGATACCGCGGAAATCAAAAAGCCACCAAGCCAACATATTATTGATGTTGAAGTATAAATCCGTCTTAATATAAAACGGAAAAGGCGCAATCCTATTGGATTAGCGCCTTTTTATTCACCACAATCGAGTCATATTTCAAACCAACTCAATATCAAATTTAAGCATGCCTCAAGTCCAACGACTTGAGTTGAATAGCTTAAGTCGAATAGCTTAGGCGCGAGTTCTGGCGACGGCATCTTGCCAACCTGCGTATAACCGCCCCCGAGTCTCGGCATCAATATTGGGGATAAAATGCTTATCGATACAAGCTTTATGTTCAAGCTCAATGACACTCTCCCAAAAGCCCACCGCCAAGCCAGCTAAAAATGCCGCGCCCAAAGCCGTTGTCTCACAAACACTCGGCCTTAGTACTTCGACATCGGTGATATCGGCTTGAAACTGCATCAAAAAATCATTGGCGACCGCGCCGCCATCCACCTTTAAACGCTTAAGGCTGACGCCACTGTCTTTGGTCATGGCATCGAGTAAATCTTTACTCTGGTAAGCGATAGATTCTAACGCCGCCCGAATAATATGATTACGGTTGGCGCCACGGGTTAAACCAAATAGTGCGCCACGGGCATTGGGATCCCAATAGGGTGCCCCGAGTCCCACAAAAGCGGGCACTAAATACACGCCATTGGTATCAGCAACCTTAGAGGCAAAATACTCAGTATCACTGGCGTCACGAATAAGCCCCAGTTCATCCCGCAGCCATTGAATGGTCGCGCCACCCATGAAGACTGAACCTTCGAGGGCATAGTTCACTTCGCCCTTCGGTCCCACGGCAACTGTGGTCAGTAACCCATGGTTAGAGCGCACCGCTTTGGTCCCGGTATTCATCAATAAAAAACAACCAGTGCCATAGGTATTCTTCGCCATGCCGGGCTCGACACACAGCTGGCCAAAAAGCGCCGCTTGTTGGTCGCCCGCCATCCCCGCGACTTGGATTTCACTGCCTTCACCGGCAATCCGCGTAGTGCCATACACGCTGCAGGAAGGCTTAACTTCTGGCAACATCGACAAGGGAATGTCTAAAGCTTCAAGTAACTTGTTATCCCAAGTCAGGCTATGGATATTAAACAGCAGAGTACGGGCGGCATTGGTGGGATCGGTGACATGCACTTTGCCCTCGGTTAACTTCCACACTAGCCAAGTATCGATAGTGCCGAACAACAACTCACCGCGTTCAGCTTGCGCACGGGCATTGGGCACATTATCTAGAATCCACTTGATCTTAGTGCCTGAAAAATAAGGGTCGAGTAATAGGCCCGTGTTTTCACGCACATACTCTTCTAGCCCTTGGGCTTTGAGTTGCTCACAAATTTGAGAGCTGCGACGGCACTGCCACACAATCGCGTTATAGATAGGTTTACCTGTGGCTTTCTCCCAAATGACTGTAGTTTCCCGCTGATTGGTAATGCCAATCGCGGCCACTTCATCGCTGTGGATCCCCGCGCGCGCCAGCACTTCAATTAATACTGAACTTTGGCTTGCCCAGATCTCCATGGGATCATGCTCGACCCAACCCGGATTCGGATACAACTGGGTGAATTCCCGCTGAGACACGCTGACAATGTTTGCGTCGTGATCGAACACTATCGCCCTTGAGCTGGTCGTGCCTTGATCTAAGGCCACCACGTATTTTTTCTGCACGCTTTCCTATCCTATTTCTATTCCGAGTAACACTCTGAATGCCCACGAGTTTGGCTCTATCACCACAACTACGGACTTAAAAAATAATTGTGGATACTGAATATATTCGCAATAACGCCCTATGACCAGCCCAACAGCGACGTTGCCCTAGCGTGGGCTAATTCAAATAAATCATAGAAAGCATACAAATAGAGTTGCAAACAACTAAAGACGACCTACGCTTACATATAATTAGAAAAATCTAATTGATAGAAATTCAGTGAATGCCAACACCGAGGTCGACGCATTGATGATTTAATCAGTTTGAAGGAATGCATGATGAAAAGAGTGATAGTGATAGGTGCAGGACTGGGTGGCGTTTCCGCCGCATTTGAACTTAAGCAACGACTTCCGGCCGACTGCGAAGTAGGAGTGATCAGTGAAGGAGACTATTTTCAGTTTGTTCCATCCAATCCTTGGATTGCCTTGGGGGAGCGAACACGTGATGAAATTAGCCTACCGATAGGCGCTTACTTGAATAAGCGCAAGATCAGTTACTCGGGTGAAGGCGTTACCCATATCGATCCTATTAAGCGTCAGCTCACTCTAGGCAACGGCAGCACCGACCACTATGACTATCTTGTGATCTGCTCAGGCCCCAAACTCGCCTTCGAGAATGTGCCTGGTGCGGGTCCCGAAGGTTTCACTCAATCTATCTGTACGTTAGATCATGCGGAAAAAGCCTACGCGTGTTTTCAGCAACTACTCGCCTCACCCGGCCCCGTCGTGGTTGGCGCATTACAAGGAGCCAGTTGCTTCGGGCCCGCCTACGAATATGTGTTATCGCTCGAACACTTATTGAGAAAACATAAAATTCGCCAGCATGTTCCCATCACTTTTATCACCAGCGAACCCTATGTTGGCCATATGGGATTAGGTGGTGTTGGTGATTCTAAGTCCTTAATGGAACATGAATTTAGAGAGCGAAGTATCAAATGGATTTGCAATGCAAAAACCACTCACTTCGAGCCAGGCATGGCCTATGTGGATGAGCTAGATAGAAAAGGCGAAGTCGAGTTTCAACATGAGCTACCTTTCTCGCTCGCCATGTTTCTGCCCTCTTTCAAGGGCAGCGCGGCGATTGCAGCCGTACCCGAACTCTGTAATGAAAAGGGCTTTGTGTTGACCGATAGCTATCAACGCTCACCACGCTATCCCGAGATCTACGCCGCAGGTGTCTGTGTGGCGCTGCCGCCACTGGAAAAAACTCCCGTTCCTATTGGTGTACCTAAGACTGGCTTTATGATCGAATCCATGACCACTGCAATTGTGGATAATATTCTCGCCAGCTTAAAAGGCGAGTCTCCCAACACTAAACCCACACTCAATGCGATTTGTCTGGCCGATATGGGCGACAAAGGCGCCGCATTTGTCGCTTTACCCCAAAATCCACCGCGCAATGCTAACTGGACCTCCATGGGTAAATGGGTACATGTCGCCAAAATTGCCTTTGAGAAATATTTCCTCTACAAAGTTCGCCACGGAACGAGTGAGCCCATCTATGAAAAATATGTGCTCGGCAGTTTAGGTATCCATCGAACCCATGAGCCTGAAGATCCAAAACCACCTCAAGAATAAAACAAAAAAGCCCTGAAGATTCAGGGCTTGATTAAACTACGTAGAACTTACATCGTATAGCTCATCTGGATACCCGCAAGCCACACATCGCCGCTTGCTTCGCCGTTAAAGTTAACCGTCGCTAGATTCAATAGATTTTGTTGCTCGTTGATGGGCGCATCGCCTGTTGCTTTGATATAGGTTACAGCAAAATCAAGGTTCAGATTCTTAGTTGCCTGATAACCGGCGCCCACAGAGAACCACAGACGGTCAGAGTCTGGAATTGTGGTTGTGCGCCACTCGTCCTGCGCCGCCGTTTTATCTAGCGCCACACCGGCACGCACTAACCAAGCATTATTGACTTGGTAAGTGGTTCCCAGCGCGAAGCGCCAGTTATCTTCAAAGTGTTCTTCTTTAACTAAATCAGACTCTAAACCGCCCTTAGGTTTAACCTCGCCAGGGAAATACGCCACCAGCTGATCGAATACACTCCAATCGGTCCAGTTCACGCTCGCGTGCATGGCCCAGTTATCGGTCAATTGATGATGGGAAGCAATCTCTGCAAAGGCGGGTAATTCAAGCGGTAAATACCCTTCAATAGACACGTCTTGACCACCTGTATACAAGACACCAGAAGCATGACCATCTAAGTCCAGTTTCACACTACTGTGATACGCAAAACCTAAACGGTGAGCGGGATTAATCTGCCAGCTTGCACCTAACTGCCAGCCGTAACCGATATCATCACCCTTCATGCTCTTAAGCTCAGTACCACCTGGTGGCAACACAGCCTGCACTGGAGCCGGCAGAGCAGGCTTGATACCATCGACCCAACCGGGTAATGAGGCACCAATTTCGCCCTCACCATAAACAATACGTACACCAGCACCGACGCTGACAGCGTCATTGATGCGATAAGCGATGTTTGGATTAAACTCAACTGTGGTAACCGAAGTCTTATTACCAAAAATGGCCGCGGCATGGGTCGCAGGTAATTCAGTGGCTAGACCATAGTTAGAGTTTACCGCTAGGCCCCAAGTCCATTGATCATTTAGCTGATTCGAGTAGTAAAAGTTAGGTACCAGTGCATCATCGGCCACATCCAGTGCATCGCCGCCTTTCATTTTAACGGGTTCAGGGCCAAGCAACGGCGAGCGAAGGCTGACATCACCAGTCACATCGACATTTGGCATCACATAAATGCCACCCGCAGAGAGCTGACGACCTTCAAGGTAAGTCAGCATAGCTGGATTTCGACCTTGAGCCGAAGCGTTATCCGCCATAGCCGCTTCACCCGCAAAAGCACGGCCTAACCCAGTGGCAGAATATTCGGCTAATTGAAAACCAGCGGCATGGAGTTGAGTCGTTGAACTTAACAAGGCTGCAGTGACAGCCAAAGTCAGAAGACGTTTTTGCATCGTTATTCTCTAATAATATTATTGTTATCTGTACTACTTAAATGAGTACTGCGGCGTTCAGGCAAAATAGAGCAAACACTCCAGATTGAATGCGAAGCAGTTTACTTATGCAGAAGATGTTTGCAACCAAAGGAGATAAAACAGACAAAAACTCTAGCTAACGATGACTTTAAAACAGATTTAGTGACCAATATCACCATTTAAACAAAACTCAGCCTATATTCGCCCAGTTACTATTCGCAACGCTGATTAACTCAACATAGTGAAATCAAAAAATAACCATAATAAACAACAAAATAAAATCAAAAATCGCAGAAACACGTGTAAATCATTCAGATGTAACAAATTCAGCATAAATCACTATCGATACAAAAATTCTATGACACATCAACAGCAGTAAAAATTTATCACTTCAAATACAACTAGTTAAACCATGAGCAGATGATGATTTAAAACAAAAGCGCCTAGGTGTTAACCTAGGCGCTTAAATATGGACTCAACACCAGTACAAATGTACGCTGAAAAACTAACGGCGCCAGCCTTGGATTTGGGTTTCGTACTGACCGATTTGCGCAGCATGGGACAAGGTCAAGCCAATCGCATCTAAACCGTTGAGTAACTTATGTCTCGCCGATTCTGCCAGCGTAAAACTAAACTCGGCGCCCGACGGTGAAACCACTTTGCAGCTTGTGAGATCAACAGTTATTTGTGCGCCTGCTTCTGCCGCCACTTCATCCATTAATTGGCGCACCTGCGCGTGAGTTAACGCCACAGGTAACAGGCCATTATTGATTGAGTTACCGTAAAAAATGTCAGCAAAACTCGGCGCAATAATCGCACGCAGACCAAAGTCTGCCAGCGCCCAAGGCGCATGTTCGCGGCTTGAACCACAACCAAAGTTTTCCTGCGCCAAAAGAATCGACGCGCCTTTATAGCGGCTTTGATTCAATGAAAACTCAGGGTTAGGCAGATCGCCAGCATCATCTAAATAACGCCAGTCATGGAATAAGTGCACACCAAAACCATCGCGCGTCACCTTAGACAAAAACTGTTTCGGAATGATCTGATCCGTATCGATATTGGTGCTGTCTATCATGACCGCAAGCCCGGTATGGGTTGTAAAAGGTTGCATTAACTTCTCCTCTTGGGTTTACGGTAATTAGTAAGGTTTACGAATATCGACAAAATGCCCCGCCACCGCAGCGGCTGCAGCCATTGCAGGACTCACCAAATGGGTACGACTGCCGCGACCTTGGCGACCTTCGAAGTTACGATTACTGGTCGAGGCGCAGCGATCGCCCGCTTCTAATCTGTCATCGTTCATCGCCAAACACATAGAGCAACCCGGTAAACGCCACTCAAATCCCGCTTCGATAAAGATTTTATCTAAGCCTTCGGCTTCGGCTTGTGCTTTCACTTGGCCAGAACCTGGAACCACAATCGCGGTGACGCCACTCGCGACTTTGCGGCCTTTAGCATGCACGGCGGCGCTGCGTAAATCTTCAATCCGCGAGTTAGTACAAGAACCGATAAATACTTTGTTGATGTTGATATCTGTCATCGGCGTACCCGCACTCAGGCCAATGTATTCTAGGGCCTTTTCCATACTAGCTCGGGTACTTGGGTTGGCTTCATCACTAGGGTTTGGCACTTTGCCATCGATCGCTACGACTTGGCCTGGGTTAGTACCCCAAGTCAATTGCGGCGCAATATCGGCAGCATCTAACTCAACGACAGCATCAAACACGGCGCCGTCATCGGTTTTAATGGCTTTCCAGTAAGCGACAGCCTCGGCCCAATCTTCACCCTTTGGTGCAAACTCGCGGCCTGCTAAATAGTCAAAGGTGGTTTGATCCGGCGCGACCATGCCCGCCTTAGCGCCCATCTCAATCGCCATGTTGCACACTGTCATGCGGCCTTCCATCGACAGGGCTTCGATCGCCTCACCGCAGAACTCCACCACGTAACCCGTGCCACCATCCATGCCGATTTTACCAATAATGGCGAGTACGATATCTTTGGCGGTCACGCCATCGGTGACATGACCACGCACTTCAATCTTCATGGTTTTAGCTTTTAACTGACGCAGCGTTTGCGTTGCTAACACGTGCTCAACTTCCGATGTGCCAATCCCAAACGCCAATGCGCCAAAGGCGCCGTGGGTTGCGGTATGGGAATCGCCACAGACAATCACAGTGCCAGGTAAGGTAATCCCTAACTCTGGGCCCATCACATGCACAATGCCTTGATTAGGATGGTGAATATCATATAAACGCACGTCAAAGTCTTTACAGTTTTGCGCTAGGGTTTCTACCTGAGTGCGCGCCATAGGGCTTAGGGCATCTAAACTGGCGCTGCGGGTTGAAGTGTTGTGATCCATAGTGGCAAAGGTTTTTTCCGGCGCGCGCAGTTTACGACCCGCCACCTTCAAACCGCTGAATGCTTGAGGTGACGTCACTTCATGGACTAAATGTCTGTCGACATAAATGATCGGCGCTTCGCCCTCGGGAGCTGCAACGATATGTGCATCCCATACTTTTTGGTACAAGGTCTTTGCGTTCGTCATTACACACCTTCCTTTATAGCATTGGCGATAAAGTCACCCATTTCTGCTGTCGATTTCGCTTGGCTACGCTTGTCGCTGCTCAATAACTCACCGGTTAAATAACCAGAGTTCAAGGCTTTGCTCACGGCACGCTCAATCGCACTCGCCGCTGCTTCTTGTTTCAAGCTATGACGCAACATTAATGCCGCCGACAGAATTTGCGCGACTGGGTTGGCTATCCCTTTACCCGCGATATCCGGCGCACTGCCACCCGCGGGTTCGAACAAACCGAAGCCAGTGCTGTTCATGCTCGCCGAGGACAACAAGCCCATAGAGCCCGTTAACATCGCGATTTCATCGGATAAAATGTCACCGAACAGGTTAGAACATAGCATCACATCGAACTCATCGGGACGACGTAGCAACTGCATAGTCGCATTATCGATATAGATGTGTTCAAGCTCGACATCGGGGAAATCTACCGCGACTTCTTCAACCACTTGGCGCCATAACACTGAACAGGCGAGCACATTGGCTTTATCCACTGAGGTGACTTTTTTACGGCGACCACGGGCGGCTTCAAAGGCGATGCGGGCGATACGGCTAATTTCGCGGCGGCTATAACGCATGGTATCGAAAGCCTCTTCATTGTCGCCTTCACCTTGGCGCCCCTTTGGCTTACCAAAATAAATACCGCCGGTTAGCTCGCGTACACACAAGACATCAAAACCACGGGCAGAGATATCGCTGCGCAGCGGTGACATATGTTCTAAGCCGTCGTGCAGTTTAGCTGGGCGCAGATTGCAAAACAGTTCAAAATGTCCACGCAGAGGCAATAGCGCGCCGCGCTCAGGTTGTTCATTTGGCGGCAGTTTTTCCCACTTAGGGCCGCCGACTGAACCAAATAGAATCGCATCGGCCGCTTCGCACCCTTTTAGCGTGGCATCGGGTAGTGGACAACCGTGGTTATCGATGGCAATACCGCCGACATCGTATTGCGTATATTCGATATTCAAATCGAATCGCGCTTCCACTTCACGTAGCACTTTACGCGCCTCTGCCATCACTTCTGGGCCGATCCCGTCCCCTGCTAATACTGCTACTTGATAACTCATACGCCAGCCAACTCCTTTAAATGTGAATGCTTTATGCTCGACCTTGCTATTCTTTGGATGCTTTTAGCGACTAGACGCCGCCTAGCTCTCGATTCTTTTGCATGCTTTGTTTGTAATCGGCGACCTTGTCTGCGCGGCACGTTAAGTTCATCACATGCACTAAAGCACGCGCCGAGGCTTCAACGACATCGGTCGCTAAACCTACCCCGTGGAAGTTTTGCTCGTGGTAAACGGCGGTAATGTCCACTTGACCTAAGGCATTTTGGCCTACGCCCTTAGCGCCTAACTTGTAGCTGATGATGTCGATACGACGATCAGTTGCACGGGCAATGGCGTTATAGGCGGCATCAACGGGACCATTGCCCGTTGCGGCTTCAGTTTTAATTTCGCCGCCCACTTCGATACGCACGGTAGCTGTGGCAACGCCTTCGGTAGAGTCAGACTGCACCACTAATTGCTGCAATTGATAGTGATTGTCTTCTTCGGCCTGCGCCTCCATAAAGGCTAAGGCTTCTAAATCATAATCAAATACTTGGCCCTTTTTATCCGCCAATTTTAGGAACTCTTCGTACAGCGCATCCATATTGTAATCGTGCTCGTTATAACCCATTTCCTCCATGCGATGCTTGATCACATGGCGACCCGAGCGCGAGGTCATATTCAAGTTATTGCGATTCAAACCTATGCTTTCTGGGGTCATGATTTCATAGGTATTTTGCGCTTTTAACATGCCATCCTGATGGATACCCGACGAATGGGTAAAGGCATTGGCACCGACAATCGCCTTATTTGCCTGCACAGGCATATTGCATAACTGGCTGACTAAATTAGAAGTACGGTGGATTTCCTTAGCGTTAATGCCGGTTTCCAAACCCAACATGCCCTTACGCGTCGCTAAAATCATAGCGATCTCTTCCAATGAACAGTTACCCGCACGCTCACCTATGCCATTGATGGTACATTCGATTTGGCGCGCACCGTGTTGCACTGCGGTTATCGAGTTCGCCACAGATAAACCTAAGTCATCATGGCAATGCACTGAGATCACCGCTTGGTCGATGTTCGGCACGCGGTTAAACAGGGTTTGGATAATAGTGCCAAACTCGCTTGGCACGGTATAACCGACCGTATCGGGAATGTTAATGGTACGCGCGCCAGCAAGAATGGCAGCCTCTACCATACGACACAGATTATCAATTGGCGTGCGTCCCGCATCCTCACAGGAAAACTCCACATCGTCGGTAAAGCGACGGGCGTATTTCACTGCGCCCACCGCCATCTCTAACACTTGATCGAAAGAACGCTTCAACTTGCTCTCAACGTGAATCGTCGAGGTCGAGATAAAGGTATGAATACGGAATTGATCAGCAACAGACAAGGCCTGCGCCGCGGCATCTATGTCCTTTTCAAGTGCACGGGATAACGCACAAACGCGACTATTTTTGATGGTTCGCGCTATGGTTTGCACCGACTCAAAATCACCGGGTGATGAGACAGGAAAACCCACTTCCATTACATCAACACCTAGACGTTCCAGCGCCATGGCGATCTGTAACTTTTCTTTGACCGAAAGGCTTGCGGCTAACGCCTGCTCACCATCACGTAAGGTCGTATCAAATATAATTACTCTGTTAGACATCTCGCTTCTCCATGGAACGTCACCGTTCATTATTTAACTTTTGCCGTATTCAGATACAAAAAACCCCGCAACATTGGTGCGGGGTTTGTGAATGCTTTGCCTATTTATCGAGCGTGCAACACTAAGACCTCCGCGTATAAACCGCGAGGAGAGAGAGTAGGAGGTCGAGTTTGCTGCTAATTCTATTCATTTTATTTAAATATTTATTCTGTTCAAATAATCTAGGACGGTTAATATTTAACTTGCCTAGCCGAGAGTGTCAACCCTAATTTTTTCATGTTCCACTCATTCGACCTGTCTTAAGGCCAATAACTGTGAGTTTTATCCCCGAATAAGTGATCGATTCCACAGAATTAACCCGCTGTTTGGATTCAGAAAGCACGGGGATGTGTTAACTTATTCCCCTTAGAAAATAATAGTTTTTTATGCAAAAAACGATTAAGAAAAGTTATAATCTCGCCTTAGTGATTACGGATATTAGAGCTTACGCATTTTATGGAGCACAAAATGGATTTTCGCGTCTTGGTACTGAGCCTGTTGTTATGGCTGATCCCCTTTGGGGCGAGTGCTATAGACCAGTTAGATGAGCTCACAGAACTCGTCTACCAATATCCCAGTAAAGCCCTGACTCAAATCACTGCCTTAGAAAAACAATTTACAACCCGTGCCACTTCTGACATTAATCGACTCAGATTGAGCGTGTTGAAATGCCAAAATCTGCTGCAACTGGGTGAGAACGAAGCCGCGATCAACGTAGCTCAGTTAGGCGAGGCCAATGCTAAGCAGCTTAAGCTCGATCAAGTTCGCCCCTACTTTTTGATTTGCCAAGCCGACGCCAATCTCAACTACAACAATATTCAGAATGCGCTGCCCTTGCTGGATTCAGCCATTACCTTAGCGCGACGCTATCAACAACCCCAAGCCTTAGTCGATGCCTTGCGTTTACGTGGTCAGCTCGATACCGACACAGATAACTTTTCCTCTGCCATCGAAGATTTACGTCTGGCCATCGATATTTATCCAGACATTCATACTCAGACCCAGAATTGGGTTTGGCCACCACAGGCTTATATTTATGCGGCCATGGGTAATTTACTCTACGCAACCCATGATTTCCCTCAGGCCATGTATTACACCAACTTAGGGATACAGAGCTCAGATGCCAAGGGCAAAGTGTTACATATCATTCTACGAAATGCGGCCAGAATAGCGCTCGATAATCAAGAATTCGATTACAGTGATAAACTCGAAAAACAAGCAAAGGCACTACTGCCTGAACTCGGTTCGCCACTTGAACTTGCCTACAGCTATGCCATTTTAGCTTCAATCGCACTCGATAAAGGCCGCATCGACACAGCCGAAGAATACCTTTCTATCGCCATCAATACCTTCAAGAAGCACAATCAGCAATTGGCTATGATGCGCTCGACTCGTCTGCTGGCACAAATACGCTTTGCCCAACATCAAGACGATGCCGCATTAATCCTAATGAATCACGCCATTGAACAAGCTGAAAATCTAAAACAGTATTCTGATCTCAAAGGATTTTACGGGATCATGAGCGATCACTACTTAGAACAAGGGGATTTTAAGCAGGCCTATTCTTTCTTACTCAAACGCTATCGAGCTGCCGAACTCGCCAATCAAGGGATGAACACTGCACGGATATTGCAATTTAAAGCCCGCCTGAATCAACAAGATTTGCAGCAGGATCAGAATAATCCTGCGCCAGAAAAGGCATCGATCCTCCAAGAGTTAAATCTAGACTGGGCCTATAGCACTTTGTTCTTAATTGCGATGACGTTACTCGGCGGGGCTATTTGGTATTTGATTGATAAGCAAAATAATCGAGCGCCCCGTATCGAAGGCGAGGAGCCTGCGGAAACTCTGCTCCAACAAGTCACATCAGCCTTAAACAGCGCCAAACAAGGTAATTACCCGCTGTCTTTATTACTTTTTAATGCGAGTCAAATACGGCAAGTTGATTTACCACCTCTGCAGGATGAGCTACAACACAGACTGCGAGAGCAAGATAAGTTAATCCGATATTCGATGGATGAAATTGTGATTATCCTGCCGCATACCTCAGCAGCTGGCGCTAAAAAAGTAGTCAATCAATTGGTGGCCTGTATTCAGCCTTGGCAGGGGTCAAGCAAGGTCAATATTGGTATAGCGGCAATGCAACAGTTTGATACGTTAGAGTCTTTAATTAAGCGCGCCAGTATCAATCAATTGGGTAAGGTTAAAATCAGTGAGAATAATCCAAACCATTATTCTCCCGCTAAATAAGCCTCAATTTCATCGAGAAAAGCGTCGCCGAAACGACTCAGTTTACGCTCGCCAACCCCGTTGACGGCGAGCATTTCCCCTGCACTGGTCGGCATCATGGCCGCCATTTCCGCCAGCGTCGCATCGTTAAACACTAAATACGGTGGCACATCCTGCTGCTCAGCTATGGTTCTTCGCAGTAACTTGAGTCGCGCGAATAGCTTACGGTCGTAGTTCAGCGGCGCCTTAGACTGGCTCACCTTGCGTTTTGTGGTCGTTAACTGAATGCGCGGTTCGGCGAGCATTAATGCCACCTCACCTTTGAGTACAGGTCGTGCCGATGGGTTTAAGGTTATAGATGAACCTCGCGTCACATCCTGACTCGCCAGTCCCAAGTGGATCAATTGACGGATCACGCTCAACCAATACTCATGGCTCTTGTCTTTACCAATTCCCCAAGTCGTAAGTTTGTCATGGCCTCGGTCAACAATCGGGGCGCCTTTAGAGCCGCGCAGCACTTCAATTAAGTGATTAATACCAAAACGCTGGCCTAAACGGAAAATACATGACAACACCTTTTGTGCATCTTCGGTGCCGTTATAACGCTTAGGCGGATCGAGGCAAATATCGCAGTTACCACAGGGCTCTAGTGCGCTCTCATCAAAGTAATGCAATAGCACTTGGCGACGGCAGGTTTGCGCCTCGGCAAACGCCGCCATGGTATTGAGTTTATGGAATTCGACTTGCTGCTGTGGCCCTGGCTCAGACTGTTCAATCAAATGTCGCACCCGGCCAATATCGGCAGGATCAAACAACATAAAGGCCTCGGCATCAAGCCCATCACGGCCGGCACGGCCCGTTTCCTGATAATAGGCTTCGATACTTTTAGGAATATCGTAATGCACCACAAAGCGCACATTCGATTTATTGATCCCCATACCGAAAGCCACAGTGGCGACAACGATATCGATTTGATCTTTAAGGAAACTGTCCTGCACTGCGCCACGATCTTCCTGCGTCATTCCCGCATGATAGGCCTTAGCATTAAAACCTTGCAGACATAAACGATCGGCTACTTCGTCGACACGGCGACGACTACTACAGTAAATAATCCCGTTGGTGCCATTTTGCTGGGTTAAAAAATGCCGTAACTGATTCGCAGCATTGAGCTTTTCCGCCACTGTGTAGCGAATATTAGGCCTGTCGAAACTCGAGAGTAAACGGAAAGGGTCAATCCCAAGTCGCTCGCAAATACTCTGCCGAGTCGCCTGATCCGCCGTTGCAGTCAGCGCCATCATGGGCACATAGGGGAAGAGTTGTTTTAGCTGACCGAGTGCCGCATATTCAGGGCGAAAATCATGACCCCACTGGCTAATGCAATGCGCCTCGTCGATGGCAAACATCGCTAGCTGCAACGACTGCATTCGCTCAATAAAATCTGCGCTTAATAAGCGCTCTGGTGACACATAAAGCAGTTTTAACTCACCGTGGCGCAGCTGCCTTAATACTTCGGCGCTCTGCTCTCGCGGCAATGAAGAATTGAGATAAGCCGCCGCAACACCGGTTTGCAACAAGCTATCGACTTGATCTTTCATCAAAGAAATCAATGGAGATACGACAATCGTAATGCCATCCATCAGTAACGCGGGGAGTTGATAGCACAGACTCTTACCGCCGCCCGTTGGCATGATCACTAAGCAATCTTGCCCGCCGCAGACACGTTCTATCACCTCCCGCTGACCGTCCCTAAAGTCACGGTAACCAAACACCTGTGCGAGGCGTTGCGAGAGCGGATCATCATGCGTGTCGAGTACGAGCTTTTCCATGGATCTTCTATGTCAAAAGTGAGGGGGCCTATTCTATACCCAAACTAGCTCAAAATGCAGGATTCAGCGGTAATTTAAAGTACTTTAGACGAGGCCATTCATCGCGATTGTAGCTATTTTAACCCCTAGTGGACTAAGCCAAAAATAACGAACGCGGGGTAAAGTACTTTAAAACCCGCCGAAACTGTGTCGTCATTTTAGCGACGGAGTTGCATTAGCCGTGAGCTTCACTGTAGATTAATTGCTCTAAGCCGCACTTTGTTCATCTCAGTGTTGATAACAAATCCAATTACGCCTAATGCAGTCACTCAGTGACAAGGACCCAATAATGACCAGCCCAATCCAAGCCGAAGCTTTGAGAAGAGTCGCAGCAGTATTTGATCAACATGTTCCTTTCCATAATCTACTCGGACTCGATATCAAGCGTTATGACATTGATGGCGTCGAAGTCGTGATCAACATGAAACCTGAGCTGATTGGTAATATCCACCAGCAAATCCTCCACGGCGGTGTGACAGCCACGGTACTCGATGTGGTTGGCGGACTCACCGCCTTTGCAGGACTGGTCGCCAGTCGTGAAGATTGGACGATTGAAGAATTACAACAACGCCTCCAAACTTTAGGGACGATTGATATGCGCGTCGATTATCTGCGGCCGGGACGCGGCCTCACCTTTACCGGGACGGGCAGCGTGATCCGTGCGGGCAATAGGGTGTCGGTATGCCGCATGGAATTGCATAATGAGCAAGGCACACATATCGCTTTTGGAACAGGGACTTATATGGTGGGCTAGCCGTTTCACCGCAGAACACTCATTTACCGTATTAAAGATCAAAGCCAGTGAACATCTTGATTAGCAAGATGTTTACTGGCTCTAATCGGCCATTTAAACTCTTATCGAGATATTCTGTAACCAAAAGAACGCTGCGATGCCTTGAGTCAGCGGTCAGACACACCTACAATCGCCGTCTTGTTGTCCTTCGAAGATGTCTCATGCCAGATCTTGAATACCGCAAAGGGATCCTACTCGCCGTCAGTGCTTACTGTATGTGGGGGTTTGCGCCTTTATACTTCAAATTACTCAATCATGTTTCCGCTACCGAAATTTTGCTCCATCGGGTGATTTGGTCATTCGTGTTTATGTTGATCATCATGCAATTTATTGGCGGTTTTTCACGCTTACGCTTACTGTTTAAACAACCTAAGCAACTGATGGTTCTCGCCATTACTTCCATACTGATCGCGGGAAACTGGCTGCTATTTATCTGGGCAGTAAATAACGATCACATGCTCGATGCCAGCTTAGGTTACTTTATCAACCCTTTGCTCAACGTCTTGCTTGGCATGTTATTTCTAGGCGAAAGGTTACGTAAACTGCAATGGTTTGCGGTCGCTCTCGCCAGCGCTGGCGTGTTAATCCAATTAATCTCTTTTGGCTCTATTCCCATTGTCTCACTGGCACTCGCGGGCACCTTTGGTTTCTATGCACTGCTGCGAAAAAAGGTCAATGTGGATGCTAAGGCCGGTTTATTGGTCGAAACCGCAGTGTTATTACCGGTCGCGCTAATTTACCTCGTCGCGACCTTAGACACAGCAACAGCGAGCATGCTGACAAACGATTGGCAACTGAATCTGATGTTAATGGCGGCTGGGATAGTGACTACCATTCCTTTACTGTGTTTTGCAGGGGCGGCAGTACGGATTCCATTGTCTATGCTTGGTTTTTTCCAATATATCGGCCCAAGTATTATGTTTATCCTCGCGGTGAGTCTGTTTAATGAGCCCTTCGATGCCGAAAAAGGTGTGACCTTCGGCTTTATCTGGAGCGCGCTGCTCATCTTTACCTTAGATATGGCCTATAAACGCAAAACGGCGTGAGCATTATCACGCCGATAAACACAGTGGCAGAAGCGATGACATATGATGATTACTTCTGCAACTGTGCTAAAAACTCACTCCCTTGCGGTACTGTCAGTAATAAGCTGTAGCCTTTCGCCGTTGGCACTAACACTAACTGCGATTTATCTGTTATCGCCAAAAATGCCTTACCTTTTCCCTGTAGATTAAACCAGCCCAATTGAAATCCCGGCATGCCTATGCCGTTGGTTTTAAAGCTCGGAGTCAATTCTGCCTCTTGTTGCAAATCGACCATGCGTGCCTCGGCGGGCAATAAATCCGCGCGGGATAACTGCACTTTATAGAAGGGCACATCCAAGGTAAGCTCAGTATCGGTTAACACTAACTCGGCACTATTAGACTGATAAAATACCCAAGAAAATCCGCCCATCATCACCAGCAATATGCCTAAACTCGCTGACTTCGCTATCTTTGGCATATTTTTTAGCCATAACATCAGCAAGATACCCGCTAAACCGAGCAATAAGACGATAAAACTAAAGATAGAGGTTTGGGTTAAAGGGGCGAGTTCAAAAAATTGAGGACTCATTGGCAGTATCTCCCGTGCAGTGAAGTCTTAATCTGCCAACAAAGACATATTATGTCAATAAAAATGCCAGCGCTAATATGAGTACTAGGCTGGCATTGATTGGATTGATTTAGAACGGCTTAGAGATCGAGCGCGAGAATTTTGGAGCGGCGTTGATAGTTATACAACTGCTTTTTCTTCTGTGGCAGTGCTTCAACATCTTCAATCACAAAACCATGCTCGAGGAACCAGTGAATGCTCCGTGTTGTCAGCGCAAACAAGCGTGAATAACCGCGGTTTCTGGCCTGATTGATAATGTTCTTCAGCAGTAAGCTCCCTCTGTCGGCATCGCGATAATCTGGATGCACCACCAAACAGGCAAACTCGCCCGCATTGTCCTCTTCAAAAGGATAAAGCGCAGCGCAACCAATCACTAAACCATCACGTTCAATCAACATGAACTGTTCAATTTCAATCTCAAGCTGCTCACGACTACGACGCACCAGAATGCCTTGCTCCTCCAATGGACGAATAAGGTTCAGTACACCGCCAATATCGGCGATCGACGCACAGCGTAAACGCTCGGCACTCTCAGTCACGATTTGCGTGCCTATCCCTTCGCGAGAAAACAGTTCCTGCAGTAAAGCGCCATCTTCGAGGTAGCTAACTAAGTGACAACGCGGCACACCATTGCGGCAAGCATCAATACTCGCTTTCAAGAAAGCCATAGTGCCAATGCAGGCAGAACCTTGCTCGGCCAGCTTGTTCATGATGTTTTGCGCATCGTTCGGCATCAACTCGGCAATGACATCGCCATTGCGATCGAGAATACCGTTCTGTGAGCTAAAACCGATCATCTTATCTGCTTTGAGTTTGATCGCCACCTGGGTCGCGATTTCCTCGGCGGTCAGATTAAAACTTTCACCCGTCACAGAAGCCGCAATCGGCCCCATCAACACGATGCAGTGATTATCTAACTGACGTTTTAAGCCTTGCACATCAATACGACGCACTTTGCCACTCAGGCAAAAATCCACACCATTGTCGACACCAAGAGGTTGAGCAATCACAAAGTTGCCGCTCACTAAGTTAATTTGCGCGCCTTGCATCGGCGTATTGCTTAAGCTCATGGATAAACGCGCTGTGATATCAAATTGCAGTGCACCCGCAACTTGCTTGATCACTTTGAGCGAGTCTTCATCCGTGATACGCACACCTTCGTGGTAGGCAGGTTCAATACCGTTGACGGCTAATGCAGCATCAATCTGCGGTCTAGCGCCATACACTAACACCACTTTAATCCCTAAACTGTGCAGCAGGGCAACATCATTTAAGATGGCGCGGAAGTGATTTTGAGCCAAAGCTTCACCACCCAGCATGACCACAAAAGTTTTACCTCTGTGAGCATTAACATAGGGGGCAGAGTGACGAAATCCATCAACCAATTCAGTGGTACGCACGCGTTATTTACACCTCATTTTTGAGCTGGCAGCGTCACGATGACATGCCAGGAATGAATCGCTAACTTTCGCGTATGGTATTGCATTTTAATTCACACATAAAGAATTTATTCTCACTAAAGTGCAGTTTTAATGATTTAAAGTGCTTAGAACCGCACTATTTTATATTTTCAGCAAGTGTTCACACTTTTTTAACTTCACAGGGGATGATTCAGCGGCTTAAGTTTGCGAGGCAATTATCTCAACTTGATGACTAACTACTAAAAAAAGCGCAAAAAAAAAGCCCCTTAAATAAGGGGCTTTTCTCGAAACACTAACCAAGGATTACTTGATTTTTGCTTCTTTGTAGATAACGTGCTGACGAATAACTGGATCAAATTTTTTGATTTCCATTTTTTCAGGCATGTTACGCTTGTTTTTTTCAGTTGTGTAGAAGTGACCAGTTTTAGCTGTAGAAACTAATTTGATCTTCTCACGATTACCTTTAGCTTTAGCCATGATCTATTATACCTTCTCGCCACGAGCACGAAGTTCAGCAACAACAACTTCGATACCTTTTTTGTCGATCAGACGAATACCTTTAGTAGATACACGTAACTGTACGAAACGCTTTTCTTCTTCTAACCAAAAACGGTGGTTTTGTAGGTTAGGTAAAAAACGACGACGGGTCGCGTTTTTTGCGTGCGAACGGTTGTTACCAACCATCGGCTTCTTGCCAGTAACTTGGCATACTCTTGACATGTCAATCTTCTCCAAAAACAATTTTAACGCTCGAGCATTAATGTGCCTCGTATGGCCGTCGCCCGAGGCACAAAGAGGGCGCATTTTATACACGATCACAGAGTGAAGATCAAGTGTTAGATTAATTAATCCAGCCTCGTTCTGCAAAAGAAACTATCTCTCGATCACCTACAACCATATGGTCCAATAAGGATACGTCTATGGTTGCTAACGCATTTTTTAATCGCTCAGTTATTCGTCGGTCAGCCTGACTGGGCTCGGCAATACCAGACGGATGATTATGACAAACTATAACTGCTGCGGCCTTTTTCTCCAGCACTAAGCTCACCACTTCACGTGGGTACACTGAGGCTGAGTCTATTGTGCCGCGGAATAATTCGACAAATTGAATCACTCTATGCTGGCTATCCAGCAGTAAAACTGCGAACACTTCATAGGAGCGATCGGCCAATTGTCTCATTAAATAGTCCCGAGTTAAATCGGGATTTGTTAAAACTTGACCTCTTTGCAGATTTTCCTGCGCTACACGCCGCGCTAATTCGGCAGCAGCTTGAAGCTGGGCGTATTTTACAGGTCCTACGCCCGGAAGTCGACATACCTGATTTCGAGGCGCACAAAGCAGGTTTCTGAGGCCGCCAAACTCGCTAATAAGCGACCTTGCAAGGTCAACCGCATTTAATCCCGCTAAACCGTTCCGCAGTAATACCGCCAATAACTCCGCATCCGACAACTGCCCCGCCCCTTTTTGTAACAGTTTATCTCTGGGACCTTCCCCCTCAGGCCAATCTTTAATTCCCATGCGACCTCCCTGTCATCTCACATATTTTCACTTTACTGAGTATGGACGAGATTTTTTGAACTGGGAGAGTCACTAAAATTCACCGCTTTGTGGTATCGTTGGCGGCATTATTTCTATCTCGGATGATGTCTGTGAGTCTGACAAATAAAAACGTCCTGCTGGGCATTGGCGGCGGTATTGCGGCCTATAAAAGCGCTGATTTAGTCCGCCGCTTAAAAGAGCGTGGCTGTGATGTGCGTGTGGTGATGAGCCAGAGTGCGATGGAATTTATCACCCCTCTTACGCTGCAAGCGTTATCTGGGCATCCCGTTGCCTCAAGCCTGCTCGATCCTGCGGCAGAAGCAGCCATGGGCCACATAGAACTCGCTCGTTGGGCGGATCTCGTCATCATCGCCCCTGCAACCGCAAACCTATTGGCGCGGATTAATGCCGGCATGGCCGATGAGCTGATCACCACCACATGTCTTGCCACTGAGGCGCCAATTGCCCTGTGTCCAGCAATGAATCAGCAGATGTACCGCAATCTAGCTACGCAGGCGAATTTAACTAGCCTAGCATCACGTGGTTTTACACTTTGGGGACCCGCCAGTGGCAGTCAGGCCTGTGGTGAAGTGGGTCCTGGACGCATGCTCGAACCGCTAGAAATTGCCGAGCTAGCCAGTGATTTTTTTGCAACAAAAGAAGTCTCTGCGCTGCCTTTGGCTGGCCAGTCAGTGCTGATTACCGCCGGACCAACCCGTGAAGCAATTGATCCCGTCAGATACATTTCAAATCACAGTTCTGGAAAAATGGGCTTTGCACTGGCCAAAGCCGCGGCAGATATGGGTGCAGCAGTCACCTTAGTCTCAGGCCCAGTAAATCTCAGCACCCCAGAAGGCGTGACACGGATTGATGTTGAATCGGCGCAAAATATGCTCGATGCTGTTATGGATAACGTTGATAAAAAAGATATTTTTATTGGCTGCGCCGCCGTTGCAGACTACCGCATTAGTGATATTGCTACCTGTAAGATCAAAAAATCGACCGAAGAAATGCAACTTGCGCTGGTGAGGAATCCTGATATCTTAGCCACGGTTGCGAGCTTACCTAACCGTCCTTTTGTGGTGGGATTTGCCGCCGAAACCCATGATGTAGAAGCCTATGCGCGCGATAAGCTCAAACGTAAAAACTTGAACATGATCGCCGCAAACGACGTTTCCGTTGCAGGTATTGGCTTTAATGCCGATGCCAATGCCCTGCGAGTGTTCTGGCCGCACGGCAGTCAAGATTTGCCTGCTACTGACAAACTCACGCTGGCACGGCAATTACTTTCGTTGATAGTGAAAGAAAAAACAAATACATGAAAACACCGATTGAATTAAAAATTCTCGACTCCCGTATCGGCTCAGAATTTCCTTTACCTGCCTACGCTACACCTGGCAGTGCAGGCATGGATCTTCGCGCCATGATCGACACGACTTTGACCATAGCACCGGGTGAAACCGTGCTTATTCCAACGGGGATTGCCATTCATGTTGCCGATCCAGGACTGGCTGCAGTGATTTTGCCGCGCTCAGGTCTTGGCCATAAACACGGTATAGTACTGGGGAATCTGGTCGGACTCATCGATTCCGATTACCAAGGCCCCTTAATGGTGTCTTGCTGGAATCGTAGCGACAGTCCTTTTGCCTTAGAAATTGGCGATCGTCTTGCGCAACTGGTGTTTGTTCCTGTAGTACAAGCACAATTCAAACTCGTTGATGAGTTCGACAGCTCAGATCGTGGTGAAGGCGGATTTGGCCATTCAGGCACTAAATAATCCCCTAAGTCGTTATTGAGCCAAGGATACTGCAATGGCTGTAAGCCCAAAAATTAATCGTCGTGAACATATTTTGCAATGTCTAGCACAGATGCTAGAAACCAACCCAGGACAAAGGATCACCACAGCGAAACTGGCCTCAGAAGTCGGTGTATCGGAAGCCGCCCTGTACCGTCACTTCCCAAGTAAAGCACGGATGTTCGAAGGCTTAATCGAGTTTATCGAAGAGTCGTTATTGTCGCGCATCAATTTAATCATGGATGACGAAAAAGACACCATGAAGCGCTGCCAGTTGGTACTGCAACTGCTGCTGATCTTTGCCGAGCGTAACCCAGGAATTTCCCGCGTTCTCAACGGTGATGCTCTACTCGGTGAAAATGAACGCCTGCGAAGTCGTATTGGTAACTTATTTGCCAAAATTGAAACCCAGTTAAAGCAAATTTTACGGGAAAAAACCCTACGAGAAGGTAAAGGCTTCAACTTAGACGAAGCCATATTAGCCAATTTACTGTTAGCCTTTGCCGAAGGCCGCATCGCCCAATTTGTACGAAGTGAATTCAAACTCAAACCGACGACACACTTCGATGAACAGTGGCGCTTTATCCAACATCAACTGTTGCAAAGCTAATGATTTTTCAACATAAAGGACGGTAACTATCGTCCTTTATTTTCAATATTCCTTCCTTGTTTCACTTCATCTTTTGTTTTATCCTCGAAAAACATTTTAAGAACAAAAACCACAATGATTTTACAAGGATGTCAGATGAAACTCTTCCGATTAGCGACTTTGGCTACGCTCTGCTTGCCAATGCTCCCTATAGCAACTTTTGCTGCAACTCCGCCAACCACCAATGCACTATCACAGGCACAATTATTCAGCAAAGGTGATGAGTACTCTGATGTAAAAATATCTCCTACTGGCAAATACTTAAGTGCAATCACGAGTGTCGAAGGTAAAAATGTTCTCTTAGTTTTAGACACCCAAACCAAAAAGCTCCTTAATGCGATAAGCTTCCCCGGTAATGCTCAAGTTGGTAACTATGAATGGGCCAATAGTGAGCGATTGGTACTGGCAAAAGAATACCTAAAAGGCTGGCAAGACACCCCCATCTACTATGGAGAATTATTGGCCGTAAATGCAGATGGTTCACGAAAGGCTTATCTCTTCGGCTTCGATAGTGGTGAGCAACAAACAGGTTCAAATATCAAGAAAAACACACCTATGCGAGCGAGCGCATTTATTCTCGATCCTCTACCTGATGATGAACGCTACATGCTAGTTAACGCCATTCCATGGAACGATAGGATCAATCTGGATGTGGAACTGTTACAAGATGTCTATCGCGTAGACTTATTTAATGGAACGCGTAAACGCATCGCAGGCTCACCCATCGGCCAAGCCAGCTTTATGACAGACCATCAAGGGGAAGTTCGCTTCGTTGCCGGTGAGGACAGTAAAAACATCACTAAAGTGTTCTACCGTAAAGAGGGAAATTGGGTAAATACCGATAAACTCAATCTAGGTCTTGCTGATTTTAAACCACTCTCCTTCGCCGATGATAAAAATACGATTTATGCGGCGGGACGCTCCCAAGGTGAAACCTTAGGGGTGTATAAAATTAATCTCGAAACGGGTGATAAAACTGAAATAATTCAGGATGAAAACGTTGACCCCAGTAACTTTTGGATTAACGGTACCAATAAACAACTTTACGCCGTCGAGTTTGAAAATGGCTACCCAAGTTATGCCTTCGTCGATAATGAGGATTCACACGCTAAATTGCTAAAAGATCTGCTTGGTGCTCTGCCTGGCCATCAAGTCCGAATTGTTAGCGAAACCCGAGATGCAGACAAACTCGTTGTACTTGCATTTAATGATCGCAATCCTGGTGATTACTACATATTTGATACAAAAAAACTGAAACTTGAATATCTAGTCGCTGCAAAGAAATGGCTCGACCCTGAACAAATGGCTGAGGTAAAACCCATCAGTTTTACCAGCCGTGATGGTAAAACACTCCATGGATATCTAACCCTCCCCTTTGGAAAAGAAGCTAAAAATCTGCCCTTAGTCGTCAATCCACACGGTGGTCCACACGGTATCCGTAACTGGTGGGGCTTTGACTCACAAAACCAATATCTAGCGAGCCAAGGCATAGCCGTTCTACAGGTCAACTTCCGTGGTTCGGGTGGATATGGCGATCAATTTGAACGTGCAGGCTATCAAAAATGGGGCTCGGATATTCAATACGATATTATCGACGCCACCCAGTACGTCATTGACCAAGGTTTTGCCGATAAGGAGCGTATCTGTATCGTTGGCGGCAGTTTTGGTGGTTACAGCGCCTTGCAGAGCGCCGTACTTGCTCCAGATATGTTTAAATGCGCCATAGGTGTAGCTGGCGTTTATGATCTTGAATTGATGTTTAATGAAGGCGATGTTGCTAGTAGAAGAGCAGGCACTAGCTATCTCAAGGATGTGCTTGGCCAAGACAAAGCCACCCTAAAAGCCATGTCGCCCTCAGAAAACGTTGCCAAATTAAAAGCGAACCTCTTACTCGTTCACGGTGGTGAAGATGAGCGCGCGCCAATTGAGCAACTCGAATCCCTCGAAAAAGGCCTAAAAGCTCACAATTACCCTTACCAAAAACTGGTAATGGACAATGAAGGCCACGGTTTTTATAACGATGAGCATAGAGCGAAATACTATGAACAAATGCTCAGCTTCCTAAAAACTAATCTAAAACTTTAGGATTGACTCAAACTTGCCGTCACTGCCAGTCTACACTCGATTGGCAGTGGCCGATTTAAAGCCGATATCCGATAAGGACTATCGGCTTTTTCATGTGGCCTATGCGCGTTTTTCGGTATGAATTGTCTGCAATTCGCGCTATCCTCCTCCCCCTATTCTTGCCCTAGCGAGAATAGCAATAATTTGTATCTGATGCTGAACAGCCCAAGTACCACTCGATGATCAGCATAGGTTTTCTGTTATAGCCGCTACGACGTAGTGGAGGATAAGATGGCATTAAGTGAAGCAGCAGTAAAAGTACAAGCCGCGTTATCAGAACGTGGACTTGAAACCCCAATGCTCCCAAGCGTTTACAGCAGTGAAGAACGTAAAAACAAGATTGAACATCATATGAAAGAAATCCTGACATTAATGTCATTGGATCTGTCAGATGATAGCCTTGCCGATACGCCGCGCCGCATTGCTAAAATGTACGTCGATGAAATCTTCTCCGGCTTAGATTATGCGAACTTCCCTAAGATCACGGTTATCGACAATAAGATGGGCTTCGATGAAATGGTGCGCGTGCAAGACATTAGCCTTACCAGTACCTGCGAACACCATTTAGTGACGATCGATGGCACTGCAACCATAGCTTATCTGCCACGCAAAAAAATCATTGGTTTATCAAAAATTAATCGCATCGTGCGTTTCTTTGCCCAGCGACCACAGGTACAAGAGCGTTTGACGCAGCAAGTGCTAGTCGCGCTGCAAACCTTGCTCGAAACTAAGGACGTAGCGGTTAAAATGGATGCTGTGCATTACTGCGTCAAATCCCGTGGCGTGATGGACTCAACCAGTTCAACCACCACCACAGCACTGGGCGGTATTTTCAAATCTAACCCTGCGACCCGCGCCGAGTTTTTGCATCAGTCGAAATAAGTGTATTGAAGCGTAACGTGATTTAAAGCGTGCCTAAATCAATAGCAATCAATACAACTCAACAAAAAACGCTGCGATTCCTTCTATAGAATCGCAGCGTTTTTTGTTTTCATACCAACCCAATCAAACCTTTCTCAACCTAGCTAAGATCAATGCCGGCTGATTAACTGATTTCACCACGCCAATAATAGCCACTTGATCAATACCAGCGGCTAAGCACTAGAGTTAAATGCCGTATTGCTCGCGGTACTGGCTCACGGCGGCAAGTTGTACTTCCATTCCAGGCTTTTCAGACAGATAGCTAATGAGGTCGGCAAGTTTAATAATTGCTACTATGCCGCAACCAAAATCGCGCTCAACTTCTTGAATAGCCGATAACTCACCCTTGCCTTTCTCCTGTCTGTCTAAGGCAATCAACACGCCCGCTAATTGTGCCTTATGGGCTTCGATGATTTCCATCGACTCACGAATAGCAGTACCGGCTGTGATCACATCATCCACCAGCATCACGCGGCCTTTCAGCTCGCTTCCGACTAAGCTGCCACCTTCGCCGTGATCTTTTTTCTCTTTGCGATTGAAGCAGTAAGGAATGTCGATATCGTGGTGTTCACACAAGGCAACAGCCGTAGTGGTCGCAATCGGAATGCCTTTGTAAGCAGGACCAAACAGCAAATCGTAATTAATGCCAGAATCCACTAGCGCAGCGGCATAGAAACGGCCTAAACGCGCTAAATCACGGCCAGTATTGAACAAACCCGCATTGAAGAAATAAGGACTAATACGGCCCGATTTAAGTGTAAATTCGCCAAATCGCAACACCTGACGTTCAAGGGCAAATTCAATAAACTCACGTTGATAGGCTTTCACAATATCTCCTTACGACTTTGTATTTTATTGGTTTTTTATTATGGGGAATTTTTATTCGGTATAGGGCTTACATTACACTAACATCTTGCTGCAAATAAAAAAGTTGCAGCTAATAAAAAGCCCCGCACGGCATAACATAACGGGGCTTGTTCATCACCACACTATTAGTTCAGTGCGGCTTTTTGCACATCGACGATTTCTCGAATACTGTTCTTCGCCAATCCGAGTAGCTCAATCAACTCTTCGTGGCTGAATGGCTCGCCTTCGGCGGTGCCTTGAATTTCGATAATCTTGCCCGTTTCTGTCATCACCACGTTCATGTCAGTTTCGGCGGCGCTGTCTTCGATATATTCTAGATCGCTTATCGCTTCCCCCTTGTAAATACCGACGCTGACAGCAGCGATAAGGAATTTCAGCGGGTTAGATTTAATGATGCCTTTACCACGCGCCCAGTTCAGCGCATCCACTAAGGCCACACAGGCGCCAGTGATAGAAGCAGTGCGCGTGCCACCGTCAGCTTGGATCACATCACAATCGATCACGATAGTGTTTTCGCCTAGGGCTTTCATATCCACACAGGCGCGCAAAGCACGGCCGATAAGACGTTGAATTTCTTGCGTACGGCCCGATTGCTTACCGCGAGCGGCTTCACGATCCATACGGCTATGAGTCGAACGTGGCAACATGCCGTATTCCGCCGTCACCCAGCCTTGACCCTGACCTTTAAGGAAACGTGGCACACCTTCAGTAAAACTGGCGGTACAAAGCACTTTAGTTTCGCCAAATTCCACTAACACAGAACCTTCGGCATGGGCCGTAAACTGGCGAGTGATAGTGATGGGACGAGTTTGTGCTGGCGTTCTGTTACTTGGACGCATGCGAGATTCCTGTATTCTGAGTCATTGACCGATTTTGGCTGCATATTATAAGGGCTTGAGCCTTAGGATGCCATGCTTAGGGTGATTCTCTGGCAAACTCATCTAGGCAAAGTACTCATTAACTTGCGGTCTTATACTGTATGCCTTTAATCCTAAAGCCATTGACTCTATAATCGCCTCTCATTATGACGATTAAACCATTAGGACAACCCATGATCCAAAGCATGACAGCCTACGCTCGCATCGAGCACAAAGCACAATGGGGCACTGCCTCCTGGGAAATTCGCTCAGTCAATCAACGTTATCTCGAAACTTACCTACGTTTACCCGAGCAATTCCGCAGTTTCGAACCCGTACTGCGCGACCGCCTACGTAAACGCTTAAGCCGCGGCAAAGTTGAAGTCAATCTGCGCTACGAACTGGCAGACAACAGCAACAACGAGCTGCAGTTGAATCAAGCGCTAGCAAAACAGCTATTAGGCGCTGCCAATTGGCTCAAGCAAGAAGCGGGACAAGGCGAAGTCAATCTTACCGACATCCTGCGCTGGCCGGGCGTACTAGCGAGCGGTGAACAAGATATGGATGCCATCGGCGCAGATCTGATGACAGCCTTCGATTCAGCCATAGATCAATTCATCGAAGCCCGTGGCCGTGAAGGCGAAGCCATCAAAGACATGCTGCTGAGCCGCTTAGATGGCGTGAGCGAGCAAATCGCCGTCGTACGCGAGCACATGCCTACTGTGATGCTATATCAACGCGAAAAGCTCACCAACCGCCTTGCAGAAATCAAAGGTGAACTCGACCCAGCCCGCATCGAGCAAGAAATGGTGCTACTGGCACAGAAACAAGATGTGGCCGAAGAAATGGATCGCCTCGAAGCCCATGTGGCCGAAGCCCGCCGCATCCTCAAGAAAGGCGGCAGCGAAGGTCGTCGTTTAGATTTTATGATGCAGGAATTCAACCGCGAATCGAACACACTCGCCTCTAAATCCATCAGCAGTGAGATCACCTCAGCCGCCGTTGAGCTTAAAGTGCTAATCGAGCAAATGCGCGAGCAAATTCAGAACATAGAATAGTTTTTTCACCCGTCCAAGAGTGTCTTAAAAGCCCTGTATCACCTTGTGAAGAGCATTGAAAATACAGGGCTTTTTTATTTTTCCCGTCCAAATCGGTTTGCAGATGTCCGTTACCAACTACCTGTTTAGTGGTGGGCAGAATGGTGGGCAGCCCCCTCATTTTGGCTCAATAAGCGTTTTGCGGTGAGCAAATTGGTGAGCAGTAAGTTGCCCAATTTTCGCATTTAACTCGCCACCACAACAGGTTAGCTGCTGATTCAATAAGCAAATCGGTGGTGGGCAGCCATTATTGCCCCCTCCATTATTTCAGCAACTATGGAGTAAACATGGGAAAACTCACAGCAAAACAGGTTATTGCATACAGCAAAACAGGTTATTGCATACAGCAAAGCCGACCCAAAAAAATATTCAGATGGTGAAGGGCTATACTTTTGCGTCCGCAAACAGGGCTCGCCTTATTAGATGACCCGCTACACCACTGCCAAAGGAAGACGAGAAGCAACCTTGGGGCAATTTCCTTTAATGTCATTGGCAGACGCAAGAATTGCCGCTGCTTATTTTCGAAAAGAAGTACGTGACGGCATAGATCCTCTTCTAGAAAAACAGAAAATCGAGTTACCTGACATTGAAACCGTGGATCAACTGTTCCATGACTGGTATCGAACCGATCTGAGTAGACGACTAAAGCACCCCAAGATTCCGTATCGGGTTTACACCAAAGAGATAAGCCCAGTCATTGGCATTAAGTGTATTGCTGAGGTGACTGCACGTGACGTGCGCGAAGTAAATGGGGCAACACTTGATACAGCGAGCTTTAGAAAGTGAATAAGAGGAAATTAAACTGCCCCAAGGAATGGGGCAATTGGGGGCCGTGTCAACAACTCCTTTCAGTCAATCAAACTACAAACTTGCAAAAGTCCCAATATGGGACTAGCATCTATTTATGAGAATTATCGCACTATCAACCTTAAAAACATTTTGGGAAGACAGCCCAGAATACATTGACGCGAAAGAGCCAACTTTAGCGTGGTATAGGCATGCATTAAACGCTGATTGGGAATCACCGGCGGATGTGAAACAGGACTTTAGAAATGCCAGCATCCTCAAAGATGGGCGTGTCGTGTTTAACATTGCCGGTAATAAATACCGGTTAGTCGTTTGGATCAATTATGCCTACAAGGTGGTTTACATACGGTTTATCGGCAGCCATACACAATACGAAAAATTCGTCGGGAACGAATTTTCATGAGCAACGCGAGCCCGAAGGGTAAGGCTCATGGACGAGCCGAATAAAAAATTGATGTGCAAACGATTTGAAGCCAAAAGGTAGTAACAAGAGGTAAATATAATGGACATCAGACCTATTAAAACAGATGCCGACTACCGTGCGGCATTAAACGACATCGAAAACCTAATGATGGCGGAGCCAGATACCGTTGAAGGTGAAAAGCTGGACATTTTGGTTACGTTAGTCGAGGCCTACGAAGCAAAGCATTTTCCAATGGATTTGCCAGACCCTGTTGAGGCAATAAAGTTTGAGATGGAGCGCAAAGGCTTAACGGTTAAAGATCTTGAACCCATGATAGGTAAAAGCAATCGTGTTTATGAAATCCTAAACCATAAGCGATCACTCACGCTAAAAATGATTTGGAAACTTCATGAAGGGCTAGGTATTCCAGCAGAGTCACTGATCAAGCCACCTCAAGTTCGCGCTTCATAGCGCTGCGAATCAAAAATAGTTTGTTATGAATGACGCTCGTTACCCAAACATTTCTGCTATTGATAACAGGCTAGCTGAGCTTGAAAACGAAAAGCAGCAGCTTCTCGCATTAAGAGAGGCTTTGCGTAGCGCTCAAAACGAGCGTTCAGTACAGACATTCACGCCAGAACAAAAATTCGCCCTATTCAGACAACGATTTCGTGGAAGAGAGGATATCTTTGCCAATCGTTGGCAAAATCAACAGGGGCGCAGTGGCTATTCCGTAGCCTGTGATAATGAATGGGTAAACGGGGTTTGCAACAAACCCCGCATTAAATGCCAAGACTGTTCACACCGAAAGTTTAGCGAACTAGACGAGCGCATTATTTACAGGCACCTTGCCGGTCATCAAGTGGTGGGGCTGTATCCCTTACTGAAAGATAATACGTGCTATTTGTTGGCAGCCGATTTTGACAAAGGCTGTTGGCAAGAAGAAGTCAAAGCAATGTCTAAAGCGTGCCAAGAGTTTGATATTCCGCACGCGATAGAAATCTCGCGCTCTGGCAACGGGGCACACTTATGGATCTTTTTTGACACCAATATCCCCGCTAACCAGGCTCGGGCACTGGGTTTCGCTTTGCTTGATAAAGCCATGGAAATATTTCCAAATCTATCGTTTGACTCCTATGACAGGCTCTTTCCTAACCAAGATATCCTTCCTGAAGGCGGTTTTGGTAATCTCATTGCGCTACCACTTCAAAAGGAGGCTCGCCTTTCAGGCCGTAGTTGCTTTGTTGACAGTGACCTGAATGCGATTGACGATCAATGGCAGTACCTTGCTGAGCTTAAAACGCTCACGCAATCGAGTATTGATCAACTCATAACAACCATTGCACCCGATACCCTATTACTGTCCGAACAAGGGCTAACAGATAACCGCCCACCTTGGGAAATCACAGCCAAAGCCACACCAATAAAATTAGAGTCTTTGCCGAAAACCGTGACCATTACCTTGGCTAACCATATCTACTTTTTGATGAGCGAGTTACCTGGGCCACTACTGGCAGGACTCAAGCGATTAGCTAGTTTTTCTAATCCTGTGTTTTTTAAGACACAAGCGTTGCGCTTTTCAACCCATGGCATTCCAAGGTTTATTTCCTGTGCTCGTATTGAAAACGGTTACCTAGCACTACCGCGAGGCTGTCTCGATGACGCGATTGCTTTGCTACAAGAGCACAATATTTCGCCACTGTTTGACGATAAGCGTGAAACCGGCAAACCATTATTAAAACTTAACCCCGAGTTCACTTTGCGAAAGAACCAGCGTGACGCAGTGGCCGCAATAACTAAACATGACTTCGGTATTTTGCATGCGCCGACCGCATTTGGAAAAACGGTTACTGCCATCGGCATGATCGTAAAACGCAAAGTAAATACCCTAATACTGGTTCATAGCCGACAACTGCTCGAACAATGGCAAGAGCGCTTGCGCACATTCCTACCCGACGTAAACATTGGCAGTATAGGCGGGGGTAAAAGAAAGCCGAGTGGCATTATCGACATTGCCACCTATCAAAGTTTGGTTAATAAAAAAGACAATTCCATCACGCCTCTCATTCAAGACTACGGCCATATTATTGTTGATGAATGCCACCATCTGTCTGCGCCAAGGTTTGAAATGGTACTCAACGAGGTAAGAGCAAAATATGTATTGGGCCTAACAGCAACGCCAGAGCGACAAGATGGCCATCAGAAGATCATTTTTATGGCGGCAGGGCCCATTCGCTACAAAGTGAAACAAAGTCCTGATGAGCAATTTACTCAAACCGTGATGATTCATCAGCTCTACGATATACCGCCAGCTGAGCTAATAAAAACAGATGAGCGCCCAAAAATAAGCGATGCTTACCGCTGGCTCGTCGATAACCAACAGCGCACTTCAAAAATTGTCTCAGACGCCTCTCAGTGTGTTCAAAATGGGGGGCACCCGTTAGTCCTTACAGAGCGTAGAGAGCACGCAGAGTACATACACTCACGACTTATCGAGATGGGTATAAGCACTGTCGTACTCAAAGGCGCCATGAAAGCTGCCGAACGCAAGAATGCTGACAATCATCTGCAATCGGCTCAAGTTGTCGTCGCAACAGGAAAATATGTGGGTGAAGGGTTTGACCTACCAAGACTGGATACGTTGTTTTTGGCCATGCCCATCGCATGGAAAGGTACGTTGGCCCAATATGCCGGTCGTATTCATCGTGAATCGGAAGGAAAAACACAAGTCACCATTCACGACTATGTAGACTTCGCTCTCCCTATGCTGCAACGCATGTTTAAAAAACGCGAGAAAAGCTACAAGGCTATGGGGTACGCCCTTGAGTACATTGATGACAACAGTAACAAGCAACCTTCATTGAAGTTAGAAAACATCCCTTCACCAAATACCAAGCCAAAATAAACAGCAGCACTTCATTAAACACTTCCCCATGCCTTTACCCTCTTACGCCAAAACCACTATCCGTTTGGCTTTTGGATCGAAACGCCAAACAGGGAAATTAGCCCATTTACTGTTTGGCGTCTCGATTGAAATCCAACGCTGCTAAGCCTTGTCGGTACTGGCACAAAGCAAGACTTGGCACTTTTTGCACCCTAAACCAACCTCGAATCCAAAGTACAAACCGTTTGTTTTTTCTAACCCAGAATGCAAACGATCGTTTGGCGTCTCGATTTTTTGCACTAGCCAAATGCCGCCAAACAGCGCCGCATTGGACTATGTATATCAAACAGTTAGCTGCGCATAGGTCATCATAAACAACCGATTTGACTGGTTAGTTTTATGGCCATTTCTTTCATCTAATTCACCACCGCGTCTGCACCCGACGACTGAAAATAGACGGCATGAAAAACCAACAAGGTGATAAGTGACGTGTTATGGGCAAGTGGTAACGATTGGGATAGAGAATGGATACAGCAGGTGGTCGCGTTACTGGTTAGGAATGCCGCGTTTACTCTCTACCCAGCATTAAGCCAGTGCGACAATGCCGCCGAACGCATAACCCGCTGGCTAACCTATCAAGTTTGATCGTGTTATAAAAAAAGCGATCACAGCCTGTGAGGGCTCTGGCCAATCAAGCGAGGACCATTTTTCCCAGGTGGGAAAAATGGTCGATATTGGCTCGGGGGCGAAACGAACTACCCGTGATTATCAGCTTTCCCGCTATGCCTGTTACCTCATTGTACAAAACAGTGATGCCAGTAAGCCGGTGATCGCCAATGGGCAGACCTATTTTGCCATTCAGACTCGTCGCCAAGAGCTACAGGGCAAGGGGTTTATCAAACCAAAACTACGGCGTCGAAGGCAGACGCCATTGCCCACGCCACAATTTACCAGTACTGCTGGCACCGTAGAGGTGTAAACCAAAACCATCCACCCCGCATAAGTGCAACAAAGGCGCAGCCAGTGCAGCACAAACGCCAACAATTAATAACGGGTTATCCAGACAATAACGGCCTACGTGCTGCCGCCAACTGTCGCTATTGCCCTGTTTAATAAAGCCTTCTATCGGGTGCATGGTTTGTAGCACCATGCGCGGGTTGTTGCTGTGTTCGCTTGGATAAAAGGTGAGGCGCGGATGCACATAAGCGTGGTGATGCCAGCCAATGCAGTTCACGCTGATGGCCTTTTGCGTGGCCAGCTCGCCCATTTGTTGAATAAACAGCGAGAGCAACTGCCGCGCTTTGACACTGTTGCTTAGGCGCATTCCTCGGCTGAGTAGGATTCGGCGGTACTCGCTGCCGTCTCCGGCCAATAGTTCGGCGGGCATGGCCCAGTAGCGATGGCGATTGTCATCGTCTAACCAGTGCAATAGATAACCGTAGTTGTCGCCTTGCGGATCGCGGGTACGTGCCGCTACTTGCAGCCAAGAGCAGATTTTGACTGGGCTATCTTGCCCGGCCGGTTGCATCACCAGCCAGTTTTGCGCGTTATAGGCAAAACCTGGCGGTAATGTTGGCGCGTTGTTATTCATCTCACTTGCAGGTAACGGGGTTGGTGCTGATGGTTTATCCACGGCCATAAGCAGCACCGATACGGCGGGTTTCAATCCACTGGTCGATATCGCTTTCTAACCAGCCCACGGCACGCGCACCAATACGAATGGAACGGGGAAATTCACCGCTGGCCATCAGGGCATAAATGGTGCTGCGGCCAAAGCCTGTTTTGGCCTTTACCTCGGGCAAGCGCAAAATCCGCTGCTGACGCGCTGGGTGTACTGAGTTTGTGGGTGATTGTGTAGTTGGGTTCATCGTTTGCTTCCTCACTGATCTGTTAAGTTCAGTTAGGAGTTTGCCAGTACTAAACGGACGCAGTAGGCAGATAAATGCCCAGATCGTGCAGCTTTCTGAGGGTACAAGTAGCTACTTGCCCCAGAATTTACATAATGCCCCAAGTAACAAATACCGTATGGGCAGTGTTGGTGTGTGCCTAAGTGGCGTGAACTAAGGCTTTGCCCAGACTGCCCCAAAAGCCCAAGGGATGAGTGCCAAAAGCTTTCTCAAAAAGGGAAAGTCTTGCTCAATTAGAATATCACAACACTTTTATGCGCATAAAAATGTAAAATTACGCACTTTTATGCGCCAAAAAATGTAGACTAAGTTATACTACAGGCAGTTAACAGTCTTAATTGGCGGGAAATGACAATGCAGCGCAACTTACTCAACGCCCTAATAGCATGGAAAAGTCAACCTGTGCGCAAGCCATTATTGATCGATGGCGCAAGACAAACAGGTAAAACCTATCTACTGCAAGAGTTGTTTGGGAATACCTTTGCCAACATCCTTCGTATCGACTTCCTTGAAAACCCAGCTTACAAAGAAGCGTTCGATGGCTCGTTGTCACCTGACGAGCTAGTAATGAATATTGAGTTGTTAACCAACCAAGCGTTCAATCCAGAAACCGACTTGCTGATATTAGATGAAATTGGCGAATGTGAACGAGCCGTAACTTCGCTGAAGTATTTTGCCGAAAAAGCACCGTCCTATTTTGTCGCAGCCAGCGGTTCGAACATTGGTTTGCTCAATACCTTCCCTGTAGGCAAGGTAGAACAATACAATTTACGACCACTGACCTTCCAAGAATTTATTTACGCATCCAACGAGCAAGCACTGATCAAAGCATTTGATAGTCAAGCAAGCACACCGGCGGTACACACTAAATTGATGGATAAACTAACCGACTATTTTTTTACCGGTGGTATGCCGGAAGCCGTTTCTGCTTGGTATCAGTTTAAGGATTCAAGCATTCTAGAGCGTGTTGAAAAAGTCACAAAAATTCATGCCGATTTAGTTGAAGGTTATCGCCGAGATTTCGGTAAGTACGCGGGCAAGGTCAATGCCACACTGATTGAATCGGTGTTTAATAGCATTCCAGCCCAGCTATCACTTGTCAGCGATGAGTCGGTTAAACGCTTTAAATTTAAGCATGTGCATGAGCGTAAATCTCGTTATAGCGATTTTGAAACCGCGATCCATTGGCTTAACTGCTGCCGCTTAGCTTTGCCAAACTACCCTATTGAAGGATTGCCGAAATCTCCGTTGGCGGCCTATAAAAAAGACAATATGGTTAAACTGTTTCTGTTTGATGTGGGCCTGCTCAATCATATGCTGGGCAGCAGTTATAAAGAGATTAAGCAACAAAACTATGAATACAAAGGCTATGTGGCTGAAAACTTTGTGCAACAAGAGCTCACAGCTATTGGCGTTGACCCAAGCTATTCATGGAATGACGCCCGCGCCGAAATCGAATTTATTTTGGCGACCGATGAAGGCGATATCATCCCTGTTGAAGTCAAAAGTGGTAAACGTACAAGAGCAAAATCGTTGGCATCCTACGTTGAAAAATGTACTCCAAGTAAAACCTTTAAGTTAACGGGTACACAAGGCTCTTCAGCGTTAGAACAAACCAATATCGTGATGCCTTTGTATTTCACGCAGTATTTACCTCAGAGATGGTAAAGGCGCGTTGCCTAGCCCCGAAGGTCTACACAAAGTTGCCTTAGGGATAACAATTTGCAGACCTGATGCTTACCATTCGACACTCAGTCTTATCTCTCTTGGATACCATAGTATCCATATTGAGCTTATTTCTATTAAAATGGACACCATAATATCCATTTAAGGCTAATTGAGCTTTCTGCTGACTCATTACTATCGCGTAGAACCAGTGAAAAAATGGCAAAGCTATGTTGACGGAAATCGTGCTCGATAAAGCCCTTCAAAACTGCTATGTTTTAGCTCTAACAGCAGCATAAAAACGGCGCTGTTTTTCCATTGCTAACCACTAAGATGTAGTAAAAGCCATAGGCAAGTGGTGGGCAGTTTGGTGGGCAAACAGGCATTTTTGATCGGTTTCTTTTCGATAAATCATTGAGTTTATTAAGGTCTAGGCCACTACTGAATGAGCAGATCCGAAATGTCGAATAGTGTGTTGTCGTGTTTAACTGCAATCTAATAAATAAAAACCCTAATAAAAACCCTGATTTATCAGGGTTTTTATTTGGGTAACTCAATCTAATTCACTTTTAATAAAGCAAAACACATCACTCGTTCACAGCGCCATAGCTATGTGAATTGAAAAAACTAAATCAAAGCGATAGCACAATTTTCTGTAGTGGCTCTAACCGCTTAATCAGTGCTTTACGCTGTTTATTTTTGCTAATAAAAACATCAAAATTTTGTTTAAACTCGCTGGAAGATTGTTTTAGTTGATAAGCATCAAACAACACTTGCAAGGTACGGCTGGCATTATCATAGCCACTGGCACACCCACGAGCCGCCTCCTCAAAAGCACTATCCCAATGGCTTTGATGCGCTTTATAAACCGCTTCAAGATGTTCATTACGCAATAACGTCTCACGGGCAAGACGCTCGGCCTCAGCCATGCGATCTTCTTGCATCACTTCTTTTTCTGCTACATGCCAGAATGGATGCAACGATGCAACGGTTACCCAGTGGGAGTACTCTATTGGTGTTTCTTGCGTTCTGAGGAGCGCATACGCATCCGCCGCAAATATTTTCCCTTCATCAAATAAGCGACAAAGCAACGCGTCCTTCTCGGCATCCGTTAGCTTAGCCACCTGCTGCTGTGCCGTTAATACTGTGGTTTGAGGAGCATGTGCAGGCATTGACTGCAGCAAAAGATGTAAAGCACGTATCGATGGTAAAGGGATGTTAAAGAGTGTGGTAAATGCCAATTGCGCCTGGGTTAACTGGTGAAAATCAAAGGCTATAAGCGGCAAGGGCTCTAATCCCATATCATCGTTGGCTTGGCTTAACCAATGAAAATACAAGACGCGATAATCCCCCGCCAATAACTCCGTCCTTAGCGCCGCCAAATCAAATATAAAGGCTTCCGCATCTTCATCGTCACGGTAGTTATCGTCTTCCTCTAAAGAAAATATCAGTAATTGGTTCTGTTCATTTTCGACAAGAGACACATAATACTCAACATTTATTGCCTTGAAATCACTGGGGATTGTACCTGCTGGCAATTTAAGATACGCATTCACTTGCCCCCAATTGGTGTAATAAAAGCCAATATCAAAAAAATCCATCATCAAGGCTTCTGGATCGGCACTTAAATCACCGTAATGATATTGAACACAAAAGGAGTGGCTAGTGATCTCTGCTCGGCTAGAAATATTCCTTAATCTATTCCGCTGCGGGACCGACAAGCTACTGTTAACACATTCGAATCGATAATACTGATATTCACTCATAGCTAACTCACATTGATTTTCTAGCGCTGTCTTAATGCAGCAGGCCAAACGAACAGATATAGGTATAACTAAATTTTAACTAGGCGACTCAGAAAGCTGAAGACAACTTTTGTGCTTGTTGTTCAGCCTGACTACACTCATAAACAATCCTGAATATGTCACTCGGTTGAGGTTAAAATTGGCAGCGGCTAAAATCCCTCTCTTTTATGACGATAGAGAACATGCAGAAAAAATCATCTATGAGCTGTCACTGCACGAAGATCTCTCACTCATCAAAAAACGCCTAAAATTGGGTGATTATCAACTCAATGGTTGGCTGATTGAACGTAAAACGTTGCCCGATTTCGTGCAATCATTATGCGATGGGCGCCTATTCTCACAGGTGGCCAGATTAGCCCAGAGCCCAAATCATACCGCCCTGCTTATCGAAGGTTATACACAAGATATCGCATGTTACCAGATACGCAGAGAAGCGTTAATCGGGGCGCTGTGCTCGATTTCAATCAATTTCCACATCCCAATACTGCGCAGTTTATCGCAAACTGAAACAGCCAAAATTCTGTATTTTTGCGCCACTCAGTTAAACCGTAGAGAACATGAATTAACCCTCACGGGACGTAAGCCCAAACGCAAGAAAAATCAGCAATTATTCATCTTGCAAAGCCTACCCGAGGTAGGCCCTAAACTCGCCAATAAACTTTTATGCCATTTCGCCAGTGTCGAGGCAGTCGTAACAGCATCTGAAGAGGCATTGATGCAAGTGGGTGGTATAGGTAAAAATAAAGCAAGTAAGATCCGTGAAGTGCTGACTCGCTAAGTGACTTCACAGCATAAGCTGAGTGCCTGTTGACTTACCCGAACAATAAACTATATAGCTCTTGGTGCGAGCTCACTTGATAGTGCGGGGCGATACCGGCGGGTACATCGTGGCCGTGGACGTTATACCAGCAAGTATGAATACCGGCATTGATGCCGCCTTGGATATCTGAATGCGGGTTATCACCGACCATGAGCACAGCATCGCGCTCAGGATGGCCCATGAGTTCGAAAGCATGTTCGAAGATACCCACATCAGGTTTGGCTATGCCGACTTTTTCTGAAATCACTAAAATATCAAAATGATGCTGTAATCCTGTACGCTCTAATCGCACGGTTTGTAGCTCAGTGAAACCGTTAGTGATGATACCTAATTTGGCTTTGCCTTGGAGCGCGGCTAATAACTCGCGGGCACCGGGTAGCGGCGAACAAATTTCGGCCATTGCTGATAAAAAGGCACTATTGAGCGTCATGGCCGTGACAGATAATTTGGCAGCCCAAGGTTCGAAACGTATGGTTTGCAACTCGGCGGCAGTTATCTTGCCATCTTGATAATCAACCCAAAGTGGTTTGTTAACTAACTGATACTCGTCAAAATCGGCTTGGGTAAAATCGACCCCAAACTCACTAAACATCAACTTAAGCCCTTTTAAAGCATCGAAATAAAATAGGGTTTCATCGGCATCGAACAAAATCCATTGGTAAGGCAAGGACATAGGAACTCTCTTTCTGACAAAATAGCTAAGACCCATCCCCATGCCGTTCAGTGGCATCGAGAATGGTACATCGGCGATTGCGGCAATGCTGTGGCTAGCTGCCTAGCAGTAATCAAGATAAGCGATAAACATGAGCGATGAGCCCGAAAATAACTCGGCTTCACAGTCGACACCCGCAATCAGCAAGTGCATTAGTCTACCTTGCATCAAAGGCAATGATAACGACGATAATAAAAACTGACTGTTGAGGTATCATCAACAATAATGGCAGGGGAACGCGATAATCTAAGGACACCATGGAGCACTTTTCAGCACTACCTATCTTTGTCACTGTAGTGGAATGCGGTAGCTTTTCGCTGGCAGGTCAAAAGCTTGGACTGAGTAAATCGGCGGTGAGTAAACGCATTACTCTATTAGAACAAAGTCTGGGTATTCAACTTTTGCGCCGTACCACTCGCAGCTTAAGTCTTACCGAGGCAGGCGCCCGCTACTTCGACTATGTTCGCCCTGCAGTTAAGCTCGCAGAGGAAGGATTGGACGCCATTTCCGAGCTACAACAAGCGCCTCAGGGCAATTTACGCATTGCAGTCCCTATGGTATTTGGCCGCTTGCATATCGCCCCTTTGATCCCCGAGTTTCTGCGCCGTTACTCGAAAATACAGCTGCAAATGCAGATGGATGATAAGACAACCGATTTAATTGCTGGCGGATTCGATCTGGCGATTCGCATCGGCGAACTGCCAGATTCAAGTCTTATTGCCCGTAAAATTGCCCCTTGTTTAAGTGTCATTTGCGCCTCACCCGAATATCTCGCTCGCCACGCTGCGCCACAAACGCCGCAGCAACTCAGCCAACATAACTGTTTGTTCTACTCATATTTTCGTGATGGTGTTGAATGGACCTTCTTAAGCCCGCAGGGCCCAACTCGCATTCAGCCGAACGGTAACTATCAAGTCAACAATAGTGATGCCATCCACCAAGCCACACTCGATGGTTTAGGCATAGCCAACCTGCCCCGTTTCATGGTCGACACCGACTTACAAACAGGCCGCCTACAAGCCTTGCTCGCAGACCATCCCCTCCCAGAACATGGCATTTATGCGGTTTATCCGCAGCGAAAACATTTGCCGACTAAGGTGAGTGTATTGATCGAGTTTTTGATGGAGAAGTTAGCAGAAAGACTGGGGAAGTAGTACTTAGCCCACTGCCAGTTTAGCCGTGTCATGCCACATAACATCAGGGATTGGCTGTTCTAATCGCCATGTGACATTCATGGGTTGTGAACCGTTATGACTGACATAATGTACTTTTCCAAAATTAACAAATCCCATAGTGCGGCCATTTTCATCTTTTGATTGCTCTCGAACAAACAACAGCACGGTTTTCCCCAGCTTTTGTTGCTCAATATAACTTAAACCCCTACCTCGTTCTGGCCGTGCGCTATTTTGCGATTGCCAGTGGAATAGATGTTCGCTAATGGCATAGTCGTGATACATGGTTGTCGGTGAAAACTGCTTCTCCGATTTGTTTAACGTGACAAATAAACACTCAAGGTTTTGCTCATTAATCGCAAGCACACCCTCCCTAGAAGGCGATTTAGCTGTAAATGTGCTTGCTCCTATCGCCGCTAAAATTTGCTCACGGGTATAACGAGAGTGCACTTTCAACGCTGTGGGTTGGAGTAATTCCAAATCCATTTCTTGATGGTGTATCCGGTTGATCAGTATCGCCAATACAGCCAATAACTCTTCCTGTAATGGCTTGTTGCGTAGCATCAGCAAGCTAGCTGTTAAACTTTTAACGTTTAAAGCCGTACCTGATTTATCCCAAAAGTTGTAGTGGCACATCAAAGCAAACTGATTTTGAATAGGATCTAGCCAGTCAAATACAAAATTATTTTGGCATAACTGTTTGATAAAGATTAAATAGGATAGTGAAGTACAACTGAGTAAATGAAAGTTTATCGCACGATAATAAGCCTTGGCTAAATTGGGCAGCGCTGCAGGTTCTGCCATCTGACTCCCTTGAACAGCCTCGACTAATAAGGTCCAGCCACATTGACCATTAATCCTTATTCGATAAATGTCTTCCAAGGTCACTTGCGGGTTCATGCGCAAAAAATTGCCTAGCGTGAGCGGCAAGTCAGTTTGATGTTTAAAGTTTGCCATTAGACTGGTTAATCGATTGGCATTGAGCGTTGCGCGGCTAATATTACGCAAAATCATTGACTGCGCTTTTTCCTCAAGCTCAATTCGACACCCAAGCGGTAGATGCGGAAAGTCATTGAGAATTTCATCTTTTATCGACTGATTCGTTTTACCGACTAATGCCCTAAATTTTTGCGAGAAATCATATTCATCACGTGAATTTCCGACAAAATCTAATATTGTACAGCACTGCTTATCATCGGTGAGACGCAAGCCACGGCCAAGTTGCTGAAGGAATATGGTCAAGCTTTCCGTTGGCCGTAAAAACAACAAGGTGTCCACTTCTGGAATGTCGACACCTTCGTTAAAAATATCCACCACACACAAAATGGATAATTTGCCACTGACCAAGCTCTGCCGCTTTTGTTGCCGTTCAGAGCTATTATCACTGGTCAGCACATCGGCGCTGATCCCAGCCAAATTGAACTTCTTCGCCATGTATTCGGCGTGTTCCTTGGTTACACAAAAGGCTAACGCCTTGATATTATTTATATCTGTTACAGTTTCAACTAGGCTGCGAATAATGCGCGTCACGCGTTGTTCATTGTGAGTGTATAAATTGCTCAGCTCAGCGACATCATAACGACCACGACTCCAATTTAACTTGCGAAGATCGGTCTCATCATCGATCGCAAAATATTGAAATGGACATAAATGCCGTTGATTAATAGCTTCGGGTAAACGTATTTCAGCGGCAATGACACCGCAAAAGTCAGCCAAAATATCGACACCATCATGACGCTCTGGTGTAGCCGTAAGCCCCAGTAAAACCTTAGATTCAAAATGAGCTAAGAGTCCACGATAACTGCTCGCAGCAACATGATGGACTTCATCAATCACAATATAATCATAAAAATCAGCCGCTAATGGCAGGTTATCAAGTTGCAGATTCAAGCTTTGGATTGATGCAAATAAGTGTTTGTAACTATTAGGTTTATGCTCTGCCACCCATAGCTCGCCAAATTGATTATTCTTTAACACACCGCGATAAGCGCTGAGGGCTTGCTGTAAAATTTCTTGCCTATGGCAAACAAATAGAAAATTGGCTTCTGGATACCGTTTATAAAACCGAGCGAAATCGAACGCAGATATAATAGTCTTACCCGTGCCTGTTGCCGCGACGATGAGATTTTTAAAACGGCCATGAACGCTTCGCTCTACTGCAAGCTGTTCGAGGATTTCTCGCTGATGCGCAAACGGCTTAATGTCAAAATGAAATGAGCTCGATTCAGTGCCACTGCTTTTCGCTTCTTTGAGCGCATTGTTTAACTTTTCTTTACTGCTCGCATCACCGCTAAAAAGCTCAAATTCGTTCGATTCCCAGTAAGTTTCAAAGGTACTGAGTGATTTCTCAATGATGTGGGGAATTTCTTGGGTGGTGATCTTAAGGTTCCACTCAAGCCCGCTGGTCAATGCTGAATGCGATAAATTTGAAGAACCGATATAACCGGTATGAAAACCCGTATTTCGTAGAAATAAATAGGACTTTGCATGCAGCCTTTCACGCTTGGTGTTGTAACTTAATTTAACTTGGGTATTGGGTAAACTGGCTAGAAACTCGACGGCTTTAGCATCAGTCGCGCCCATATAAGATGTAGTGATGATGCGTAACTCTTTACCGCTGCGTGTAAATTCCTCAAGTTCATTTTTGAAGATGCGAATCCCCGCCCACTTGATAAATGACACCAGCCAATAGATTTTATCTGATGATCGGATCTCACGTTTAAGCTCACTTTCAAGTGATAATCCCGCATTACTACCGCAAAAAAGCTCACTCTGAGTGAGCCCCGTTAATGGAAATATGGCGGCCGTATATTTAGGTAAATCAGTCGCTATCGGATTTTGTTTGTTAAAAAGAGCCGTGAGTATCCGACCTTGGCTATCGATGAGATTTTCATCGATAAAGTCATCATCGTTGATGTGCTCCTTTAGCCACATCACTAACCGATTAGCCAAACTGATTTGATTGATAACTTGGTTTTCATCTGCTGGAACAGAATTAATAACATATTCAATTACTTTAGTCAGAAAACGTGAGAGCCAAATACTTGCTTCAGCAACCTCTAGCTTCCTTTCTCCAACAAAAAATATGTCCTTATCTAAACGCTTCTCAACGAGTTGAGTAATAAGCTTTTCGTAAATCCCGACCTGTTCCATAGCCAGATATGCCCCAAGACTAACAATCAAAGTTGTAGCGAATATATCACATAACAATTTGATTCAAATTGCGATTTGTAGAATGGTTTTGTCTTTTTCGATAGGGTGTTAATACTGCTTGGCTTTAGTGGAACTAATTACCTATGACTGACTCAGCAGCAACACTTTCAAAAGCGCTTTAGGCTATTGATAATTGAGCATCCAACACCAAGGTAAACTTGCCGCTATTTCCCACTCGGCAATAAGTATCTGGTACTTCGGCCGCCGGCGTCGGCTTTAACTAAAAAGCGCTGTTCGACCATTTGAGCAAGATGACGGGTGGCGGTGGCGCGACTCACCTTCGCGACTTTTTGGTACTGGCTACTATTAATCCCTAGTTCAAAATCGCCGTCTAACATCCGATTGAGTACTTTGGCTTGCTCCTGACTCAATAAAGATTGGTCGATACTTTGCCAATACTGAGTTTTCGACAGCGTTCTGCTCACATCTGCCATCGCATTGAGTAAGCAGTCATTGAGGGTTTCAAAAAACCAGACTAACCAAGGAGTAATATCTACATCGCCCCTTTGAGTGGACTCTAAAATGTCATAGTAGGCTTGGCGACGGGCAAGAATACTGACCGACATAGCGTAAAAACAAATCGAGCGTTTCTCCGCTTGCGCCAAAGCTAAATCAGTCAATAAACGCGTGATGCGCCCATTACCATCATCAAGCGGATGCAGAGTCACAAACCAAAGGTGAGTTATCGCCGCACGGATAAGCGGATCTAAACCCAGATCTTGCCGTGAAACATTAAACCATTCAATAAACTGCGAGAGTTCAGCGTCCAAAGTCGCTCGAGAGGGGGCCTCAAAATGCACCGTTGGTTTATCAATGCGGCCTGAGACAACTTGCATAGGCGTATCGCCACGTAGCGTTCCACCAATAACGGGGTTAAACAATGTATAACCCTGCGGAAATAACTGCTGATGCCAGCCCAATATCCGTTCGAGGGTTAATTCAGTCTCTAAATTTTTTAAAGCATCGAGCATAATGTCAGCTAAACCATCGGTTTGCGCTGTGGTCGGATACGGTTTTTCCTCAGTCACGCCGAGTTTTTTAGCTAAGGATGAGCGCACTGAAGCAGCATTGAGCTTTTCACCTTCGATGGCACTGGAATGGATAATGTTAGCGAGTAAGGTATCGAGTGCAGCGTCTGACGTTAACAGGCTGTCGTCGTGACTTAGCATTTGCTTGCCAAGCAGCTGGCCCTGATTGAAATAGACCTGACGCAGCAAGGCATCAATGCTGCTGGTATTCCAATGAAACTTAGGCCAATCAGCTTGCTGCCAAATCCACATATCTTACCCCACGAGTCAAATAACAAGTCTATTCTACTCACACAATGAGGCGATTAACAAGCATATTCGCCTCACATTATGAGTCGAATAGCGCTACTAATCGCCTCATTAATACCAACATGCTATCCAATGCAGGGAAATGAGCCTTGTAGGTAATCTGGGATCTCGTTTCTAAGCCTTGTGGTCATCCATTTTTATCGTACAGCGACCATACAATACTGTGGCGCATTGCCGTTGTTCGTGACTTTTATGTATATACCCAAGCTACCTGAATATACGAGTTTCAGAGCGTCTAGGGTGATTCAATTCAAGGCGCATCAATGACAGAATGTCGGCCACCTTTTGAATTGATGCAACACGGAAGTGGAGTGCCCTAGGCGCTCCGTCCCGGCGGCTGATGTTAACCACGGGGTAACGCACTTTATGCGGTATTGGTTATTTTTAACTTAGCCCGCTAGGTCTGCAAATAACCGCAATCGCCATGGATGGCGTGAATGCCATTTATGCAGGAGCAATAAATGGCCTTGCCTAAAGTGCGTTAAACTCCCGCTGAATCCTGCTTCTTCAGGTTGTTTGGGTATACTACCGACAAAGCCTTCGCGCTGAGATATACTGTCGCCGCTGATTTGACACGCCAATGCGAAACGCCGATGTGAAAACTCATTGCTTACACCGCACCACTTGCACACACATTCTGAGCCCAATCTATGCCTGATAATGCCAACAATTCACCTATCACTACTCATGTTCAACCTACTGGCAATGCAAAGCACACTGGTCATTCACAGGTTGCCACGCCAGATGAGATGAATCCTGAACAGTCCAGTACGCTCAGTAGTGAACAGGCAAGTGTAGAAAAACAGAAGGTTTTTATCATAGGCCTACCGCGTACGGGTACGACGAGTGTGAGTGTGGCGTTATTGGAGCAAGGGCTTAAAGTGGCGCACATGGCCTTTACTAAACAGGCGTTTATGTTGGCCGATGCGATTTCTGATGTGCCCTGTTTTAGTGATTATCGGCAGCTTGATGGTCTATTCCCGCAGGCCAAATTTGTCTACCTCGATCGTGAAATGGCGAAGTGGGTGCCTTCAATGCAGATGCTGCTGGGTAAAATGCTGCCGCATTTAGAAGCAAAATCGGGGCGATTCCACCCGATTATGAAACGCAGTTTTCGGCACACGTTTGCTATCGATAAAGTGGCGGATCCCGCAGACGAGGCACATCTTATTGATTGTTATCAAAGGCATCAAAACGAAGTGTTCGCTTACTTTCATGGCCGCGATGATTTTATCACGCTCGATATAAGCCATGCGGGGAGTTTGAGTCGCTTGCTGCAATTTTTAGGGTTAACCACGGATTGCCCAACCTTAGGCCAAGTGACGGATAGGGCGCTCTCGGACTCTCAAATAAAAAGTGCACCAAACCAGATATCACAGGAAGGAATAAGTCAGGCAAAGGGAAACATTCAGCCACAGAGAGTCAACACCAGCGAGCATGGACTGGATTTCCCTAAATTAAACGCTGGCACACACGTCGCGGCTTGGCATGAATATAAGCATCCTAATAAGGTGAACAGTAATAGCGCTGGCCCGCAAAGCCGTAAGTTTTTCGACTATACGCTTTAGCTGTACGCCCTATTGCTTGCGGCGTTTTACCACAGTGAGCCAATCGAGGCTCACGCCCGAAATGGCATTAAAGCCGCGGATACGGAAAATAAGTTGCAGTAGCTGCGGCCTTGGACGCACTTTAGGTTCGACCGAGCGCGGAATAAACCAGAGTGTCACTAAGGCTCGCAGTACGGTCGAGACTAAAAACACCACGAAGATAGGGCTAGATAACACGCTATTCCAACCCGACCAAACTAAAAAATCCGCCGCATGGGAGGCAATCGTGCCGCCCAATATCGCGCCAACAAATACACAGGCCGCACTCAAGGCTGCTTGCAAAGCGGCGTAGGTCGCAAAGTCACTGCGAAAGGGTCGGATATCATAAAGGTAATTTGCCGTGCTTAAGGTGAAGCCGCTCCACGCCAAGCCAGAGAAAGCTTGGATTGCTAATATATACAGATAGTTATCCGAGAATAGCCACATCAGCGGCAAGCTTGGGATCATACAACTGGTGATGATCATCACTAATCGATTGCCGAATTGGTCGCTAAAGCGGCCCCAAAATCGCAGGGTGACAAATTGAGTCGCTATCGAAGCCACACTGGCGAACACAAATTCGAGATAAGTAAACTTCAAGCCTTCCAACATATAAACGGCAAAAAATGGTGCCGAGATCGCCACCATGCCCTGCATACTGGCGACAAACAAACTGTACTGACGAAAAGTTTTATCCTTCCACGCCTCACGAAAATGACCAATCGTCTGCAAAAATACGCCGCGCTGTTTGGGCTCGCGCGGATCGGGATCGTGCATCTGCAGCAGTAACCAAGCCGACACAAACCGCCCCATCGCCGCGATAGAAAACAACAGACTAAAGCCCAGCCACGCCATCTGCATCGAGTCGGTTAAGGTGAGTATGCCGCCGCCAATAAAGAACACACTCAAAGATGCGCCCATAGTGAGCCGAGTGCGCGCGGCGAAAAAAGTGCCACGGCGCCGTTCGGGAACAATAGAGCCCATCCACGCCCGCCAATGGGGTTGAATTAGATTAATAAAGCCATGGTAACCAACAGCTAAAGCGATAAAGATCCACACCGCATGTTCAGGGCCAAAAGCGGCTAACGCGCCCATCGCCAGCACAACACAGGCCTGAAAGGCCGCACAAAAAACAATAAAAGTTCGGCGGGAGAAATGGCTAGCGAGCCAGACAGATAAAAGCTGGGAGATAGCGCCAAAAAGCTGAGGTAATCCCGTGACAAAGCCCATCTGCGCTAGGCTGGCACCGAGAAAAATAGCGTAGGCATTGAAGAAGTTATCGCTGGTCGCCGTCATCATAGACGAGGCAACCGCCTCCTGCTGCGAGCGACGCAGGGTACATCTTAACCAAGAGTTACGTTCGCTGCGCCGTGAACAAGTGACTAACGGCTGCGCCACAGATGAATCCATACCAAGCACAAATCCATATAATATTAAGGGATTAATGATTGCTCGATTATGTCGGATGAAATGCCATCTGCCTAGAACTTATAACAATCGTATTAAAGCAAAACGCCCAAAGCAAAGCCTTGGGCGTTTTGTTTATCAGTGCATTGGAACTATAAACTGGCGCAATCACAAAAATCCATATCCTGACTTAGAAATGGGCTTTAAGTACCGTCTCTTGGTCGAGCAAGCTTTGGTACAGGGTAAACTGATTGGCGGCGCGGTCCAGATTGTGGCCTTCGCGGTGAATATGGAAATACACATCACCGTTAAGATAATCCGTTAAAAAACGCACGCCTATCATCAAACAAATCACCCGCGCACCGAGCCACAGACTACGTTTTTCGTCTTCTGTTAAGACATCGCCCAACTCGCTCAAGTAGCCACGGCAAATCGCAGCGAAGATATCTTGTCGCACTTCGACTTTATCCAAGGCCGTTGAGTCTTCTTCCTCTGGCGAGCAGAAGGTGCGAACCATGTCGCCAAAGTCATACATCAGATGACCTTTCATGCAGGTATCTAAATCGATAATCGCCATGCTGGACATATCGCGTTTATCGAAAAGCATATTATTGATTTTAGTGTCGTTATGACAAATTCGCAGCGGCAGCTTTGGCGATATTTCCGCGAGTTCATCCAACAATGCCTGCTGAGATAACGCGTAATCAACCCAATGACGGCAGAGATCTAAACGGTGTTGGCTATCGAGCTCGGCGGCCTGTTGTAACAAGGCCATGCGTCCCGGTAAGTGGTGAAACTGGGGGATCACATCTTCGAGCTGAGTCGCATCAAAGTCACTCAAGGCTGAAGCAAAATGACCAAAAGCCTTGGCCGCCATTTCCGCTTCTTGTTCCGACTTAACCACTTCAATGCTGAGACTATGGGGCAAGTAACTGATCGCGCGCCAAAATCCTTGTTCGCCTAAATCGATAGCCAATTCACCCTCTTGGGTTAAACAAGGGCTAACGACTTTCAGGCCGTATTGTTGCTGCAACGACTTAGCGCATAAATGATGGCTAATTTTATCGGCATTGCTAACCAAAGCGTTGGGCGTTTTAAATACCTCAGTATTAATTCGCTGCAATACTAATTCGCCCGCAGGCCAGCGCACCAAAAGGGTGTCATTAATGTGGCCATTACCGAGGGCAGAAATTTTTGCCTCGGCGGCTTCAATACCAAAATGAGGCAACACTGACTGCCTGATGAGTTTAATCACTCAATAACTCCGTTAATTTTTGTTTTACCCAGACAGTGTCCTGCGGATAAGTCACGCCGAGCCAAGGCTCACAGGCAACATCGACATAGACAGGCAAACCTTGCTCAATGCCCGCTTGTACTATGGCGGGTAAGTAACATTCAGACTTAGGTAGTTGACCTTGTTGCCCGATAAATTCGGTTAATTCACGTTTAATAACATCAAATATGCTTGGGGAGAAGCCCCAGCAAGTCATAGAGACCAAGGACTCGGGCGGCAAACTCGCATGTCCCTGTGGGCCATCACCCACCAATTCGCCTGCTTGCTCGGCGATATTAAGCCACTCGGCGACCGATTTAAGCTGACCATTTTCAACCTGACACAGACCCCGGTTAACACCGCCGTGCTCCGACAATGTGAGTTCTATGGGATAGGCCACCATCATCCACTCTGTCGGTCTCATGCTTAAGCCTTTGGCTAACGAGGCAAAAGCGCTATCACCATAAAAATCATCGGCATTGATAACGGCCATTGGCCCTTTAACGAGATGGCGCGCACTCCACAGTGCATGGGCCGTGCCCCAAGGTTTTAGCCTGTGGCTAAGATCAGCCAGCTGCGCCGCTTCGGGTAAATCTGTTAGGTCTTGATAGCAAAAATGATAAACAAAATCGGTGGGCAAAAACCGTGTCAGTATCTCAGTTAATTCAGTTTCTAACTCGGGGCGGATCACCAGCACAGCACGCTGAAAGCCACTGCGAATAGCCGACATGATCGATAACACCAACATGGGTTCGCCAGCGGGACCGAGCGCTGCCAATTGCTTATCGCCGCCGAAACGACTACCTAGCCCTGCAGCCATAATGACTAAGGTCAATTCTGTATTCATGCTGGATTGATATATTCAGTTCAAATTTAAAGATGTTTCCCCCAAACCGCCGCGCCTAATACCAAGGCATAGCGCATTTAAAACGCGGTTTGAGAAAAAGAGGAGCAAAAGTGTAATCTACCCCTCTAATTGTGACTAGCATTTAAGCAGAAATTTTATCAACTTAAGTTGCAGGCCTAACTTGCAAACTTAATTAACGCGCGATGTAATCACCAAAAGTGCGATTCTGTTCCAATATCGCTTGGCTGCCCTTAAGGCTGAACTTATAACCACATAGGCTGATACTGCCACGGCGCGCAAGGTCCACTATGATGGCTTGGGTGTCGAGCGGGGTGAATCGCGCCTCGGTTGCTGAGTCGGCTTTCAAATCCACAGTCACAGGGCGATAGTCAGTGCCATTGTTAAAGGACAACAGGCTACAGGTTTTATCGCCCTTTGCCGTCGCTAAGGACCACAGGTTTTGCGCTTTACCTTTCTCACCGAGCCAACGCATGATCAAGATGTCATCCTCCAGCGCCACAGAAAAGCCGTCCGGTAGCGCGAGCGTCACCCGCTCACCCGCATAGGGTGCAATCGCGTTAACCGTTACCACTTCTGCGCCGTCGCCTGTCTCAGCATCGCCATTTGGCCAAAGGCCCCACACTAAGGCGAGCACGACCACAACACCACAACCTATCCCCGCAGGACGCCAATAACGGCGTTCCAGTTTAGGCAGCTTAATCTTAGGTAGTACGAAGAACCGCTTTAGCGGCGCTAAAAACTCGAACAAACCGCGAAACAGCTCGGTCATCGAGCCAGAATCTTTCGCTTCGGCGCGGCGTTGACGTACTTCTTCGGCATGATCTCGATCGTTAAAGCTATCTAGTTCGTCATCTTCTTCGGCGGCAAAACGCCAACCGGGTTCTGTACTACGTTCGGCAGGATCTAATTGGGCCGCGTTAAAGTCGACATGTTTTAAATCTACATTGGCGACATCAACGTCGACTAAATCAATGTTGGTCTGTTCAATACGACTGGCGTTAGCGGGGCGAAAATCCGCATGACTGTCGGGCACCACAAAATCGGCAGGATTTTGCGTCATCCGAGTTAGGGCATCAAAACGCAGTTCATCTTGGCGCTGGGCCTCAAGCTCGGCATCCGCCGCGCTCATAGTCGAGGCGACAATAGGTTCTGCAACTGTTGATTTAGCGACTATTGGTTCAGGGGCAATGGGTTCAACATGGGCAGATAAATCCACCTCAGGCTCAGAGGCCGTTGCGGCGCTAATGGCCTGTGCATGCGACTGCTCAACATGCGGCTCATGTCGTTCAACTTGAGGCTGCGCTTGAATATGGGCGGTCGATTTGGCTGCCTGTCTTGCGGCAACATCTTGAGTTTCTATCTCTTTAGCCGCCGCCTTTGGAACGATCGTCGGCTCCACACGGCGCCTAGGCATAGCTTGTGATGTGGGCGCATCCAGCTCAGGGCCAAAATAACCGTAGCGATAATCGACTATGGTTGGTGCCGGTAAACGCCAGCCCCAAAACGTCAGTCCAGCGGCTAACACTAAACTCAAGCCGATCAAGGCAATATGCACATCGGCCGTTAACAGCCCGATGAAAATAAATAATGGTAATAGGAATACGCCAATCAAGCCTTTTGATTTATCGGCATCAGCCAAACGACGCAAACTGGCGAGCCCTAATAAAGGTAAGCCCAACAATGCCAGTAAATACATCAGGAAATTAGCCCCAAAAGCAGCGGCGGCAAGTGCAATACAGACGTAAACGCCAACACTGATTGCGACAAAGCGGGGACGAGAATCACGCCCGTGAAGGCAGAAAAGAGATTTTAACAGCACGACCCTTCCTTTATTGTTGTAAAAACGAGATACAAAAAGACACTCATTGCCTTATTCGCACGAGCGTAACCAATTTACCCGCAATTGTCAGTGCCTACGACCCTAGTCGGATAAAAATGCGCATAATATCGAAGTAAATCTAAAATAGGCTTAAATTGCTGGCCTTCTAGCCCTAGTATTTCTATGGTCAAAATCGGTATAATGCTCGGCTTTCTGGGCCCTTCTTGCGTTAACCAATTGGATATTTAGCTCATGACCGCACGCGGAAATTTATTTATTGTGTCGGCGCCAAGTGGCGCAGGTAAATCCTCGCTGATCTCGGCCTTGCTTAAAGACAAGCCCGCTGACATGCAGGTTTCGGTATCACACACCACCCGCGCGCCACGCCCAGGTGAAGTCGATGGTCAACACTATCACTTCGTTAATGTTGAGCAATTCAAAGCCTTAATTGCTGAAAATGCCTTTTTTGAATGGGCAGAAGTGTTCGGCAATTACTATGGTACCTCGCGCCATGTGATTGAACATACGCTCACCCAAGGTATCGATGTTTTCCTCGATATCGACTGGCAAGGTGCCGAGCAAGTGAAAGCCGTGATGCCCGATGCCGTTGGTGTGTTTATTCTGCCACCCTCGAAAGCCGAGCTAGAACGCCGCCTCACCGGCCGTGGACAAGACAGTAGCGATGTGATCGCCAGCCGTATGGCACAAGCCGTATCGGAAATGTCCCACTATAAAGAATATGATTTTATTATCGTCAACGACGATTTTGACACTGCCTTAGCCGATTTGCGTGCCATCATTCGCAGTCAGCGCTTAACAGGTGCTAGTCAGATCCACGCGCAAAATGATATGCTTCACGATCTGTTGGCAGGATAGCTGTCATAGTGTACAATTTTGCGTCATTTTTTCCCTAGATAAACTGGAGTTTCAACACATGGCTCGCGTAACTGTAGAAGACGCCGTAGAACAAATCGGCAACCGTTTTGATATGATCTTGGTTGCGGCGCGTCGTGCTCGCCAAATCGCCGTGCAGGGTAAAGACCCTATGGTTGAAGAGATGAACGACAAACCAACGGTTATCGCCCTGCGTGAAATCGAACTAGGTTTAGTTAACGCTCACACCTTAGATGCCGATGAGCGTCAAACGGTACGTGAACGTGAAGCCGCTGAAATTGCAGCGGTTTCAGCCATTGCTGAAGGCCGTTCATTATAAGCGTTATTGAGTAAACACCTGTTTAGGTAAAAGGAGAGCTGCCACTTGTATCTGTTTGAAGGTCTAAAGGAGTCTGCTTCCGGTTACTTAGAACCCGAACAGGTAGAATTGCTCAAGCAGGCGTACCAGATTGCGCGTGATGCCCACGAAGGGCAAATGCGCACGAGTGGCGAACCTTATATTACTCATCCGGTTGCGGTTGCCCGCATCCTTGCTGACATGCGTCTTGATCATGAGACGCTGATGGCAGCACTGCTACACGACACTATCGAAGATACTCATGTCACCAAAGACGATTTAGCCGAACTATTCGGTGTCGCGGTGGCCGAGCTCGTCGAAGGCGTGTCAAAACTCGATAAGCTAAAATTTCGCGACAAGAAAGAAGCTCAGGCTGAAAACTTCCGTAAAATGATGATGGCGATGACGCAGGATATCCGCGTTATCCTCATCAAGCTTGCCGATAGAACCCACAATATGCGTACCTTAGGCGCCCTACGTCCCGACAAACGTCGCCGTATCGCCCGTGAAACCTTAGAAATCTACGCGCCCATCGCTAACCGTCTCGGTATCCATAACATCAAGACAGAGTTAGAAGACTTAGGTTTCCAAGCGTATTACCCCATGCGATATCGGGTGCTTAAAGAAGTCGTTAAAGCTGCCCGTGGCAATCGTAAAGAATTGATCCAAGGCATTGAAGCCGCTGTTTATACGCGCTTAAACGATGCGGGTATTCCAGGAAAAGTTAAAGGCCGCGAGAAAAACCTCTACTCCATCTATAACAAGATGCAGAGTAAAGAGCTGCAATTCCAAGAAGTGATGGATATCTACGCCTTTAGGGTGATAGTCGATTCCATCGACACTTGTTATCGCGTACTCGGCGCCATGCACGGACTGTATAAACCTCGCCCCGGTCGTTTCAAAGATTATATCGCTATCCCTAAAGCCAACGGCTATCAGTCACTTCATACCTCTTTGTTTGGTCCACACGGCGTGCCCGTTGAGATCCAAATTCGTACCGAAGATATGGACCAGATGGCCGACAAAGGGGTTGCTGCACACTGGGCCTACAAAGGCGGTGCGCAAACAGGCCAAGGCACGACGACTCAAGTGCGTGCCCGTAAGTGGATGCAAAGCTTGTTGGAATTACAACAAAGCGCCAGCACCTCATTCGAATTCGTTGAAAACGTGAAGACGGAACTCTTCCCAGAAGAGATTTATGTGTTCACCCCTGAAGGTCGCATTCTGGAATTACCCGTGAATGCCACCGCGGTAGACTTTGCCTACGAAGTGCATACAGATGTGGGGAATACCTGCGTCGGTGCCCGCGTTAACCGCCAAGCGTATCCGCTCAGCCAGCCGTTAATTTCAGGCCAAACCGTTGAAATCATTACCGCTAAAGGCGCACGTCCGAATGCCGCTTGGCTGAACTTTGTGGTAACAGGTAAGGCCCGCGCCAAAATCCGCCAAGTGCTTAAAAGCCTTAAGGGTGATGACGCGATTGCGCTCGGTCGCCGCCTGCTCAACCATGCGCTCGGCAAGACTAAGCTCGACAGTATTCCGCCTGAGCAGATTGAAAAAGTCATTCGCGATACTAAACATACCACGCTCGATTCACTGCTCGCCGATATCGGCCTTGGCAATGCCATGAGCATCGTTATCGCCCAGCGTTTGATTGGCGATAATCTTGAGAATCAAGAAAGCCGCGACGGCCACATGATGCCAATTCGTGGCGCCGAAGGTATGCTCGTTACCTTCGCCAACTGTTGCCGCCCAATCCCTGGTGATGCCGTAATTGCCCACGTGAGCCAAGGTAAGGGCTTAGTGGTGCACATGGAAAACTGCGCCAACATTCGTGGTTATCAAGGCGAGCCTGACAAGTACATTCCTGTGCAATGGGATAATGTCGAAGGCGTTGATTACCAAGCCAACCTGCGGGTCGAAATCGTTAACCACCAAGGCGCACTGGCGAAGATCACCTCGATCATTGCCGCCGAAGGCTCGAACATTCACAACCTCAGCACAGAGGAACGAGATGGCCGCGTGTATTTGATCAACCTGCGGATTTCGGTGAAAGACAGGATCCATTTAGCCAACGTGATGCGCCGAATTAGGGTACTGCCCGAAGTGCTGCGTACGTCCCGTAATCGTTAATTAACTCAACATTAGAGAGATCGTCATGGCAGAAAAAATCATTATAGCGACCGAAAACGCCCCTGCGGCCATCGGCACTTATTCACAGGCCGTCAAAGTCGGCAGCACAGTGTATTTATCCGGCCAAATTCCGCTTGTGCCAAGCACAATGCAAATTGTCAGCGATGATTTTGAAGCGCAAGTCGTGCAAGTATTTGAAAACCTAACGGCAGTTTGTACTGCTGCGGGCGGTTCAATCAACGATATCGTTAAGCTCAACATCTTCCTGATTGATTTAAGCCACTTTGCAAAAGTGAATGAAATCATGAGCCGTTACTTCAGCCAGCCATACCCTGCCCGTGCAGCTATCGGCGTGAAGCAATTGCCAAAGGATTCTCAAGTTGAAATGGATGGCGTGATGGAGCTGTAAGCTCTGGCATTCCACTTCAACCAACAAAAAGGCGCTGCGGCGCCTTTTTTGTTGCCGCCCCCCTCCTCGTTTCCGCTTACTATTCTCTTCATCTTATTTTCATACTCAGCTTGTAGGCTTTGGGCTCCATTCTCATATTTTACAATCCTGTAAACTATTTGCGCGGGCTCACAAAACTCGCCATACTGGGTGCAGCCAAAATAACAATAAAGAACAGGGAATTGCCAATGGATACAGCGATTAAGACGCCAATTGAAATGCTGGCGCACTGGGCTAAGACTCAGGGGGATCAAGTCTATTTACGCCAACCTATCAAGGGTCAATTCCTTGATTTTACTTGGGCCGAAGTGCAAGAAAAAGTACAGCAACTGGCCGGTGCCTTACAGCATCTAGGCCTAGAGCGCGGTGATAAGATTGCCGTACTCTCTAAAAACTGCGCCGAGTGGTTTATCACCGACCTCGCGTTGATGCACGGCGGCTATGTCAGCGTGCCGATTTACCCAACGGCCAATACCGATACCATTCGCTATGTGTTGCAACACAGTGGCGCAAAAGCCATTTTTCTCGGCAAGCTTGACCATTGGGCTGACCAAGAGGCTGGTGTCGGCGGCGAGCTACTACGCCTTGCCATGCCCTATGATACGATGCCAGCACAATATCAATGGGAACAATTGCTTAAACTAGGCTACCCCTTAGTTAACGCCCCGCTGCCTACTCCAGATCAAGTGATGACACTCATCTATACCTCTGGCTCGACTGGCCAACCTAAGGGCGCGATTCAAACCTTCGCCAGCTATGGCTGGACTTGCCAAGCGGTCGTCCGTGACCTGCGCACCGATGGCGACGATAGACTTTTATCCTATTTACCCTTAGCCCACATCACTGAGCGCGTTGCGATTGAAGGATCATCCTTCTACTCAGGTAGTGTGGTGGCTTTCGTTGAAAGTCTCGACTCCTTCGTTGTCGATGTTCAACGGGCAAAACCAACGGTATTCTTCTCGGTACCACGGTTATGGAGCCTGTTTCAGAAAAACATTATCGACAAAATTGGGGTCAGTAAACTTAATCTATTGCTGAAAATCCCACTGCTTAGCAGCTTTGTGAAATACAAAATCCATAAGGGTTTAGGCTTGAACCATTGTCGTCTACTCGGCTCTGGCTCGGCGCCAATTCCGCCATCACTGATCCACTGGTATCACAGTATTGGTCTTAATATCTGCGAAGCTTGGGGTATGACAGAAAACTGTGCCTATTCGATCATCAACTATCCTTTTGATGCGCGTAAAATTGGTACTGTTGGCCGCCCAGTTGAGGATTGCCAGATCCGCCAAGGCGAGGATGGTGAGCTACTGCTCAAGAGCCCGGGATTAATGACAGCTTATTATCTGCAGCCTGAAGCTACTGCAGCGGCATTCGATGCTGATGGTTTCTTCCACACAGGCGATTTGTGCTCAATTGATGCCGATGGTTGTGTCACTATTACTGGCCGTGTAAAAGACAACTTTAAAACCGCCAAGGGCAAATATGTAGCGCCCGTGCCTATCGAACGTAAATTGGCGCAGGATCCCCATGTTGAACTGATCTGCGTGATTGGTTCTGGTCTGCCGCATCCCGTCGCACTAGTGCAGTTATCCGAAGGGGCAAATCTACAAGCCCGTGAAGAAGTCCGCACCTCACTCAAAGCGACACTCGATAGCGTTAATCCGCACTTAGAGTCACACGAACATGTCGATGCGATTATCGTGGTTAACGATCCTTGGACGATTGAGAACGATGTGCTGACGCCGACGCTTAAGATCAAACGCCATGTGCTTGAAAAAGCCTTTAGCGAACGAGTTGATGGCATTCGTGGCGCCCAAGTTCGCTGGGAAGATGAGTTAACGCAAAAATAACTCGACTAAACAGAGAGATGGCCAATATGGTTATCGGCACAAATCAAGCACGCCTCGGCGTGCTTTTTTATGACATATTCTGTCAAATTTCGATAAAACCACGTATCATGTGCGCCAGTCGGCTAAGGGATGATTCCCTTGTACTTTCTCATTCAATATAGGTTTAACAAAGTCCCGTGATGCTCATTACACTCTCGATTATTGGCGGTTTTATTATTTTAACCTTAGGCGCCGAAGCCCTAGTGCGTGGCGCGAGTGCTATCGCCCTACGCTTAGGTATTACGCCACTTATCATAGGCTTAACTATTGTTGCCTTTGGTACTAGCGCACCAGAACTGGCTGTGAGTGTCAAATCTGCCCTCGCAGGAAACAGTGGTATCGCCTTAGGTAACGTTATCGGCTCTAACATTGCCAACATAGGTTTGATCTTAGCGATCACGGCGCTAATCCGCCCTATCCAAGTGCAATCCCAAGTGGTGAAGCGCGATATCCCTTTGATGATCTTGGCTTCTATGCTGTTCTGGGGACTCTTGTTAGACGGCGAACTCAGCCTGATTGACGGTGTGGTACTGCTTTCACTGCTGATTGGATATTTAACCTTTAGCTATATCAGCTCGAAAAACAGCAATAATGAGGAAGAAATTGAAGCGGGCCCCAATAACCCACTGCTTTCTGGCCTGTTCATCCTAGTCGGCATTAGCATGTTAGTTGGCGGCGGTATTCTATTTGTGAACGGCGCAGTCGATTTAGCAAAAACCTTCGGCGTGAGTGAAGTCATTATCGGCTTAACGATCGTGGCGATTGGCACCAGTATGCCAGAGTTAGTGACCTCAGTAATTGCGGCACTAAAAGGTCAAAGCGATATCGCTATCGGTAACGTTGTGGGTTCTAACCTGTTCAATATTTTGGGCATTTTAGGTGTTACCGCCATAGTGCATCCAGTGTCGTCACTCGGTTTCCAACCCTTCGACTTTATGGTGATGTTAGCCTTAGCCATAGTGATTCTGCCTTTTGCATGGACGGGATTACGCATCGGCCGCCGCGAAGGTTCTGTGCTACTACTGACCTATTTAGGTTATATGGGTTACCTGATTAACCAAGCGAGCGCTCAAGCTTTGGTATAACACTCAGCGGTAATATCCACCTAAAACACCGGAGCCTCTCCGGTGTTTTGCTATCTGAGTTTCGCACTTTTTAAAAAAGACAAGTTTAACACCCTTCAACTAATGACATTTGTCATGCGAAAGCCATGACCTTTGTGTCTGCATTTCTCCTAACGAATTTCTGATAATGAGTCCGTACCCAAGCACTGGGAAACTCACTCAATAAGGAAATACCATGAAAACATTTCTACTCGTCTCAAGCTTAGCGCTTATCAGCAGCCACGCGTTTGCAGCGTCGCCCTCTAACGCTAACATCACTAACATAGATGCAGCCTCAAACTCGATGAACCTAGCGCAGCTGCAACAACTGAGTGCCAGCACCCAAGATTACGACAAAGCCTATGCGAACTATCGCTTAGCCATCAGCGCCAATGTCATGGGGCAAAAAGCCCTCGCCAGCAGTGCTCTGACCAATGCGCAAACGGCTCTGGAAGCCTTAGAAACCAGCCAAGCTGACGCCGAATCCCTAGCGCTGTTATCGTCGGTTTATGGCATGCAAATCGCTTTAGACAATAGCAAAGGCGCAACGCTCGGGATGAAATCAGCCAATGCCATTGCCAACGCCGAACAATTAGCACCTCACAATCCGCGGGTCGCATTGGTGAAAGCCATCGCCGCCTATAACACCCCAGCTATGTTTGGCGGCAGCATGCAAAATGCTAAGACGCTCGCCACTACCGCCATAGAAAGATTCGCCCAACCTTGCGACGACATTTGTTGGGGCGAAGCCGAAGCTTATACCTGGCGCGGACTCGCTAAACAGGAATTAGGCGATACCCAAGGCGCGATTGAAGATTGGCATCAAGCCATCAAAGTGCAAGCAGATTACGGTTGGGCAAAATTTTTGCTTCAACAAAATCAGCAATTAAGTGCAAACTAGATCCCATTGTTAACAGGGACTGATGGCGCTGACCCCAGCGCCAACCCCTAAACAGAATAAATCAAGGCAGATGCCTCCTTTAGCATTCAAGGGGCAACTATGAACAATCAACACAGTTTCACAGAGGCATCATGATGAGCACTCCCCTTCAGCTCGAACGAAAACTTGCTTGGGTGTATTTGATAAACTTAGTGTTTTATCTTATCCCTCTAGCCATAAATCCCTATCCAAGCTGGAAAATCGCCCTCAGTTTTGCTGTGTTAATCCCTTTTATTGCCAGCTATTTTTGGACCTATAAGTGCAATAACCGTAGCGCCTATCGGCCCATTCTGATTATGGTGGCGATAGCAATAGCGATCACCCCAATCAACCCAGGATCTATCTCACTATTCACCTTTGCGGCTTTTTTCATTGGCTTTTTTTACCCTCTAAGGACCTGTCTATTGGCGCTTGCTGCCATCATCGGACTACTGTTTGCCCTCAATGAGATTTACCACTTTAACAGTTACTACTTTCCGCTTTACGGCTCGGGGTTAGTGCTCGGCGTGGGTATGTTTGGTGTCGCCGAACGCAGACGTTATCGGCATAAATTAAAAGAACAGCAAAGTGCCCAAGAAATTACCACCTTGGCCACTATGCTTGAGCGTGAGCGTATCGCGCGCGATCTACACGACATTATGGGCCACAGCTTATCTTCGATTGCGCTTAAGGCGGAACTGGCCGAAAAACTGCTGGCAAAACAAGAATACCAACTGGCCACAATCCAGCTTAATGAACTTGGTCAAATCGCCCGCGAGAGCCTCAGCCAAATTCGCCACACCGTATCTGACTACAAACATAAGGGGCTCGCGGATAGCGTGACACAACTGTGTAAACTATTGAGGGAAAAAGGGATCAGTGTCGAGCTGACAGGCAATATCCCTAAACTGCCCGCCAGAATGGAGAGCCAGCTGGGATTAATTGTCACTGAACTAGTGAATAATATTTTACGCCATAGCGGCGCAAGCCAATGTATTATCGACTTTATTCAGCAAGCAGATAGACTAGTCGTTGAGGTCAAAGATAATGGCACAAGTAAACCTATCGCTGAAGGCAATGGCCTCACGGGGATACGCGAACGTCTTGACAGCTTAGGCGGCAGCTTGAGCTATAATCTCGAACAGGGATATGCATTTACCGTCAGTTTACCTTTGCAGGGAGCAACAGATTAATGAAGATTTTATTGGCGGAAGATCAAGCCATGGTGCGTGGCGCACTCGCAGCACTCCTCACGCTTGCGGGAGGCTTTAATATCACCCAAGCGAGTGACGGCGACGAAGCCCTTAACCTACTCAAGCAGCAAAGTTTTGATCTCTTGCTAACAGATATCGAAATGCCCGGGCGCACAGGCCTTGAGCTGGCAACTTGGGTAAAGGAGCAACATAGCCAAACTAAAGTTGTGGTCATTACTACCTTCGGCCGCGCGGGCTATATCAAACGCGCCATCGAAGCCGGTGTCGGCGGGTTTCTACTAAAAGATGCGCCCTCAGAAACCTTAGTCAACGCGATTCAACAAGTTATGGCGGGTAAACGGGTAATCGATCCTGAACTGGCCATGATGGCAATTGGTGACGTCGACCCACTCAACGATAAAGAGCGCCGTGCCCTACGCCTCGCCAGTGAAGGCAAATCCACCGCCGACATCGCCGAAACTCTTTTTATCGCCGAAGGCACAGTGCGTAACTACCTCTCCGAAGCCATAGCTAAACTCAATGCTAGCAACCGAATCGATGCAGCACGCATCGCCAAACAAAAGGGCTGGCTGTAATCACGCTCACGGTTAACTACTCTTTCGTTCATATCGACAATTTTTGCGGCCTTAGCCGAAACCTAAGGGCCGCAAACTGACGTTAACTAGGCTGGCAAATAAGTCCCTCATTCTGCTTGAGATTGCCTTACGCTTATTCTCTGTTAATATATGTATAAATTCACAGTGATTGAGTGCTAACGACTTGCAGCAATTGGATCTTGTTCCGATCACCGACCTCAAAGGCGTCGCCAAAAAGGTCGCGGAGAAACTCGCAAAGCTCGGCATCACAACAGTACAAGATCTGCTGTTTCACTTACCCCTGCGCTACGAAGACAGAACCCAAATCTATCCGATTGCCGCCCTTATGCCCGGCAGTTACGGCACCATAGAAGCTGAAATCCAATCGACGCAAATCATCCAAGGCCGCAAGCGTATGCTGGTCTGCAATGTGCGGGACGATACGGGTAGCTTGAGCCTGCGCTTCTTTAACTTTTCCGTCGCCCAGCGTAATGCCATGCAAAATGGTTTAATGATCCGAGCCTACGGTGAAGTGCGCCGTGGTGGTCACCAAGCCGAGATAGTGCATCCAGAATACAAAGTCGTCTATCCCGGTGAAGATGTTCACCTGAGCGATACCCTAACGCCGATTTATCCCACAACTGAGGGCTTAAAACAGGCGAGTTGGCTCAAGCTGACCGAGCAAGCTTTGGTATTACTGGAAGATGGCGGCTTAACTGAGCTGCTGCCACCGCAGTTGCAACCAAACAACATCAGCCTTAAACAAGCGCTGCAGACGCTGCATCGACCTCCTGCGGGGATCTCTCAGTTCGATTTAGAGTTAGGCCAACACCCAGCACAGCAGCGACTCGTGCAGGAAGAATTACTCGCCCATAATCTCAGCATGCTACGCCTAAGGCAGCGCAGTAATTTAGACGCTGCTGTCACCATGCATGCCACGGGGCAATTGCTCAATCCCTTCCTTGCCGCTTTACCTTTTAAGCCCACGGGCGCCCAGCAAAGAGTGGTGGCCGATATAGGCAAAGATTTAGAAAAGCCGCACCCTATGATGCGCTTAGTGCAAGGGGATGTGGGCTCAGGTAAAACCTTAGTCGCGGCGATGGCTGCGCTGCAAGCGATTGAAAACGGTTATCAAGTTGCCATGATGGCGCCAACAGAGCTATTGGCCGAACAGCATGCAACTAACTTTGCCGCTTGGTTTGAACCACTCGGGCTTAAAGTCGGTTGGCTAGCGGGTAAACTTAAAGGCAAGGCAAGAGCGCAATCCCTTGCGGATATTGAATCCGGCGCAGCCCAAATGGTGATTGGCACCCATGCCATCTTTCAGCAGCATGTGGTCTTTAATAAACTCGCGTTAATTATCATAGATGAGCAGCACAGATTCGGCGTACACCAACGCTTAGGTCTGCGGGAAAAGGGCGTGAGCCAAGGTTTCCATCCGCATCAATTGATCATGACGGCAACGCCGATCCCGCGCACGCTAGCGATGACAGCCTATGCGGATCTCGACACTTCTATTATCGATGAATTGCCGCCGGGACGAACTCCAGTAACCACAGTGGCGATTGCCGATTCACGCCGCAACGAAGTGCTTGAACGGGTGCGTAACGCCGTCATCACAGATAAACGTCAGGCCTATTGGGTGTGTACTCTAATTGAAGAATCCGAAGTGCTCGAATGCCAAGCCGCCGAAGACACGGCCGAAGAACTGCGCCTCGCCCTACCCGAGCTCAATATTGGCCTAGTGCATGGCAGGTTGAAGAGCGCTGAGAAACAACAAATCATGGCCGATTTTAAGGCGGGCATCATTCATCTTCTGGTGGCGACAACAGTGATTGAAGTCGGCGTAGACGTGCCTAATGCCAGCCTGATGATCATTGAAAACCCTGAACGTTTAGGCTTAGCGCAATTACACCAACTACGCGGACGAGTCGGCCGAGGCGCCATCGCAAGTCATTGTGTGTTACTCTACAAGGCGCCATTGAGCCATACCGCCACTCAAAGACTGAGTGTACTCAGACAAAGTAATGACGGTTTCATCATAGCGCAGAAAGATTTAGAAATTCGTGGCCCGGGTGAAGTGCTTGGCACTAAGCAAACGGGACTGGCCGAGCTGAAAATTGCCGACTTAGTGCGCGATCAAGCCTTGATCCCGCATATTCAAAAACTGGCAAATCATGTGATGGCGCAGACCCCCGAAAAAGTCGATGCGATTATCTTACGTTGGCTCGGGCACAAGCAGCACTATGTGCAGGCTTAGGCAGTAAAGGGTAAAGGCCGAGGAGTGACATCTGCCTCGATACTCAAAATAAATTGTTTATGTTCAGCTAAGCGCTATAGACAAGCGCATGGAAACTTGCAAAATGAACCAGCGGTATTCCAATAGTCCGCTCTTGCACTTTAATGTTAGCTGCATGTATTCACCAAGTTACCTTGACACTCAAGCGAAGGATGTAAAATGCAAGTTAATCAAGATGATAGAATAACACCTCAAGAGACTTCTTCTAGCAGTAATCGCTTTGCGCTTTTTGCGATAGTGCTCGTCGTGCTACTTTCTGCCGGAGGATATTATTACTACAGCGGTGACTCAGATTCACCTAAACTCATCCCTAACGCGCCAATTGTATTGCCTGAAACACCGCCATCTGAGCCAATGACGCTCGAAAGTGCGCAAGAACCAGAAACCACTGAGACGACGCCTGCCGTTACAGAAACAAACACCAACAGCACAGAAGCCCCTGCGGTAACTGAGCCTGAAGTGGTTGCTGAACCAGTACCTGCACTGGCTGAAAGTGATGCATTCGTACAACAAAAAGCCCTCGCCATTATCGATAACAATGTGCTGGGTTCTGCATTAGTGCAGCAAGATCTCGCGCGCCAATTTGTGGTGTTTGTCGATAACTTAGCTCAGGGCGAATTAACCCGAAAAGTGAGTCCACTCAAAGGCCCAGAGAAGCATTTCTCGGTTTCTGAAATCACCAACAAAGTGTATTTAAATCCTGAGGGTTTCCACAGATACGATGCCTATGTTGACTCGATTGCCAAAATGGACGAACAGACGTTAATGGTCACCTATAAGCAAATGACGCCTATGCTAGAGGAAGCCTTTACCGAACTCGGCTACAGCAACGCTAAATTCAACGACAGAATGCTGCAAGCGATTAAAATACTGCTCGCGGCGCCTATCATTGAAGATCCGATTGAGCTGAGCTCTATTAGCGTTAACTATCAATTTGTTGACCCTAACTTAGAGGCACTACCCAGCGCGCAAAAACTGCTGATCCGTATGGGGCCAGAAAATACCCGCAAGCTAAAAGTAGCCCTACGCAAACTCGAGAACCAACTGGCGCAGTAAAACCTTGCCGTGGTGAAGACAAAAGGCGCTCGGTGCGCCTTTTTCATTTTGACCGTAAATCGCTAGGATAAAAAAGCCTGTCGAATGAGAATGCCATTGCGATATTTGTTACACAAATTCGATCTAACTGCCGAAAATCGCAGCACTTGATCCCATTGCATTAACCCATACAATGCAAATGGCTTCATAAAAACGCGGGGCATAGTGTAGAATGACCCCGCTGTAGAGGTCATTCCAGCGTCATTCATCAAACGCGTTTACACCTCACTATGGTATGACAATCCATCAATGTTCTAACTTAGTTAGGGATAACTAAGACAGCTTAAATTTAGTGTCGAGGCAAAGTAGTGCAACTAACATTCAGCATTCTCTCTTGGGGCGCTTGGTCTCCCCAATATCAGCACCCGCAAAGTTGGCAAACTTGGTGCAAGAATTCGGCTGAATTAAATCTCGGTACGTCACAGTCTGATAGTACAGCTCCCGCACTCAAACACCTTCCTGCCATGCAGCGCCGCCGTTTTAGTCGCTTAACTAAGATGATGTTAGAGGTGAGTTTTCAGTGCGATATGCCGGCGAACTGCCGCTCAATTTTTGCCTCGCGCCATGGTGAGTTGCAACGCACCATAGGACTGCTCGAAGACATTATCGCCAAACAGCCCTTATCGCCCTTAGGTTTTAGTCAGTCGGTACACAATACCGCTAGTGGCATTTTTGGCATAGTGGCAGCCAATACCGCGCCATCGACCTCAGTTGCAGCAGGTACCGAAACCCTATCACAAGCTATGGTTGAAGCCTTCGCCCAATTACACCAATCGCCAGAACCCTTGCTGTTAGTGTTCGGTGATGATCCTGTGCCACCTGTGTACGATGAGTTTACCCAAGAATTTGAATTGCCTTTGGCCCTCGGCTTACAGCTCGCGCCCTTCGATGCGCCCGCTTCAGTCAAGCTCACTGTCAGCCGCATCTGTGAGTCGACAGCATTAAACCCTTTGACCTATGGCGCTTTTATCCACGCCCTAGCGACAACGCAAAATATTTCAGGCTGCTTATCCCAATGGCATTGGAAGCTAGAGCATGTTTGATACAACCCACAGCCATGACGCTACCAATAGCCATGAAGATTCAATGCACAATGCCGCTTATACCCCGCCGGAAACTCGCCGCGCAGGGCTGAATTATGTGCCACGTTGGCTCGGTGGCGTGAGTTGTTATATCGCCTTTGGCTTAGGCGGCTTATTAAGCTCCTTGACCATTTTGCCTTTGCTGCGTTTTTGGCCAGGCACACCCGAGGCGCGGATTATTCGAGTCCAAAAGGCCGTGCATCTGATGTTCAAAGGCTTTGTCGCCATGCTCACTTGGGCGGGCGTGATCCACGTTAGCACCCACAGAGCACAACAATTACACGACGCAAAAGGCGTTATCGTTATCGCCAATCATCCCAGCTTAGTGGATGTCGTCGTGTTGATAAGCCTCATGCCCAATGCGGGCTGCATAGTCAAACAAGGTTTATGGCGTAATCCGTTTTTGCGTGGTGTCGTGTCCTGCGCGGGTTATATTCCCAATCGCGGCGCCGAACTTATGCTAGAGGATTGCCGCGAAGTGCTCGCGAGGGGCACCAATTTAATTATCTTCCCCGAGGGCACACGCACGGTTGTCGGCGCGACCATTAACGACTTTGCCCGCGGCGCAGCCAACATTGCCTTAAGGGCCGAAGCAGATATTTTACCTGTGGTGCTGCGTACCAATGTGCGTGGTTTGACAAAGGAGCAACCTTGGTATGAGATCCCAAGGCAAACCATGGGAATGGCCGTTGAAATCGGCGCAACAGTTTCTTACCAGAAGTACCAAGCGGCTTTAGGTGAGCATGCAAAAATGGCCCGGCAGCTGACGCGGGATCTTGAACACTACTATAAACAACAACTCGAAAATAATTATGAACTTAAACAATGAAATAAAGCAGTTAATCATCGACTGTCTCGATCTTGAAGACGTCAGTATTGATGATATTGAAACCGATGCGCCACTCTTTGGCGAAGGTCTAGGCTTAGATTCAATCGACGCCCTCGAACTCGGCTTAGCCATCAAGAAAAAATTTGATGTCAAAATCGAGGCTAATTCGGATGCCACTAAGGCCCATTTTCACAGTGTTGCCAGCTTAGCTAGCTTTATCGAATCACAGCGTCCATAGGAGAGGAATATGCAAAATCGTGAACAAATCCTCGCTATGCTGACCACTATTTTAGTGGACGAATTCGAAATTGAGGCCGAGGCGATTACGCCTGAGGCCAACCTGTATGAAGAGCTCGATCTCGACAGTATTGATGCCGTCGACTTAGTGATCAAGCTGCAGCAACTGACGGGTAAAAAGATCCAACCCGATGAATTTAAATCCGTTCGCACAGTCAACGATGTGGTGAATGCCATCGAAGGTTTAGTTAAAGACTAATGCGCGCCTTGCTACAAGTCTTAACCGCCCTCACATTGCTGGCCTATCCGGTTGCCGTGTATTTCGGGCTGAATTATTTGCCTGCTGGCACCATAGCGCTCGTGCTGTGTGTATTGCTAATTGTGCGGTTAATGCTACAAAAGCAAAAGGTTAAGACGCTAGTATTGCCCCTGTTGGTGGGGATTGCGCTTACGGCAGGCAGTTATCTTGCCAAGCGCAGCGACTGGCTTTTGTATTACCCAGTAGTGATAAATCTGACTATGCTGGCTCTGTTCAGTTATTCACTGCACACTGGCCCATGCATGATAGAGCGTTTAGCCCGCTTGAAAGAACCCGATTTACCGGATGAAGCCATTCCGTATCTTAAAAAAGTCACCCTACTTTGGTGCGGCTTATTTATCTTAAATGGCTCTATGGCGGCTTATACCGCTGGCTTTACTAGCTTAGCAACCTGGACCTTGTATAACGGTTTGATTGCATACGTACTCATGGGACTGCTCCTCGGTGGGGAATGGTTATATCGCAGCTTTTGGTTGAAGAAAACATGACACAGCTACTCAAAAACTGGTTAACCCAAGGGCCATTTGCCCAACAACTGATCAGCTTTAATCACCACGACATAGTCACAGGTGCATTATTTACCAATCAGGTGGCGTATTTTTACGAGCAACTGCTCGCCGCGCCCGAGAAAAAATGGCTGCTCGCGAGTGATACCAGCGATCTGTTTGCCGTCGGATTATGTGCCGCGCTGTTAGCGGGCAAAGAAATTATCCTGCCACCGAACACCCAAACCGGCACCTTGAGCGAGTTAACCCACCAGTTTGATGGCATATTGTCAGACAAGCCTTTGTGCGAATGCCAAGCTTTTGTGCTGCTGAAAAAGGAACTGAGCCTGCCCAACAAACCTTGGCCCGCGAGCGAGGCTATCGGCGAGTTAGTGCTATTTACCTCTGGCAGCAGCGGCGAACCTAAGGCGATCCGTAAAACACTCGAACAGTTAGATGTCGAAGTGTCTGTACTCGAACATACTTTTGCCGAGCATTTGCCCCATTGCAGTGTGGTATCCACGGTTTCCCACCAGCATATTTACGGTCTATTATTCAAGATTTTGTGGCCGCTCGCCGCCAGTCGACCGTTTTTAAGCGAACAAATTGAATACCCAGAAACCCTAAGTTATTACACTGCCTTGCTGCCAAACCTGTGTTTGATCAGTAGCCCTGCCCAGTTATCGCGCCTGCCTAAAGCGCTAGAGCACGAGCGGCAACTGCGCTCACCGAGCTTAGTTTTTAGCTCTGGCGGCCCATTAAGTTTTGTCGCGGCCAAAGGCGTCAACCAGTGCTATGGTCATCTGCCCATCGAAATCTTTGGTAGCACAGAAACGGGCGGCATCGCCTATCGCCGTCAGCATGAGGCCGATGAACCTTGGCAAGTGTTTGACCGCATCTCAATAGATCAAGATCCGACCGACGGCGCCTTGCTGCTGAAATCGCCCTATTTGGCCGACGATGAATGGCTACGCTGCGAAGATAAAATCGAACCAACCGAGAATGGCCAGTTTAGGCTCAAAGGCCGACTCGATCGCATCGTTAAGATTGAAGAGAAGCGTCTGTCGCTAGCGCAAATGGAAACCCTCATGTGCAGCCACGCCTACGTTGAGCAAGCTGCACTAGTCGTGCTGCCACAGTTTAAATCCCAACTTGGCGCAGTGGTGACCTTGTCAGAACTCGGTAAAAACGTGCTGCAAGAACAGGGCAAACTCAGTATTAACAATGCCCTAAAAGCACATTTACTGACCCAATTTGAGCGCGTCACCCTGCCACGCCGCTGGCGTTATCCCGATATTTTACCGCTTAATACTCAGGGTAAGCGTGTCACTGCACAGTTAGTCGAGTTATTTGATCATGATTAAATCGAGTTTACCGCCGATCCTGCATTCCGATATCGGCATTGATAACATTGAATTACGTCTGTTAGTGGCGGCCGACCTTGAGTATTTTAACGGCCATTTCCCCGAACAGGCCGTGTTGCCGGGCGTGACGCAATTAGATTGGGCGGTGCGTTTAGGCTGCCAACATTTCGGTTATTCAGAGGCGGTCGCTAACTTAGAAGTGCTTAAGTTTCAGCAACTCATACTGCCGGGCCAAGAAGTCACCTTAAGCATTAGCAATAATGCCGCTAAGGCAAAACTCACCTTCGCCTATAGCGATGGTGACAACCGCTACGCGTCGGGCCGTATCGCCTTTGATAGCACGCCCGTTAACAGCAAATCTGCTACCAACAATGGCGATGAGGCAAGTCAGTGCTAACGCCTCCCAGCGACCTCGTTGAGTCGGTGCCCATCAAACTCGCCTTAGTGATCCCCAATTACAATCACAGCGCCGCGATTGCCCAGACCTTGGCTGAACTGGCCCAATTTAATCTGCCCTGTTATTTAATTGATGATGGCAGCAATGACGAAACCCGTTATCTACTGCAATCCTTAGCCCAAACCTATCCTTGGGTGACTTTACTGCTGCATCCGTACAATCGTGGTAAGGGCGCCGCTGTGATGACAGGGCTGCGCCGTGCCTACCGCGATGGCTTTAGTCATGCGCTGCAGGTCGATGCCGATGGTCAACATAATCTCGCTGATATTCCGGCTATGTTAGCAAGGGCACAAGCTAAACCCGATGCGCTGATTTCGGGTAAGCCTGAGTACGATGAATCTGTACCTAAGGGCAGGCTTTATGGCCGTTACCTAACCCATTTTTGGGTATGGGTCGAAACCTTAAGCTTTGATATTCAAGATTCTATGTGTGGCTTTCGCGTTTATCCGCTGGCCGCCACCGAGCGATTACTGTGCCAGCAAGCCTTAACGGAGCGAATGGATTTTGATATCGAAATCCTGGTTAAACTCTACTGGCAAGGGGTGGAGATTCTATTCCAGCCGACTAAGGTGATTTATCCCGAAGGCGGCGTCAGTCACTTTCAAGCTGTGGCCGATAATGTGCGCATCACTAAGCTGCACACTAAGTTGTTTTTCGGTATGCTCAAACGCCTGCCTTGGCTATTGAAGCGTAAATCGCAGCAACAAGCCGTGCAAACTTCCCATTGCTCGTCAGCAACATCATCAACTTCAGCCACCCATTGGTCTGGCATGAAGGAGCGTGGCAGTTACTGGGGCATCAAACTGTTAGCCGAGAGCTATCGCTTTGGCGGTCATTGGTTGTGCCGCGCCATTATGTATCCGGTGATTTGCTATTTTTTCCTCACAGGCAAAGTCACCCGTGAAGCCTCGTTAGATTTTCTGCGCCGCGTGCAAATACTTGAGCCGCAACACCCTAAGCTCAATCAGCCTGTAGGCTGGCGCGATAGCCTGAATCACTTTTTAGCCTTTGGCAATGCCGCACTCGATAGAATCGATGCCTGGTGCGATCGCATCCAATTGAGCCAAGTGGATTTCCCCGACCGCCAAGTGCTGGCCGAGCAGCTCGAAAGCGGCAAAGGCGCGGTGTTATTAGTGTCGCACCTGGGTAATTTAGAACTTTGCCGCGCCATTTCCATCCACCAGCGCAAAGTCAAAGTCAACGTCATGGTGCTAACTAGCCATGCGGAAAATTTTAATAAAGTACTCAAACAGTTAAACCCAGATAGCACGCTCAATCTTATTCAAGTGACCGAGCTGAATCCTGCAACGTCTATGCTGTTACAGCAAAAAATTGAGGACGGTGAACTGGTGGTGATTGCGGGCGATAGAACCTCATCGAATACCCAAGGCCGCGTCATGTATGCGCCGTTTATGGGCCAAGATGCCGCGTTTCCACAAGGGCCGTTTATTTTGGCGGGCTTACTCGATTGCCCAGTGTTTTTAATGTTTTGCCTGCGGGAACAAGGGCGTTATCGGGTGCATTTAGAACGCTTCGCCGAAACACTGAAAGGCCCAAGAGCGGGCAGAATGGACAGATTACAGCAGGCCGTGAACCGCTACAGCGAACGTTTAGAATACTTTGCCAGACGCGAGCCTTTGCAATGGTTTAACTTCTTCGATTTTTGGCGCAAAGACAGCGAGCTGCAACGCGCCCCATCGCATTTAGTACAGCCTAATCCGTTACCGACAACTTCAGAATCATCGCCGATCCCAGAGCTGGATCATAAGACAGACAGGACACAGCATTCATGAGCCACACCAAAGCAGCCGACTCCGAGAGTCAATCAGACCTACAGACTGTTGAGTTCGGCCGTCAATTTCTCACCTTAGAACAAGTGGTTGCCGTCGCCAAGGGCGCGCCAGTCAAGCTCTGTGACGATGCGGATTATCAAGAATATATCCAAAAAGGTGCGCGCTTTATCGATAGCCTGCTGCACGAAGAAGGCGTGGTCTATGGGGTAACCACAGGTTATGGCGACTCTTGCACAGTCAATGTGAGCTTAGATCTGGTCCACGAGTTACCACTGCATTTAACCCGCTTCCACGGCTGCGGTTTAGGCGAGACCTTAAGCATAATGCAGGCCCGCGCTGTGATGGCTTGCCGTTTAAACTCCTTAGCCATTGGCAAATCTGGCGTGACCTATGAGCTATTAAAGCGCATCGAAACCTTGCTGAATCTCAACATAGTGCCAGTGATCCCAGAGGAAGGTTCGGTCGGCGCCAGCGGGGATTTAACACCGCTGTCGTATTTAGCCGCCGTGTTAGTCGGTGAGCGCGAAGTGATTTACCAAGGTGAGCGCCAAGCGACTCAAGCTGTGTACGCTAAGCTCAACATCATCCCGCATGTCCTGCGTCCAAAAGAAGGCTTAGCCCTGATGAACGGCACCGCAGTAATGACGGCCTTGGCCTGCTTAGCCTTTGATCGCGCGCAATATCTTGCTCGCTTGAGTAGTCGCATTACCGCCATGGCCTCGTTAACCCTAAAAGGCAACTCGAACCATTTTGATGAAATCTTATTTGCCGCCAAACCGCATCCAGGGCAAAACCAAATCGCCACTTGGATCCGTGAAGATTTGAATCACCACGAACATCCACGTAATTCTGATCGTCTGCAGGACAGATATTCCATCCGCTGCGCACCGCACATTATCGGCGTGTTGCAGGATGCCCTGCCGTTTATGCGTCAGTTTATCGAAACCGAAGTCAACAGCGCCAACGACAACCCGATTGTCGACGGCGAAGGCGAGCATATTCTCCACGGCGGTCATTTCTACGGCGGCCATATAGCCTTTGCGATGGATTCACTCAAGAATACTGTGGCCAACTTGGCCGATCTTATCGATCGCCAAATGGCACTCGTGATGGACCCTAAGTTTAACAATGGCTTACCTGCGAACTTATCCGGCTCAACCGGTCCGCGCCGCGCGATTAATCACGGCTTTAAAGCGGTACAAATTGGCGTGTCGGCTTGGACGGCAGAAGCGCTCAAGCACACTATGCCCGCCAGCGTGTTCTCTCGCTCGACCGAATGCCACAACCAAGACAAGGTGAGCATGGGCACTATCGCCGCCCGCGATTGTATGCGCGTGCTGCAATTGACCGAACAAGTCGCGGCAGCAGCCTTGCTCGCCATGACTCAAGGTATTGGACTGCGTATCGCCCAAAATGAGCTGAGCGAAGCCTCGCTCACCCCCTCATTGGCGAAAACCCTCGCTCAAGTGCGCGCCGATTTTGAAACCTTAATCGAAGATAGGCCGCTTGAAGCCGTGCTGCGCCAAACCATAGCTAAAATCCAAGCAGGCGAATGGGAAGTGTGCCGATGAAATCATTGCTCACTATCGATATGGAAATGCAAATTCCCTTCCACGATGTGGATTCTATGGGGATTACTTGGCATGGCAATTACCTGCGTTATTTCGAAATAGCCCGCTGCAAACTGCTCGATCAGTTGGGCTACAACTACCGCCAAATGCAAGCATCCAACTATGCGTGGCCGATTATCGATTTGCAGATTAAGTACGTCAAAGCCAGCACCTTCGAGCAAAAAATCACAGTGCGCGCCGAGTTAGTTGAGTGGGAAAACCGCTTAAAGATCAATTATCAAATTCGCGATGTCGAAACCGGTGCGCGCATCACTAAGGGTTATACCATTCAAGCGGCGGTCGATATGAGCACCCAAGAATTGTGCTTTGTTACCCCAGATGTGTTCCGTGACAAAATCGCCACCCTGCTCGCTAAGGTTGAAGACTAATGAACTCAGTACTAGCCAAGAGCTCTGTGCTGGCGAATAATCCTGTACTGACAAAGTGTGCATTATTTCTCTGCTTAGCTTTTGCTTTGATAAGCCTGCCACTCAAGGCTGAAACCTTAGCCGCGCCCGGCGCTTATCAAACACTCTTTAGCCAAAGTGCAGATACTGCGCAGCTTGTCGCCTTAAGCCAAAAACTTAACTTGGGCAAAACGGTGCGAGGTCACTTTGTGCAATCTCGGCTGTTAAAGGTGCTCAAAAAGCCGTTAATCAGCCAAGGTCAGTTTATCTTCGATCAAACCCAAGGGCTGATCTGGCAACAGATAAAACCCTTCGAATCCCTACTGATTTTAAAAGATAAGCAACTGATCCAGCGTGATAGCCAAGGTCGAGTGCAGGTCAGCAAGGCCGATGCCTCGGCGAGCGCCGCCGCTATGGGCGATTTATTGCCCAGCCTAGTGCGTGCTATGCTCGGCGGTGATATTTCCGGTTTAAGCGAAAACTTCGAGCTGCACTTCCTCATTACAGACAAGTTAAACACAGAAAAGTTAAGCCCAGACGGCCAATGGCAATTAGGCCTGACGCCCAAAGATCCCTTAATGAAAAAAGCCATCGCCAATATGGTGTTAGAGGGTAGCGATGTGTTGCAGTCCTTAGTGCTGCTGAGCGCCGCGCCGAATGTGAGCCCACAGGATATGACCCGCATCGACTTTAGTGCACTTTCCCAAGGCACACTCAGCGAAGCCGAATTAGCGCAGTATGCGTTGGCTGGTGAGGCGAGTAAACCTTAGCAATGGCCTCCAACTTCGCCGCGCGCGCCAATCAAGCTTTGATGCAATCTTCCCCTAAGTGGCGCCTCGTCGTTTGGTTGCTATTGATGCTGTCAGCAAGTCTGTGGACGCTGCAACTGTGGCAAAACGGCGCACGGGTGCAGAGCGATATTCTCGCCATGCTGCCGCATTTACAGCAAGACAAACTCACAGAGCGCGCCCTTAACCAAGTAGAAGCGACGCTCGCCGACCAAGTCTATATTGCACTTGTCGCCAAGAACGAAACCACAGCAATCGCTGCGGCAAAACTGTTGATGCAAACGCTTGAAGATGACCTTGTTGCAAGGGGTAAGCAAGGCGCGCTAACGGATATCCGCAGCGCCGATATACAGCTCGGTGAAGAGCTAGGGCAATTCTATTTTCCCCACAGATTTAAATTACTGACAGCGCCGCAAGCTGAAGCGTTAGCCAGCCAAAATATTGAAAGTCTGATTGAGGCGGCCACGGCGCAGCTTTACAACGCCTTTAGTTACGCCAATAGCAACTTGCTCGCCCAAGATCCGCTGCTGTTATTCCCAGCCAATTTACTCGCCCTCGCGCCGAGTTCAAAAGTCAGAGCCAGCCAAGGGATACTGCTCGCGAATCAAGGCGATAATGTTGCCGCGGTCGTCATGGCAAAAGGGCGAGAAAGCGCTTTTAATCCCAATGCGCAATTAGCGCAGATGATGGCATTAACCCAAGGATTGGATGCCGTTAAACAAAGCTACCCAGATATTACCGTGCTCAAAGCTGGCGCCCTGTTTCATGCCCTTGCGGCAACGCAAACGGCTAAGAGTGAAATATCGATCCTCGGCCTAGCATCCTTACTTGGGGTGATAGCCTTAGTCTGGTTGGCGTTTCGCTCAGTGATGCCGCTACTGTTGGCGATTGTCACTATTTCCAGCGGGCTGTTGCTCGCAGTGACTTTTACCTTAAGTGTGTTTGGCGAGCTGCATTTACTCACCTTAGTGTTTGGCACTAGCTTGATTGGCATTGCCATCGACTACAGTTTTCATTTTTACTGCGAGCGCTTAAGCGATACAGAGCGGAGCGCAAAGGCCACAGTGGCGTATATCTTCCCAACGGTGACACTCGCCTTTATCACCAGCGCCCTGGCTTACGTCGGCATAGGTTTAGCGCCGTTTCCCGGCATGCAGCAAGTCGCCATCTTCTGCGCCGCAGGTTTACTTGGGGCCTATCTCACCCTCATTCTCGCCTATCCACTGTTAGCCGGCAGTCGCTTACCCGCAGGCTCCCGCCCGTTAGCGCTCGCGGGGACTTACCTTGCCTGTCTCATTCAGTTATCGAAACGATTTACCACGCCGTTAGGCATGGGCATGTTTGCTTTAGTGATAGTGGTGTGGTGTCTGGGCGGCGTAACAAAGTTAACCGTCGATGACGATATTCGCCATTTGCAACAAAGCCCTGCGAGCGTGACTGAGCCAGAAAACCAGCTACGCCAGTTACTCAGTGGCGGCACAGACAATCAATTCTTATTGGTGCGCGCACCGAGCGAAGAAGCGCTGCTGCAACAGCTTGAGCGAGTGTCACCCATGCTTGATACCGCCATAACAAACCAAGAGTTAGGCAACTATGTCAGCCTTAGCCGTTATCTGCCCAGCCATCGAAAACAAGACACGGCTTACCGCTTACAGGGCGAAATCTATCAAACTCAGATAGATACTGTGCTCACAAGCCTTGGTTTGGATGAAAATCTAAAGCCAGAACTGCAAGCCGCCTATTTGGCCGCGAAAACAGAGTACATCACGCCTGCTGCATTCTTTACGCTAGGGGCCGGCAAGCAACTCGCGCCGCTGTGGCTCGCGCCGAATGAGGCTAACTGGCCAGTCAGTAATGGCGCGCTAAATGATGATGAGGCGAGCGCTGAGCATGGAGCAGATCAGGGTGCCGATTATGGAGCTGATTATGGAGCAATAATTCTCCTTGGCGGCATTCAGCAAATAGATACCCTTAAGGCGCGTTTTGCCCATGATGAAAGCGTACAACTTATCGATAAGGTGGCGGACATTTCAGCCGTCATGGGCCATTACCGATTGTTAACCCTAAAGCTGTTAGCCCTTGCACTTGGCATCGCACTCTTGTTGTTTAGCCTGAATTTCGGCTTTAAAAAAGCGGCGGTTGTGGTTGCCGTGCCAGCCCTTGCGGCCTTGCTCACGCTCGCAACCTTAGGCTTAACGGGCTCACCACTGAGTCTGTTCCATGCACTCGCGCTCATTTTAGTTTTCGGGATTGGGATAGACTACAGCTTGTTTTTTGCTTCAGCCCAGAACCACGGCAAGGCAGTGATGATGGCGGTGTTTATGTCCGCCTGCTCGACCCTATTGGCCTTTGGTTTACTTGCCTTTAGCCAGACCCAAGCGATTCACTACTTTGGCTTAACCCTATCACTGGGCATAGGGTTTACCTTTTTACTTTCGCCGTTGATTTTGACCACAACACTGGCTTTAACCACCAATCAGCTTCTAACGACAAAAAAGTCCTGATGACTACAAGGAACGTATTTTACATGTCTACACAGGTTCACGATTTATCAGCTATACCAAATTCACTTGATGTCGATGTGGCCATTATCGGCGCAGGGCCTTCGGGCGCCATCGCTGCCAGCCTGCTACACCAGCAAGGCAAGCGCGTGCTTGTGTTAGAAAAACAGCATTTTCCTCGCTTCTCCATCGGCGAAAGTTTACTGCCCTGCTGCATGCAGTTTATTGAAGAAGCAGGTATGTTAGATGCGCTCAATGCCGCTGGATTCCAACATAAAAATGGCGCCGCCTTTCGTCGCAATGGAACTTACACCACCTTCGATTTTACCGATAAATTTACTCCTGGGCCGGGCACCACGTTTCAAGTGCAGCGCGCCAGTTTCGATAAACTGTTAGCCGATACCGCCCACAGCCAAGGGGTCGACATCCACTACGGCGAAACGGTCGAGGCGATCGATTTAACTGAGAACCCACGCTTAACGGTGCGTAATGAACAGGGCGAGCTTTATCAAATCAATGCCCAATATGTGCTCGACGCCAGTGGTTTTGGTCGCGTATTACCCCGCTTGCTCAACTTAGAAAGTCCGTCTTGCCTGCCACCGCGCAGCGCTATCTTCACCCATGTAGAAGACAACATCAGCGATGCTAGCTTCGATCGTAATAAGATTTTGATCAGCGTCCACCCTGAACATAAAGACATTTGGTATTGGCTTATTCCCTTTAGCAATGGCCGTTGTTCACTCGGCGTGGTGGCTGAGCCGCAGTTACTTGAGCGTTTACAGGGTTCGCTTGAGCAACAATTGATGAGCATAGTCAATGAAGAGCCTGGGTTAAAAGCCCTGCTGGCAAACGCTAAAGTGGTACAGGAATGCGCCACGCTCAAAGGTTATTCCGCCAATGTGTCACGCCTTGCAACCGACAAGTTCGCGCTATTGGGTAATGCGGGTGAGTTCCTCGACCCGGTATTTTCCTCCGGTGTGACTATCGCCATGCAATCGGCGTCTATGGCAGCAAAATGCCTGACGAAACAACTCAATGGCGAAACGGTTGACTGGCAAGCCGATTACTCAACGCCTTTGATGCAGGGCGTGAATGCCTTTCGTACCTATGTGCAAGCTTGGTATGATGGCCGCTTTCAGGACGTGATCTTCTATGAAGAACCGAACGAGCGTATCAAGCAGATGATTTGTTCTATTCTGGCGGGCTATGCTTGGGATACGAATAACCCCTTCGTTAAAGACTCGGAGCGCCGCCTGAACATGATAGTCGAACTGTGCCGAAACCCAGCCGCCACTCCAGCATTCGCAGAGGTCTAACCGCATGCCGCTAAACCTTAACGCTAAATGGTTAGTGATCACCGCCCTGCTGCTCGCAAGCCTTGGGCTGACGGGCTGTAGTGAACTGCTGTTCAGGCAGACCTGTGTCGGGCTCACTAAGGATATGCGTTATTGTTTGGCTCCACTGCCCCATGACTTTGCTCCCGCGACCGATAAGCCGTTGACTCAGCCTAGGATACAGCCCGCGACTGAGTCTACAACTAAGCCCGCCATCATGGCGAGTCAGCAAACCGACAGCAATACTGGCGTATCTTCACCCCAGTCCTTTAGCCAAAAAGTCAGTATTAAAGTGGGCAAAGAATCCCACGAACTGCTCACTCAATTGGAATTAGAGGGCGAGCGCATGACGCTCGTGGGTTTAGCGCCACTCGGACAAGCTTTGTTTACCTTGGTTTATGATGGGAATACACTCAGCAGTGAGCAAAGTGTGCTGCTGGGCGACAATTTTAAAGCCGAGTATTTAATGGCGATGATGCAACTGATCTATTGGCCTGAGCAGAGTATTCGCGCCCATTTGGAAGGTGGCCATTTAGTGACTGGCCTTTGTGATGCGGCTGGAGACTCACTTGTTAACACTTCGTCCTGTCGCCAGATCTATAGCCAAGATACCTTGATCAGTAAAAGCGCCCTGCAAACCCATGTGGTGCAAATTCGTTATCAACAAAATGTCGGCGACGCCCTATGGCAAGCCCACATCAGCTTAACTATGCCACAGGCCAAGTTTGAGCTAGAAATCGAACCTATTTAACCTTTTAACACCCGCACTTCGCTGTGCCATGGTAAAAAAACGATACGCTATGATGAACAGAGTAGCCATTACACAGATTGGATTGTGTACCCCGCTAGGGCAAGATCCCCAGCAGGTTTTAGACCGCCTGATCGCGGGTGATACCAGCGCGATGCAGCGCAGTGACACACTCCTGTTCGAGCACCCAACCTTAGTTGCGCCAGTAACGGCTGCGCTGCCGGCGATTCCTGCAAAGCTCATTCAGTTCGATTGCCGCAATAACCAGTTACTCCTATGCGCGGCGCAGCAAATTGCCGCCACAGTTGAACAAGCGAAACGGGATTTGGGTCATGCCCGCATTGGCGTTGTGTTAGGCACCAGCACCTCTGGCATATCTAAAGGTGAAGCGGCCCTAAGCTATCGCAATCAACACGGCCACTTTCCGGCGGATTACCACTATTTCCAGCAGGAACTCGGCAGCACTAGCGACTTTTTGCGCCAATATTTTGAGCTAGATGGCCCTTGCTACACGATTTCAACCGCCTGCTCCTCCAGCGCCAAAGTCTTTGCCAGTGCCAAACGTTTACTCAGCGCTAACCTCTGCGACATGGTGATTGTTGGCGGTGTCGACAGTTTGTGCCAACTCACAGTTAATGGTTTTAATGCTTTGGAATCTGTATCCAAAGGCCACTGCAATCCCTTTAGTATCAACCGTGATGGCATCAATATCGGCGAAGGCGCAGCCTTATTCGTGCTAACGGCGGGCGAGTCCGATGTCATGCTGGCTGGCATTGGTGAGTCGAGCGATGCCCATCATATTTCGGCGCCACACCCCGAAGGCGCAGGCGCAATCACCGCCATGCAAGCGGCTTTGCAAGATGCGAATATTGCGGCACAAGACATTAGTTACATTAACTTGCACGGCACAGCCACCCCTAAAAATGATGCGATGGAAAGCCGCGCTGTGGTTGAAGTATTTGGCGTGAACACACCACCCTGCAGCTCGACCAAACCCTTAGTCGGCCATACCTTAGGTGCCGCTGGCGCAATCGAAGCCGCCTTCTGCTATTTATTGCTTTCGGCACATAATCACAGCCAAGCCCTGCCGCCCCATCAATGGGACGGACAAGTCGATCCACAGGATCCGTCCATTGCCTTAGTCGAACGCCATCAAGTCGCCGCAAAAGGCGCACTTAATTATGTGATGAGTAATTCCTTCGCCTTTGGCGGCAGCAATGCCAGCCTGATTTTTTGCCGTAACGAGGCCTAAAATGATGCCCTTTATTCAATTCAATTTACCCTTTGCCGAGCAGGATATTGCCGATTTCATCCCCCACAGGGCGCCGATGATCTTGGTCGATAAGATCATCTCTTATCAACGCGATACTTTAGTTACCGAAGTCACTATCACAACCCAAAGCCCCTATTTCGACGATAAACATCAAGCCGTACCCAATTATGTGGGTATCGAATATATGGCCCAAAGTATTGCCGCACTGGCCGGAGTAGAAGCTAAGCTGCGCAATGATAAAATCCGCGTGGGTTTTCTGTTGGGGTCGCGCAAATTAGCGCTACATGCCAAGCAATATGAACTCGGGCGCACCTATCGCACCCAGGTAAACCGCCTCTATCAAGAGGAGTCGGGATTAGCGGTATTCGATTGCCAGATTTATCTGCTGCCCGAAGCCGGAAGCGATCAAGAGAAAATCTTAGTGGCTACAGCCAATGTGAATGTGTTCCAACCTCAGGACACGCAAGCCTACCTTGATGGAAATCAAGACGCGGGCAATAGAAGCCTTGGGCACTGACTTAGACACTAATATCGAGGCAATGCTGAGAGCATGCTGAGACCATGTAATCGCAGCAAACTGAATTAGCCTGTCGATAAAAAGCGTTAGATTAAGCGCCTTAGCAAGCAGCCTTTTACCATAAATACATGCAACCCCATACCGACTCCTAAAGATAAAATGGGGTGGAGAAAACAAATGAATAACAGAGTATTAGTCACAGGTTCGAGCCGCGGCATAGGTAAAGCCATCGCCCTAAAACTGGCGCAAGCAGGCTTAGATATCGCACTGCATTACCACAGCAACCAAGCAGCGGCCGATGACACTGCGGCGCAAATCCGCGCGCTTGGAGTCAATGTGAGCCTGCTCAAATTTGATGTCGCCGAACGCGCGGCCGTTAAAGCCGCTATCGAAGCCGACATCGAGGCCAATGGTGCCTATTACGGCGTGATCCTCAATGCCGGCATCAACCGCGATACCGCCTTTCCCGCTATGACAGAAAGCGAATGGGACAGCGTGATCCACACTAACTTGGACGGTTTTTATAATGTCATCCATCCCTGCGTGATGCCTATGGTACAAGGCCGCAAAGGTGGACGTATCATCACCTTAGCCTCGGTATCTGGGATCGCGGGCAACCGTGGACAAGTGAATTACAGCGCCTCCAAAGCTGGCATTATCGGCGCGACTAAGGCACTGTCATTAGAACTGGCAAAACGCAAAATCACCGTCAACTGTATCGCCCCGGGCTTGATAGAAACCGACATGGTGGCCGATATTCCTAAGGATATGGTCGAGCAATTAGTGCCAATGCGCCGTATGGGTAAACCCAATGAAATCGCAGCCTTAGCCGCATTTTTAATGTCTGACGATGCAGCCTATATCACTCGCCAAGTGATATCGGTCAATGGAGGCATGATCTAAATGAGCGAGGCGACAAATCAAACACGCTTAGGTAAGCGAGTGGTCATCACAGGCATTGGCGGGATTACCGCACTAGGCCATGATTGGCCGACTATTGCCGCGAGCCTTAAGGCGCAGGAAAACTGCGTCGTCACTATGAGTGACTGGGATAGATACGACGGACTCAACACCCGTTTAGCCGCGCCTATTACTGACTTTGAAGTGCCAAGCCATTATTCACGCAAGAAAATTCGTTCCATGGGCAAGGTTTCTATCATGGCAACCCGCGCCAGTGAGCTTGCTTTAATTGATGCGGGGTTGTTGGATGACCCTATCGTATCCTCGGGTGTAATGGGCATCGCCTACGGTTCATCCACTGGCAGTACCGATCCTATTACCGCCTTTGGCGATATGCTGAAAACGGGCGATATGTCGGGCGTCACCGCCACTAGCTATATCCGCATGATGGCACACACCACAGCGGTGAACGTTGGCGTCTTCTTCGGCTTAAAGGGCCGAATTCACACCACCAGCAGCGCATGCACTTCGGGTAGCCAAGGCATAGGTTACGCCTATGAAGCCATCAAATACGGTCAGCAAACCTTAATGTTGGCGGGCGGCGGTGAAGAACTTTGCCCCACCGAAGCTGTGGTGTTCGATACCCTGTTTGCCACCAGCACTAAAAACTCGACGCCCGAACTCACGCCACGCCCCTTCGATGCAGATCGCGATGGCCTCGTCATTGGCGAAGGCGCCTGTACCCTAGTACTCGAAGAGCTAGAACACGCTAAGGCGCGTGGTGCAAAAATTTATGCTGAGCTAGTCGGTTTTGGCACAAATTCAGACGGTCAACACGTCACTCAACCGAATGCCCAGACCATGGAGATCGCCATCAGATTGGCCCTCAAAGATGCGCAGCTTGAGCCTAGCGCCATAGGTTATGTGAACGCCCACGGCACAGCCACCGACCGTGGTGATATCGCCGAAAGTCACGCGACCCACGCGGTATTTGGCACTAACATGCCAATATCATCCCTTAAAAGCTACACAGGCCACACCTTAGGCGCATGCGGCGCGCTAGAAGCTTGGGTGAGTATTGAGATGATGAATGCGGGCTGGTTTGCGCCAACACTCAATCTTGAGAATATCGACCCACAGTGCGCCGATTTGGACTATATCCGTAACGAACTGCGCCCGATCGACACAGATTATGTCATGAGTAATAATTTCGCCTTTGGCGGCATTAATACCTCGCTGATTTTTAAACGCTGGACTAGATAACACCTAAAACCCACACAAGGACATAGCAATGAAACCACTGTTTGCAGGGATGCTGCTGAGCATCAGTTTATTAACCGCACCACTGTTTGCCAAAGAATACACGGTAGAAACCTATCAAGAAGTCTTTAAGGGCGACAACGAGTTTAAACAGAAGCAAGCCATCGAATCGTTAAGCCTTGCAGGGTTATCCGATCCTGCGATTTACGACGTGCTCGAAGCAAAGCTACTCGCATCTTTGCCCCAAGCGACTGAAAAAAATGCCATCGACTACAGTGCTTGGTTAGTCAAAGGCTTAGCCTACTCGGGTAACGACAAGTACAGCGAAACCATCAACAGCATTGTGAATGGCAACTATCACAAAAAACTCAAAAAATACGCATCTCAAGCCAATGAAAATCTAGCGCAATATAAAAAGTGGAATACCATTCTTGGTGATAAAAGCCAATATGCTGCCGACCAAAGTCAGCAAAATAATGCCTGTGCCAATGCCCTACGCAGCGATGATTTAGAGTTAATGCGCCTGGCGGCTAAACGCATCATGGATGATCGTCAGTACGATGACTTTATCCTAGCCGTACTCAGTAACGAATTGAAAACACCACGCTTAATGGCCGATGATAAACTCGCCATCGATACCTATGCCAACATGGCAAAAGCCCTAGCCAGTTCAGGCAACGCAGATTACCGCGACGTGATTGAAAATATTGCGACCACAAGTTCGAACCGAAAACTGCAAAAATATGCGGCAAGCTACCTGAAGAAATTCTACTAAACCAGCCCGTTTTACGCTTAATAGAACAAATCATGGCCGAGCTTATCCTCGGCCATTTTTATATTCGCTTGGATCACTTTTTTAATTTAAAAGAAAATTTACTGTTGGCCTTAGTGTTTGCTGATATTCGCCTATACAGGCTTGCCATGGCATTAACTCACCGACACTGTGAAGGCTCTAAATTGATAAACAAGAGTTACGGAAGGCGAAGAGGCAGTTAAACACGGATGTTGTTCAAGTCCATCCGTGGATGACCTATTAAATTTATGGGAATACTTGAGTATCTCATTGATAATTAAACTATAGCTCCATATCAAACTCGCTTGAGTGAAAGTGGCTATAAAGTAGTGAGTCGCCGAGAAGCATTAAAGGCTCAAATGAAAATGGAGCTCAGCGAAATCTAGTGTGCTAACAAATAAGGATAGGCCGCGCGTAGCCGCGACCTTATCCCAAGTGTTGAACAAGCCCGATGCTGGTTGTTGACACTTTATTATGCAAATAGCTGATTGAGAATTTGAGGGTGCTAAGGTCGTACTTTGAAAGAGACTTTTTTGCAGACATGACCCGCCCTTAGCGAACGAGCTAATATTTTTATCACTTGTTCATCAAGCTGTTATCGAGTCCTCATTCAGTTTGGTTAACCCGTTATCCTTATACTTCTCGCCTTAAGCGGTGATATTAGCGCCTGTCGGTCGATGACGCATATGAACACCTATAAAATGCATAGCTTGATGGCAGCAAGGGCAATAGCGCACGGCTAAGGTACGTTTGACCTCAGGTAACATGGGGAACACTGCACCTGCGACAGCCAACATCAGTTGGATTTGTTGCCGTAGCTTTTTGGCATTGCCTCGCAGTAAGCCATAGTCTCGTACTCGCCGTAATCCTTTGGGTAACACATGTTGTAATATCAACCACAGAAATTCGACCGCGGGCAAGCTGCGTACTTGTTGGCAGCGAGTCTGACTGTCTTGATAGGTAAAGCTCACCTGATTATCGACATGACGACAAATACTGCTGTCGGGTAAAACGCCCCGATAAAGGTAGCGCGACAGATATTGCAGTGCAGGTTCGCCTTTACCCACGAACTGACAATCGACCACCCATTTCGAGTGGGATTGATGTGGTAGGGTGAGTTGAAGCGTGTCACTCAGATAAGCCAGTAAACGTGCTCGCCATACCTTGGCAAGATTAAAGGCGTTAAATAAGTAATGGGTTTGACACTTGCGCCATTGCCGCTTGCCTGAGTGGTAGCTCCCTGCTGGGATAATGAAGTGCAGATGTGGATGGTAGTCTCTGCGTCGACTGTGAGTATGCAGTACGCCGGTGAAGCCGATGTCACCACTGAGCTTAGGGGAGCGTGCGGCAAAGTCTTTGAGTACACTCGCTGCCACGGTAAACATGGCGTGATAGAACGGCTCGGGTTGCGATTTCGCTATGGCTCTTAATTCAAACGGCAAGGTAAAGGTCACCATAAAATAATTCACCGGTAATAACTTGGCTTGTTGTTTATCAAGCCAGTCACATGTTGTGCCATGTTGGCACTGTGGGCAACTGCGATGACC
>NZ_JAUOEV010000020.1:0-104018 GCF_031932135.1 Shewanella vaxholmensis
CTATTTATCCGAAAATAAGTAGTAAGTCTTTGTACATATTGCTATGAACACTCATCACTCTCGTGAAAGAATTGGTTGATTTAAATTTTTGACTGCCAACCCGAAGGTTAAGCAGTTTCGATTAACTCAACACCTGTGAGTGTCCACACAGATTTCTTGTTTTATCTTGTTAAAGAGCAACTCAATATCCGTAAGAGGACTTGAGTACCACACTGAGCGTCGAACGCTTCCAGTTGGCTAGGGCTGCGTATTCTACGCATTTCCCGTTTCGCGTCAAGGAGTTTTTTCAACTTCTTGCTGCGATTGAATTAAGTGCTTAAAAGCGACTCAATTCAACCTAACTCGTCAGCTGGCTTTCGCTGTCTGCCGTGTCAGTGGATGCGCATTATAGGGAGATTGAGAAAGTGCGCAACCCCTATTTCAAGGAAATTTGCAGTTAATTCTAATTATCTAATCTAACCACACCATACCCACCACTTACCCCCAAAGTTATCCACATTTTAGTCAAAACAATGCCTTTACTCTGCATTTTTCATAGCAAAAGCCCATGGAATGATCTGTTGGTAAATATGAAAATAGAAGGTTCAGTCTTTCAAAAACTAGATTCAGTGAGGTGAAGCCGGACACTGATTGGGATAGCGCCTTTAGTTAACAACCTAAAGACAGATGCACTTGGCTATTTATGCTTATTTATTAATGCTTCGTTATTTATGGAATCCTAGCCTGTTATATGGAAGAGACGAAGCATCACTATTTAGATGAGCTATTTGTACATATATATGCGCAGAGAGAAACTTACCCACAAAAAAGCCAGCTCATGCTGGCTTTTGACATCAAGTTACCTTAACGGTAATCGATTATACGGCTGACTGGAAGATCACTTCTGAGGCTTTCTTAGTGTAAGACTCGATTTGATCGAAGTTCAAGTAACGGTAAGTGTCAGCCGCTGTCGCGTCCAACTCTTTGGCGTATTCTTGATATTCTTCAGGTGATGGCAGACGACCCAACAGTGCAGCTACCGCAGCCAGTTCAGCAGAGGCTAAGTATACATTAGCACCTGTACCTAAACGGTTAGGGAAGTTACGAGTCGACGTCGATACCACAGTCGAACCTTCAGCCACACGTGCTTGGTTACCCATACACAGTGAACAACCTGGGATCTCGATACGCGCACCTACACGACCGAAAATCGCGTAGTAGCCTTCTTCAGTCAACTGATCTCTATCCATCTTAGTCGGTGGTGCAATCCACAGACGAGTTGGAAGAGTTTTAGCGAACTTGTCTAGCATCTTACCGGTTGCGCGGAAGTGACCAATGTTGGTCATACAAGAACCGACGAACACTTCGTCAATCTTAGTTTGCGCAACAGATGACAGCAGTACTGCATCATCAGGATCGTTTGGCGCACACAGGATTGGCTCTTTGATGTCGTTTAAATCGATTTCGATCACTGCAGCGTACTCAGCATCTTTATCGGCGCTCATCAGTTCAGGATTCGCTAACCACTCTTCCATGCCTTTGATACGACGTTCAATGGTACGACGATCGCCGTAACCTTCAGCGATCATCCACTTCAGCATGATGATGTTTGAGTTCAGGTATTCGATGATAGGTTCTTTGTCTAACTTGATAGTACAACCGGCCGCTGAGCGCTCAGCTGATGCATCAGACAGTTCGAAAGCTTGTTCAACTTTCAAAGTTTCAAGACCTTCGATTTCCAGTACGCGACCAGAGAAGATGTTAACTTTACCTTTCTTCTCAACAGTCAACAGACCCAGCTCGATAGCTTTTAATGGGATAGCATGGACCAGATCACGCAGTGTGATGCCGGGTTGCATTTTGCCTTTAAAGCGCACTAATACTGATTCAGGCATATCGAGTGGCATAACGCCAGTCGCCGCAGCAAACGCCACTAAGCCAGAACCTGCTGGGAATGAAATACCAATTGGGAAACGCGTATGCGAGTCACCACCGGTACCAACGGTATCAGGCAGCAGCATACGGTTTAACCATGAATGGATAACACCGTCACCTGGACGCAGTGATACACCGCCGCGATTCATAATGAAATCTGGCAGAGTATGATGTGTATTCACATCCACTGGCTTTGGATAAGCCGCAGTGTGACAGAATGACTGCATAGTCAAATCGGCACTGAAACCTAAACAGGCTAAATCTTTCAGCTCGTCACGGGTCATAGGACCTGTGGTGTCTTGTGAACCGACAGACGTCATTTTAGGTTCGCAGTATTGGCCAGGACGCACGCCAGCTACGCCGCATGCTTTACCGACCATTTTCTGGGCAAGGGTATAACCTTTACCCGTATCTGCCACGTCTTGTGAACGTACGAATACGTCAGATACACCTAAGCCTAGTACTTCACGGGCTTTGTCAGTTAAACCACGACCGATGATCAGTGGAATACGACCACCAGCACGCACTTCGTCTAACAGCACGTCAGTTTTTAAGCTGAATTCTGAAATTACTTCGTCGCTATCGTGACGCTTAACCACACCGGCGTATGGGTAGATGTCAATCACATCGCCCATTTCCATTTTGTTTACGTCAAGCTCGATTGGCAGTGCGCCCGCATCTTCCATAGTGTTGAAGAAAATCGGTGCAATTTTACCGCCAAGGCAGAAACCGCCAGCGCGCTTGTTAGGGACAAATGGAATGTCATCGCCCATAAACCACAGTACTGAGTTAGTCGCAGATTTACGTGATGAACCCGTACCGACAACGTCACCCACATACACTAATGGGAAACCTTGTGCTTTTAACGCTTCGATTTTTTCCACTGGGCCAACGGCGCCAGCAACGTCAGGCTCGATACCATCACGGGCGTTTTTCAACATAGCTAACGCGTGCAATGGGATATCAGGACGTGACCATGCATCGGGTGCTGGCGACAAGTCATCGGTGTTGGTTTCACCAGAAACTTTAAATACTGTCAGAGTGACTTTGTCGGCCAGTTTAGGACGGCTTAAATACCAATCTGCATTTGCCCATGCTTCAACTACTTGCTTAGCAAACTCATTGCCCGCTTCCATCTTCTCAACCACATCGTGGAAAGAATCGAACATCAGCAAAGTGTGAGATAAGGCTTTAACAGCTAAAGGTGCTAACGCTGGGTTATCCAGCTGCGCGATCAGAGGTTCGATGTTGTAGCCGCCTTGCATTGTGCCTAACAACTCAGTAGCACGCTCAGCAGATAGAATCGGTGATTTTTCAGTGCCTTTGGCAACCGCATCTAAGAAAGCAGCTTTAACATAAGCGGCTTCATCAACACCTGGGGGAATTCGATTTTCAAGCAGGTCGAGAACGAAAGCCTCTTCACCTGCGGGTGGATTTTGAACTAACTTAACCAGTTCAGCCACTTGATGTGCATCTAATGGCTTAGGGACTACGCCCTCTGCAGCACGTTCTGCGACGTGTTTACGATATGCTTCTAGCACGGCAACATTCCTCTTTGTTTGGCGCTCTAACAACGAAACTGCACGTCTTCTTAATTGAAGCTGACAGTCCGACATGATCGACCCGTATTTCCGGCCTGCAGTATACTACAGCTTTGCAAAAGTATGAATCAGGTCACACTCGGCAAAAAGCGAAATAAGGACTAAATCCGGCGGCGAATGCCAACTTACGGGAATATTAAAACAAGTGAAATTAGACAATAGTTTGAAAACAGACAAAAAACCATACACTACAAATAGTTAACAATGTTTCATTAATTTTAAATCGAACAGGCAATTTTCAGCGCCCTAGATCAAATATGTGTAAATTTTTCTCATCTTGCGCCATTTTGGCTTTTAAGATGCGGTGCGAGAACTTACACTCAGGCTTAATTTACTGCATATCTCAGTTATTTCCCCAGTCCATCGGAGTACCAATGACATCCCTTAGCATTCAAGCCGTTATTTTTGATATGGATGGCGTTTTAATCGATTCAGAACCCCTATGGCAAAGGGTCGAGTATGAAGTGTTATCCGCACTTGGCGTGCCAGTAACGATAGAGACGATTCAACAAACCACAGGTTTACGTATCGATCAGTGCGTCGATTATTGGTACCACAAAGCTCCTTGGCCTCACTACGATAATGCCAAGGTCAGCCAAGCGATTGTCGATAAGGTCGCCAGTGAAATTCTGGTTAGCGGCGAAGCTATGCTGGGCGTTCACGAAGCGATTGATCACTGCCAAGCACTGGGTCTTAAAATCGGCTTAGCCACCTCTTCGTTTTACACTATTATCGAGGCGGTGCTCTCTAAGTTAGGGCTCAGCGATAAATTTATGGCAGTGCAATCGGCCGAGGGCCTCACCTACGGCAAGCCCCACCCTGAAGTGTATTTGAATTGCGCTAAGGCATTAGATGTCGATCCCCGCTATTGTCTTGCGATCGAAGATTCTTTTAACGGCTTAATTGCCGCACGAGCGGCCAATATGCAAACGCTTGCGATCCCCGCACCGGAGCAAAGAGGCGATGTTAAGTGGGTTATCGCCCACCATCAAGCTGAGAACTTATTGGCCTTGCCGACACTCTTAACACAATAACGCCATAACACGCCTAGCCTTAGCTGGGCGGATAAGCTGAATTTTGGCCATATGGATAATGAGTTTTTACCATATGGATGAATAGCAGAATGCTGTATGTACGAGAGGGGAGCCAATGAAGTACCTGTCTTTATTATCACCCGTATTATTACCCATGGGCTTAATACTCATGTCCGTTAGCTTGTCCGCTAATGCGGGGGGTGCTATGCACTGCAAGCAACAAGTGGTCAACACTGGCGATACCTTAACCACTGTGCTGGAGAAGTGCGGCTCACCCAGCGATATTCGCGAATTTAGTTTGCCAGCGACTTATCTCAACTCAGACGGCGACCAAGTGATCGATCCCAGCAAGTTGCCGACTGAGTATCAAGAATGGACCTATGACTTTGGACCGACACGCTTAATGCGCCGGCTTTATGCCACGGACAATAAAGTCACTAAAATCGAATCCTTAGGTTACGGACATTAATCAGCAGCATCCTAGATTATGGTCATCAATAAAAAAGCCAGACATTGTCTGGCTTTTCTTATTTCAATCAACTGAATGTATTACCAAATTTTTACACGTTCATCTGGTGTTAAATACATTTTATCGCCTTCTTTCATCTCGAAAGCTTTATAAAAGGCTTCCACGTTACGCGGCGTCCCCATAGCGCGGTAGTGACTCGGTGAATGCGGATCTGTCAGCAAACGACGGCTCAACTCTTCATCACGATAGTTACGACGCCATACTTGCGACCAACCCACAAAGAAGCGTTGCTCACCCGTTAATCCATCAAGCACTGGCGCGGGTTTGCCGTTAAGGCTCATTAGATACGAGCGTGCCGCTACGGTTAAACCACCTAAGTCGCCGATGTTTTCCCCTAAGGTCAAATCACCGTTAACAAACTTGCCGGGCAGCGCTTCATAACCAGAGTATTGCGCTGACAGTTGTTTACCGCGTTTTTGGAATTCTTCGCGATCTTTATCCGACCACCAATCACGTAGGTTGCCATCACCATCGTACTTAGCGCCTTGGTCATCGAAACCATGGCTGATTTCATGGCCTATCACTGCACCAATACCACCGTAGTTCACTGCATCATCGGCATCCATATTGAAGAATGGTGGTTGCAGAATCGCAGCTGGGAATACGATTTCGTTTTTCACTGGGCTGTAATAAGCGTTTACCGTTTGTGGTGTCATGCCCCATTCGGTACGATCGATTGGCTTGCCAAGCTTGTTGATCATGTCTTGATATTCAAACTGAGCGTAACGCATGTAGTTACCCACTAACTCGTCAGCCTTGATATCTAAACCTGAGTAATCTTTCCACTTATCTGGATAACCGATTTTATAGGTGAATTTAGCCAGTTTTTCTTGGGCGGCGACTTTGGTTTCTGGCGTCATCCACTCAAGTTCATTGATGCTAACCTCAAAACCTTTGATCAAGTTTTTGATCATAGTTTCCATACGCGCTTTAGCTTCTGGCTTGAAGTATTGCTTAACATACTCTTCGCCTACTAACTCACCAATCACTTGGTCGGCGCCATCAACCGCTTTTTTCCAGCGTGGTTGTTGCTCTTCGATACCCATTAAGGTTTTGCTCTTAAAGGCGAAGTTCAAATCAACAAAGTTTTTGCTCAGTAACTCGGCGTAGCTATCTACTAAGTGGAACGTGAGATAATCCTGCCAAGCCGATACCGGGAAGGTCTCGAAACCGGCACCAAGTTTTTCGAAGTAAGAGGGCTGGCGCACTATGATGTCAGTGACTTTGTCGCCTAAACCTGCGCTGGACGCGAAGGCATTGAAATCAAATTGACCCGTTAACTTTTGCAATTCAGCGCGATCTAACTTGTTGTAAGCCTTATTGGCGTCGCGAGATTCCACTCGGCTCCACTGGCTTTTGGCGATCATCATTTCAATATCGGCAACGTTTTTAGCCGCGCGTTTAGCATCCTTGTAACCCGCTTCGGTCAGTATGTCTGTCACATACTTGGCCATGGCTTGGCGATTAGCGGCAAACTTAGGATCATCTTTCAGATAATAGTCTCGGTCCGGCAGCGTAAGGCCCGACTGGCTTAGATACACGGCGTACTGAGTTGAGTTTTTGGCGTCATTATTGACGTAAAAACCAAAGGGAATACCAGAGCCGGTCGTCAGCAATTTACCCATAACGGCAGGTAAGTCAGCGTGTGTTTTTGCGCCAGCAATATCGGCCAGCAATGGCTTAAGCGGAGTAACACCTAAGGTTTCAAGCAAATCGGTATTCATAAAGCTAGCGTTGAAATCACCAATCTTCTGCTCATTAGAACCTGCCGCTGGATTCTTTTTAGCAGCCGCTTCGTCGATGATCTTTTTCAATGCATCTTGGCTTTGATCGTACAGCACAGAAAATGCGCCGTAGTTAGACTTGTCGGCTGGAATAGGCGTATTAGCCAACCATTTACCGTTAACGCTGTAATAGAAATCGTCTTGATGGCGAACTGAGGCATCAAAGTTTTGTAATTCAATGCCAGAAATCGCGGCGACTTCAGTTTTAGGCTCAGTACTACAAGCGGCTAAACCTAAACTCAGGGCGATACCCAGTGCCAGTGTGCTTATCTTCTTCATTGTTTTCCCCAGCTTCCTTAAGAGTTATTATTTTTCCCGCAAAACCTTAGCATCTTGCTACGCCCCACAGTAGCAAGATTTTGTAAAAGGATATGACACTTTAGCGACGCGCGAACTGATTTAGATAAGATGGCATCAAAGTCGTTTAGGATTTTTATCGCACAAAAAATAAGGGCACAACCTCAGTCATGCCCTTAAGATTTTCATATGCATCACTCGCTAGAAGTTTTTACCCACAAATAAATAGAAGGACTTATCGCCAAGATCTGTGATCCCAAAGCCGATTGCCGCAGGTCCCATGGAAGTATCAGTACCAATGTAGAGACTCGATGCATAAATCAGATCAGTGAGAGTGACTTCAGAGCGCTCATCCCAGACATTCCCCGCTTCCAAACTCCAACCTAGATACAAAGGATAATCTGTCATTCCGAGCGCATCACGCCCGAGATCATATTGATAAACAAAGGCGCCAAAGACTTTATGCGCGCCTGTCAGTGAGTCTTTATGGTAGCCAGATAGATTTAAAAATCCACCCAGCTCAGATAGATGCAGCGTATTCATCCCATCATTATCGTTGGTTGAAATCGATGCCTTACCCACAAAAGCATGATTGCCGACACTCAAGGCGCCCTTCCAGTCGGCCTCTATCTGCACACTGTATTGGTTTTGGTTATCGTCGATAATGTCATCGAAATCTTCATTGCGCACATAGACGTTTAAGGTCACGCGATTACCCGACGTCGGAAAACTAATACTGTCTAAGCTGTCGTAGCCGAATCTAAAGTAAGCTCCATAGGAGCTAAAATCCAAGTCCCTTGACAGCCAAGCATCATTAATTATCGCGCCCTTCTCCGCCACTAAACCCAGCTCAATCATGCCCTGTGAGGTGTAGTTGTAGCCGATACCCAGTTCTATGGTGTGGGTTTTCTTGTCGAAGGTGAGCAGACGATTGTTGTTATCGTATAAGTCCCAATTACGGGTATCGTATTGATAACGGGCGCGGCTAAAGAATTGTTGGTCTCTGTCTAATGGCTGATAGAACTCAGTCGCAAACAACTTTTCCATACCGAGTTTGATTTCATTGCGCCATTCGCCGCCATTGAAGGTCAAATCCGTCATGGTATAGGCCATGTCAAAACTGATGGCAGATTCAGAGTTAAAATCATCCTCCCAGTTAAAGCCCAATTGAAAATAATTTGGCCCCCAAGACTTAGCTTTAGTGGTCACAGTCAGTACACGGCCGTCTTCACCCTCGACAAACTCAGCATCGACACGCTCAAACTTATTGAGGGAATAAATACGCTTTAACGCCTCATTAAGCTCGTCCTTAGACACAGCTTGCCCAGGTTTAATGTTCAAAGTTTCCGTTAAGAGATTCAGACTCACCTTAGATTGGTTATCGAAGACAATTTCATTAACAGAATGACGCACATCCGCCATTAACAACTTACCTTTGGCTTTTTTGGCCTCGACATAGGCGGCATACTCCTCAGGGCTCACGCTCATGCTGCTCAGCTTATCAAGCTGTCCATTAGCGGCTTCTTTGCCGAGGGTTAATGCCAAGGGCATGATAGTGAAATCTGTGGTGCTCAAGGCGTCGATCGCGGGACGGATCAATACATCTTTATCAGTCAGCAGCAGTTTTTGTTTTTCGGTGCTGGCATTGGTCAAAAAGTTGGAGAGCTGATCGAGCACGGCAATAGTGCTGTCTAATTTATCTTTTTTGACTAGAGGTGAGCCAATATCGACGGCAATAATAATATCGGCGCCCATGGCCTTAACAACATCGACGGGCATATTGTTAGCAATACCGCCATCGACCAATAACTTACCGTCAATTTGAGCTGGCTGCAGCGCACCGGGAACTGTTGCAGACGCTTGCATGGCTTTGACCATACTGCCGTGACTGATCACCACAGGTAAGCTGGTTTCTAAATCGGTCGCCACTGCACGGTAGGGAATGGCTAAATCATCGAAATTACCAAATTGCTGTACTAGATCGGTAGACTGACGCAGAAGTTGCGACATAGTCTGACCACGCAGCAACCCACTTGGCGCCCTTACTTGGCCTTCGTTATAACCAATGTTCAGCGGAATATTGTAGCGATCGCGTAACTGTTTATCCCTATAACTCAAAATATTACGCGGGATAGTATCCGAGTAGCCACTGTCCCAATCAACACCCATCATGATCGCTTCGACTTCGCTGGCGCTGTAACCCAAGGAGTACATGCCTGCGACATAGGCACCGATACTGGTGCCCGCGATGTAATCGACCGGGATGTTATGTTCTTCTAATATTTTGAGCACCCCCACATGGGCAGCGCCTTTAGCGCCGCCGCCACTGAGTACGACACCAATTTTAAGGCGCTCTGCCGCCATCGACGGAGTCATGCACAAACACAAAATAATAGAAGCGAGTAGTTGACGCATCATGGTGAGGTTACTTTTTTATGGGATAAAAATCCGAGTTATATTACCAAACTTATCGATTTAACCGTCAGTCATATTTTATCTGGACCGACTAGTGATAAGACTGTGTACTATTTACACAAACAGATGCAGTTTAATTGAATAAATGACGAAACAAAATATCAATCGTGGCTGAATATTTTGTCATTTAAATCTCAGGACGTAAGTTTATATCTTGCTGATTACCGCCAATAATCAGCACAAATATCAAGGACGCATGATCAAACATAAGCGAGCCGATAATTGGCTATGTGATCTTACTTAATGCTCAATAGCGACGATTCTGTTATCTGTTTCTAAATAGCGTTCAAAATCAGCCACGCACATAGGCTTAGCAAAATAATACCCTTGAATAATATAACAGCCGCGGCTAAATACTTGCTCTAACTGCTCAACCGTCTCAATCCCTTCGGCAACCACATTTAATTTAAGGTTACGGGCTAATTCAATAATACTGCTTACAATCGCCTGATCGGCTGTATTGGTGGCGATATCAATCAAGAAGGAGCGATCGATTTTTAAGGTATTCACCTCAAAATGGCGTAAATAAGCCAGAGAAGAATAACCCGTCCCAAAGTCATCAATGGCAACTTCAATCCCCAAGGATTTCAATCGCGTGAGATGATCTTTAGCGACGTGCAGCTCTTTCATCAATACGCCTTCAGTGATTTCTAAGCCTAAAGACGCTGTCGGCATTTGGGTTTCATGCAGAATGCTTTGTATGTCTTCAATAAAATCTGGCTGTCTGAAATGCACCGCCGAAATATTAACCGACAACTTAAAGGTAGCGCCATAACGTTTCGCCCAATGGGCTCCCTGCACACAGGCCTGCCTTAACACCCAGCGGTCAATATCGACAATTAAGCCGCAGGCCTCGGCAACTTTAATGAAAATATCGGGACGAATAAAACCGTCCTGCGGATGTTTCCAGCGGATTAATGCTTCCATTCCTATGGGTTTATCGTTACGTAAAATATCAATTTGCGGCTGGTAATAAAGCTCAAACTCTTGCCGCTCTATGGCTTTACGTAAATCGGCCTCAAGCCGTAAATGATAGAGGGCTTGGGCATTACGTTCAGAGGAATAATATTGGAAATTCCCCCGTCCTTCTTCTTTGGCGTGATACATAGCAAGATCGGCATTCTTGATAAAGGCCTCGGGCTGCATTGCATCATCGGGCCAAATACTGATGCCAATACTGGTCGAAATATAAAACTCACGGCCATATAACTTAAAAGGCGCCACAATTTGTTCCAGCAGCCGCTCGGCAATGTGATTGATCTCGTCAATGCTATTGGCATTTCTGAGTAAAATCACAAATTCATCGCCGCCAAAGCGGCAGAGCATATGCTCGCTAGCAATACAGGATTGCAGTCGGCTTGAGGCTTCGACCAGCAAGGCATCGCCCATGCTATGTCCATAGGAGTCATTAACATGCTTAAATCTATCGAGATCTAAGAAGAGTAACGCTAATTTCTCACCCGTTTGCTGCGCGGCCTGAATCGACTGTAATAGGCGACTAGAAAATAAGGAGCGGTTTGGCAATCCCGTAAGCACATCGTAATTGGCTAGGCGGCGTAAATCGGCTTCGGCTTGTTTACGTTCGGTAATATCCGAGAATACCACCACATAATGGGTCACTTTACCGTTGGCACTTTGCATCACAGATACGTTTAGCCACACAGGACAAGGTTGCTGACTGGCGTTAATTAACTCACGCTCGCCCGTCCAAGACTGGCTATCACTGAGGAGTTGCTTGATTTCCGATGCCAAACCGTCATTCATCTGTACAAATTGGGTAAAGGATTGGCCTACTAAGTCAGCAGAATCGATGCCGATAATTTGCTGTGCCGCGTAATTCGCCACGCGAATACTACCTTCGACATCTAAAATCAGTACACCTTCAGAGGTGTTACCAAAGGCTTTTGCCAGCAAATTCACTTCATCTTCTAACTGGCGTTGCACGGTAATATCACTATAAATACCCGCGACCCGCTCAACCTCATTGGAGTGTTTATTGCGTGCGACGGGTCGCCCTTTTACCCTTAACCAGCCCCAATTACCCTCCTTGCGCTGATAACGATATTCGGCTTCGAATCTATCGTTCTCCCCCGCCATCATGCTATTCCACTGATCGATCACTTTTTCCCTATCCTGTGGATGCACGGGCAAATCCTCTAAACTCACCACAATCTCATTGGCATGGGTACCAAGCACAGAACCGCGATTATCGAGGTGAAATGCCTGCGTATTCTTATGCCATTCCCAGAGATCTGAGTCACTGCCGCGTAAAGATTGCCTTAGTCTGTCATCACTCTCAGTTAATGCTTGATTCATTTGTTTAAAGGTATTGATCTGACGTTGTCGGTACCAAGCAAGACTTAAGGCAATAATGGAAAATAACAGCAGTAAAATGCCCTTAAAACCTTGGGATAACCACCAATGCTGCTCAACATAAAAGGGATAGGTAAAAGGTTTGTCTGACCATATGCCATTCACCTGACTCAAAATATCTAATACATAACCACCCGCAGCTAAACCTGCGAGGTTAATCTGCGCCTCCCCCTGAAGCAGCACATAACGACTCTCTTCATCTTGATGACGTAAGCGATATTTAAATTGGATGGGCGAATCATCGAGATAATCTAAGTTAGTGATTTGAAAACTAACCATATTGGCTTCGGGTTTGATGGTCATCAGGTTACGCGGCAACAAGGACACTTCTGTCGTGTTGTTATAGTAAACAGAGACAGATTCAAGCATCACATGGTCATCGGTAATGCGGTTAGCCAGCCTATCGACATCCAGTCGCATCACGCCCTCGGGCGTGCCTAAGTAAAAGCCTGTTTTAGGTGAGTAAAAATAGGCGCCTTCGTTCATCTCATCGGAAATTAAACCATCGAGTTGATTAAACATTGCAATATTGCCCGTTTGAATATCCTGACGAATCAAAGAATCCGAGCAGCCCACAAGATTAGACTTAGGCGTTTTTTGAATAAAAAACACTGAGCTACAATTTAATTGCCATTCGGAAGTCAGTGAAATTAACGATCCCGTTTGCTGATGGTATTCGAATAAACCTTTTTCATAGGAGCCAAACCAGATCACCCCAGGTGACATTTCTTCAATATGACTGACCGTTGGCTGTGCCGCAAAGGCGTTAAATAACTTCCGCTGATCATGAAACTCGTTTTGGCTGTCGATATAGCCAAAGACTTTTTTACCGCTAACCCACAGACGACCGTCAGAAGTACGATAAATCGTGCGGATAACGGGTCGCTTGGGGCCATCAAATTTGTCCGATGATTTATCAATATCAAAGGGCTGAGGTTCGTACAGTCCCATTTCCCAAAAATACAGCCCTGATGTGGTCGCAATCCAAATGCGTCCTTTCAGTTTAGGGTCACGATAGGTTTTATAAATGAGCTTATTTTTAAAGCCATCATTACCGTGGGTCCACTTAGCAAAACTGCTGCCTTGCAAAGTGTCTTTATCGACAACAAAGAGACCGCTAGTTGTCGATAGCAGTAAATAATGTCCCTCAAACTCACTGATATCATAAATGCTTTCATGGGGATTAAATCCCTCAATCGGCACGTTAAATGCCTTACTACTGCCTTTAGCAATAAAATCCAAATTGGAAGAACCTAGCCAAACGCCTTCATCACTGGCATGCACTGACCAAGTCATGGCATCACTCAATTGATAGGGTTCATCGCCGGTATAAGTGTCGAGGATAAAATCAGGCTGTGACGCTAACAATGCCAATCCATCACCAGAGCCTCCAACCCACATCAAGCCTGCATCATCAAACAACATGGCTTTCAGCGTTTCCATGTTGGCCTCAGCCTTCAACTCTTGCTGATAATTCTCAATCAACCGCGTCTCAGGCGACCATTTTAACAAGCCAATACGACTGGCAAACCACAAATACCCTTTAGCATCTTCAATGATCGCTGTGCTCCAATCGGGTAATTCTGGCACAGGTGTAATTTGATGAGCAATTTGATCTAATTGATAAACACCGCGCCCTGTCGCAATCCAGATCCTATGTTGAGTATCCTCCAACATATCGAGAATACTGCCCATAGATTCGGTCCAAGGGTATTGGAACAGCCGTTCGCCCTTGTTATCGAGGAGCTCTAGTTGCAACTGCCCCGCAACCAACATGTGTCCATTGGGCATAAGTAATAACTTGCGCCAAGGAAGGTCGCGATTAACAGCTAATTGGGTGATAAGGCGCAGTTCTGACTTTGAAGGGGAAAACTCATAGATCTGACCATTATCAATTAATAATCGCCATGTTTTGCTATTCTTGCGGGCTGCCGATATCAGCGCACCACCTGGAAACTGCGGGAATAGATAGGGAGAACCAAACGCGGTAAATTGATTTTGTACTATATCGTAAAGGTAAATCGCGGCATTGGTACTGACCAATAACTTGTCTCGGTCGATGTTTACCACTGTCGTTAAAAAGTCATCCGCAAGCCGTGATTCCGTGCCAATTTTATCAATGCGCCGCACCTTAGAATTACTGACCCGATACAAGCCCTGCTCAGTCGCGGCCCATACAAAACCGTAATCATCTAAGGCCAGGCCTCGGATACTGGTGACCGCTAAACCATCCCTATCAGTAAACACTCGCTGCACAAAACCGCCCGCCCAAGCCGAGTGGACGCTAATCAGTGAAAGGATGAAACATGTCAGAATTGTTCTAATTATTTTTGTTTGCATGTGACAACTTACTTCATACATATACCCAAACCACCTCAAAATGCAGAATTCAGCGGCTGATGTTAACGGCATGGTAACGCACTTTCAGCAAGGCTATTTATTGCTCCTGCATAAATGGCATTCACGACATATATGGCGATTGCGGCTATTTATAGGCCTAGTGGGCTAAGTCAAAAATAGCCAACACGGCATAAAGTGCGTTACCCCGTGGTTAACATCAGCCACCGGGACGGAGCACCCAGGGCACTCCACTTCCGTGTTGCATCAATTCAAAAGGTGGCCGACATTTTTTCATTGATGCGCCTTGAATTGAAGCACCCTGGGCGCTCTGAAACTCGTATTTTGAGGTCGCTTGGGTATAACTGTACTGTAGCAGCTCAATCCTATCAATTCATCCGCTTGTTTACATAAAATTTACAAAAAAATACAGGCAATAAAAAAGCGCTCAAATGAGCGCTTTTTTAATCGACAGCTAAATTACTTTTTCTTTGCCTTTGGGTTTGGCAAATCAGTAATAGAACCTTCGTACATTTCAGCCGCTAAGCCCACTGATTCGTGCAGTGTTGGGTGAGCGTGAATGGTTAATGCTAAATCTTCAGCATCACAACCCATTTCAATCGCTAAACCGATTTCGCCTAACAGCTCGCCACCGTTAACGCCAACAATCGCACCACCGATTACGCGATGAGTGTCTTTGTCGAAAATCAGCTTAGTCATGCCTTCGCTCGCATCAGATGCGATAGCGCGGCCACTTGCTGCCCATGGGAAAGTTGCGGTTTCGTAAGCAATACCTTGCTCTTTCGCTTCTTTCTCAGTTAAACCAACCCAAGCTACTTCTGGGTCAGTGTAAGCAATTGATGGGATCACTTTTGGATCGAAGTAGTGCTTCATGCCAGCGATAACTTCAGCCGCTACGTGGCCTTCGTGCACGCCTTTGTGAGCCAACATAGGTTGACCAACGATGTCACCAATTGCATAGATGTGCGGTACGTTAGTACGCAGTTGCTTATCAACCTTGATAAAGCCACGCTCATCAACGTTAACACCTGCTTTTTCAGCATCTAACGACTTACCATTAGGTGCACGGCCAATTGCTACCAATACGGCATCGTAACGGACTGCTTCAGTTGGTGCGCTCTTACCTTCCATAGAAACATAAATACCGTCTTCACGGGCTTCTACCGCTGTGACTTTAGTTTCAAGGATCAGGTTGAATTTCTTCTTGATTTGCTTAGTGAATACGCGAACAACGTCTTTATCAGCCGCTGGGATCACTTGGTCGAACATTTCAACCACGTCGATCTCGCTGCCTAAAGAAGCGTACACAGTACCCATTTCTAGGCCGATAATACCGCCGCCCATTACTAACAACTTGCCTGGAACTTCTTTCAGTTCTAATGCGTCAGTCGAATCCCAAATACGGGGATCTTCATGCGGAATGAATGGCAGTTTGATTGGGCGAGAACCCGCAGCAATGATCGCTTGCTCGAATTGAACCACTTTGACAGTGCCATCTTCAGCAGTCACTTCTAGCGTGTTAGGGCCAGTGAATTTACCAAAACCGTTAACCACGTTAACTTTACGCATTTTGGACATACCGCCCAATCCGCCAGTTAATTGGCCAATAACTTTTTCTTTAAAGCCACGTAACTTATCTAAATCGATAGTTGGCTCGCCGAAAACCACACCGTGAGCAGCAACGGCTTTGGCTTCTTCGATAACTTTAGCAACATGTAATAGGGCTTTAGATGGGATACAACCCACGTTAAGACACACGCCGCCTAAAGTGCTAAAACGTTCAACGATAATGGTTTCAAGACCTAAGTCCGCTGCACGGAAAGCCGCAGAATAACCTGCAGGACCTGCACCTAATACCACTACCTGAGTTTTGATTTCGTTACTCATGTTTTCCTCTAATTCTCATTCAATCCGTTGGAGGAGCTATCCTGCCAACCGAAAATGCGCCAGCGCGTAAGGTGGGCGCATTTTAACCTGTGTTTGATACTGATCACAATAAACAAAAGGCCACTCAAGATGAGCAGCCTTATATGCTTACAGAACCAAAGTACGAATATCGGACAGAATTCCTGACAGCGTCACACTAAAGCGTGCAGCCATAGCACCATCGATCACACGGTGATCGTATGACAGCGACAGTGGCAACATCAATTTAGGTTCGAACTCTTTACCATTCCACTTAGGCTTAATTTCAGATTTAGACACACCTAAAATCGCCACGTCTGGGTAGTTAACGATAGGCGTAAACGCTGTACCGCCAATGCCACCTAAACTAGAAATAGTAAAACAGCTACCTTGCATGTCAGCAGATTTCAGCTTGCCATCACGGGCACGGATAGAGATATCAGCCAGTTCACGAGATAACTCGATAATGCCTTTCTTATCCACGTCACGCACGACTGGCACAACCAAACCGTTTGGCGTATCAACCGCCACACCGATGTGGAAATACTTCTTCTGGATCAGTGATTCGCCATCGCTACTTAAGCTTGAGTTGAACACTGGGAACTGTTGCAACGTTTTAGCCACAGCTTTTAGCATAAACACTAAAGGCGTGATCTTGTAATCGGCTTTTTTCTTCGCCGCTACATCGTTTTGCTGCTTACGGAACTCTTCCATTTCAGTGATATCAGCTTCATCGAACTGAGTCACGTGCGGGATAGTTACCCAGTTGCGGTGTAAGTTAGGGCCAGAAATCTTCTGGATACGGCTTAATGGAATCTCTTCCACTTCACCAAACTTACTGAAATCAACTTTAGGTGCTGCAATCACTTGCAGACCGCCGCCGTTACCTGAACCCACAGAGGTTGCCGCAGTGGCTTTCGGACGAGACAGTTCGTATTTCACATACGCCTGAACGTCTTCTTTCATGATGCGACCTTTACGGCCAGAACCTGTCACTTGGGTCAAATCGACACCAAATTCACGGGCTAAACGACGTACCGCAGGAGACGCATGTACCGCACCGGTAGACACAGGTGTACCTGCGCTTGGATGGTGTGGCACTGGAGGACGGCTTGCAGGTGTTGGGGCTGCAACGGGCGCCGCGCTCACTGGAGCAGGAGCAGGAGCAGGAGCTGCCGCTTGAGCAACAGGTGCAGGAGCTGCACCCACTGTCAAAGTTTCAATCGTCGCAATAACGCTACCTTGAGAAACCTTGTCACCCACTTTAACAGTCAAAGACAGCAGTTTACCGGCGAATGGCGCAGGCACTTCCATGGTGGCTTTGTCAGTTTCAAGGGTAATCAAACCTTGGTCAGCAGTGATTTCATCACCGACAGACACGAGCACTTCGATCACATCGACATTGCTGGCATCGCCAATATCCGGCACTTGAATTTCTTTTACCGCAACCACACTTGCCGCTGGTGCAGCAGGTGCTGCGGCCACTGGCGCTACCATAGCGGCAGGAGCCGCTTGGGCAGCAACAGTTGGCGCGACTGCAGCTGCAGCGCCGCCAACTTCAAGCATGATGACTAAAGAGCCTTGCGACACTTTATCGCCAACTGCGACTTTAACGTCTTTAACCACACCAGCGAAAGGTGATGGTACGTCCATCGTCGCTTTGTCTGTTTCTAGGGTAATTAAACCGCTATCAACTTCAATCTTGTCACCGACAGCAACCAGGACTTCGATAACCGATACATCTGTGTCGCCACCGATATCAGGTACAGTCACTTCAACCACTTTGGTTGCGCCCGTCGCAGGAGCTGCAGCCACTGGGGCTGGAGCCGCTTGAACTGGTGCAGATGCTGGTGCCGCCTGAGCGGGTGCTGCAACTGGAGCCGGAGCGGCAGCTGCCGCGCCCGCTGCTTGCATCATAGCAATCAAAGTACCTTCAGATACTTTATCGCCCACAGCCACTTTCAATTCGGCTAAAACACCGGCGAAAGGCGCTGGAATATCCATAGTCGCCTTGTCGCTTTCGACGGTAAGAATCGATTCTTCTGCCGCTAGGGTATCACCCACAGCCACACAAATTTCGATCACTTGCACTTCATCGCCGCCGATATCAGGAACAAAAACTTCTTTTAATTCAGCCATTTTTATTGCCTCTTACGCGTACTGTGGATTGATCTTGTCAGCGTCGATACCATATTCTTTAATGGCTTTTGCTAACACATCGACAGGCAGCTCTTTGCGATCAACCAGTGATTTCAGTGCCGCAATAACGATGAACTTAGCGTCCACTTCGAAGTGGTGACGTAGATTCTCGCGGCTGTCTGAACGACCGAAACCGTCAGTACCTAACACTTTGTAATCGGTAGGAATATAAGCACGTAACTGTTCGCCGTAAATCTTCATATAGTCAGTCGCTACGATTGCAGGTGCATCACTTGAAATCACTTGGCTGATATAGGCTTGTTTTGGCGTTTCGGTTGGGTGCAGCATGTTCCAACGTTCAGCGGCTTGACCATCGCGAGTCAATTCGTTGAAGCTAGTTACGCTAAATACGTCGGCAGTAATACCGAAGTCTTTCGCCAGTGCTTGCGCCGCTTTACGGGTTTGTTCAAGGATAGTGCCACAGCTCATTAACTGAACTTTGCCTTTACCTGAGCCCGCAACCGTTTCTAATTTGTAGATACCTTTCACTATGCCCACTTCCGCGCCTTCTGGCATGGCTGGTTGCTCATAGTTTTCGTTCATTGTGGTCAAGTAGTAGAAGATATCTTCTTGATTCTCGCCGTACATACGACGGATACCATCTTGTACCACAACGGCAATTTCGTAGCCGTAGGTTGGATCGTAAGAAATACAGTTAGGGATAGTGTTCGCCAATACGTGGCTGTGACCATCTTGATGCTGTAAACCTTCGCCGTTAAGCGTTGTACGACCTGAAGTACCACCGACTAAGAAACCACGAGCACGCATATCACCCGCTGCCCAAGCCATGTCGCCAATACGTTGGAAACCGAACATTGAGTAGTAGATGTAGAACGGGATCATAGGTGTATCGTTGACAGAGTAGCTTGTCGCTGCCGATACCCATGAAGACATAGCACCGAGTTCGTTAATCCCTTCTTGCAATACTTGACCGGTTTTATCTTCACGATAATAAGCCACTTGGTCAGAGTCTTGCGGTACGTATTTTTGGCCTTCGTGAGCATAAATACCCACTTGACGGAACAGACCTTCCATACCGAAAGTACGGGCTTCGTCAGGAATAATTGGCACAATGTTTTTGCCAATTTTCTTGTCTTTCAGCAATGCTGTCAGCACGCGAACGAATGCCATAGTCGATGAAATTTCACGGCCGTTTGAGCCCTGTAAAATCGAATCAAAAATCTTCAGTGACGGCACTTCCATCTCTTCAGTGAACTTTTGACGACGTTGTGGCACGCTACCATGCAGCGCTTCACGACGGCTCATCATGTACTTCACTTCTTCAGAATCTGGACCTGGGTGATAGAAAGGCAGATCTTCTAACTGGTCATCTGGGATCGGGATATTGAAACGATCGCGGAAGTAACGGATAGACTCAACGCCCATCTTCTTCACGTTGTGAGCGATGTTTTTACCTTCACCCGCATCACCTAAGCCGTAACCTTTAACGGTTTTAGCGAGGATAACCGTTGGACGGCCTTTGGTTTTTTGTGCATGTTCCAGTGCAGCGTAAACTTTAACTGGATCATGACCACCACGGTTTAAGCGCCAAATGTCATCATCTGACATGTTAGCGACCATTTCGGCCGTTTCAGGATACTTACCAAAGAAGTGTTCGCGCGTATAAGCGCCACCTTTGGCTTTACAGTTTTGGTATTCACCGTCAACGGTTTCTTCCATTAACTGCAGTAGTTTACCGCTGGTGTCACGGGCCAATAATGGATCCCAGTAACGACCCCAAATCACTTTCACCACTTCCCAGCCTGCGCCGCGGAATTCGCCTTCAAGTTCTTGGATGATCTTACCGTTACCACGTACAGGGCCATCAAGACGCTGTAAGTTACAGTTAACGATGAAGACTAAGTTATCTAATTCTTCACGGGCTGCTAAACCGATCGCACCTAAGGCTTCTGGCTCGTCACACTCACCGTCACCTAAGAAACAGTAAACAGTTTGTGCTGAACAATCTTTCAGACCACGGTCAGTCAGATATTTCAGGAAACGAGCTTGATAGATGGCTTGAATTGGACCTAAGCCCATAGAAACCGTTGGGAACTGCCAGTAATCCGGCATCAATTTTGGATGTGGGTATGAAGACAGACCCTTGCCATCCACTTCTTGACGGAAGTTAGCCAGTTGCTCTTCGCTTAAACGACCTTCTAGGAATGAACGCGCATAAATACCAGGGGCGATATGGCCTTGGAAATACACGAGATCGCCACCGTCTTTCTCATTCGGTGCACGGAAGAAGTGGTTAAAACATACGTCATAGATAGTCGCGCTTGAAGCGAAACTTGAGATATGGCCGCCCAACTCTAAATCTTTCTTAGAACCACGCAGAACCATAGCCAAAGCGTTCCAACGGATGATGGCGCGAATGCGACGTTCCATCTCTTGGTTGCCAGGCATGTGAGGCTCTTGACCCGCTGGGATAGTGTTCAAGTAAGCCGTTGTGGCATTGTAAGGCAAGTGAGTGCCATTACGACGCGCTTTATCGATCAGCTTCTCTAGTAAAAAATGCGCGCGCTCTGGGCCTTCCTGTTCCAACACGGCTTGCAGGGCATCAACCCATTCCTGAGTCTCTAATGGATCTACGTCTTGTAGCATATCTTCAGACATGACACTGTCCTTCTCTATATACATGATAATGAATGGTGTTTGCGGCATATTCCGATTTAGCAGGCAGCTAAACTACAGAACTTAAGCGCCACTCTTTAAACGGCGCAAGCTTCGCTGCAACCGGCTATCTTCTTCCCGCACAGATAACATCACCTCTTCGATGTAACTTAAGTGTTCATTCGAGGCTTCTCTGGCGGCTTCGGGATCACGACGAACGATGGCAGCGAGCAAGGCCCGTCTGTGATCGTTAGCCATAGTAGAAGCTTCTTCGCGGCGGCTTAAAAGCTCCAAGTTTTGCGCCACATTTTGATGCAGCACAGGGGTTAAACTGAGAACGAGGTGTAACATAGCCACGTTATGTGACGCTTCGGCAACGGCACGATAAAAGCGCACAATGGCGGCGGCTTGTTTTTCGATATCTGTGGCGGCTTCCACCTCGAGGATCATACGTTTGATATTTTGCATATCGGCATCAGTACCACGCAGCGCCGCAAAATAAGCCATCATACCTTCGGTAGCATGACGGAACTCCAGCAAGTCGTATTGACTCTCTGGATCAGAATTCATAAGTTCAACGATAGGATCGGCAAGACTCTGCCAGAGTTGCTCTTTGACATAAGTACCACCGCCTTGGCGGCGCATTAACAGTCCTTTTGCCTCAAGCTTTTGGATAGCTTCACGCAAAGAAGGTCGAGACACTTCAAACTGGATCGCCAGTTCGCGTTCAGGCGGTAACTTCTGACCGGGCTGCAAACTACCCTCTAAGATCATCTGCTCTAATTGAGCCATAATCACATCAGAAATTTTTGGCTGATTAATTTTACTATAGGCCATCAGGCGCTCAGCTCCGTTGTAAATTGGTCTTACCAATTTTTTTGAGTGAGCGCACTTTATCAAATCAGCGTTTTGATGTCCAGATTGAAGATCACTCCTTAAAAGCGATCTCGATCGAAAGCACTCACGAAGAGAGAGCATAGCGGAAAAAAATGTCTATGGGGTCAGACCATTTGACAGCGCTGAGCTATCTCAGCTCAGACTGCCAAATTCAGCTATCGCTGTGACGCTGATATTGCTTAACTCACCAATCCCAAAATGGTCAGCAGTGATAGTACCGCGACGATAAGTGTAAAGTTGCGTTTACTCAGTACTAATAATGCTAAGGTTGACTGTACACATATAGGTGCACTTGCGACCTCAGGTAAAGGTTGCGCTGCTAATGCCGTCTCAACAACGACAGTGCGAGCACTGGTTTTTATGGTCAAACCATGATGGCGCCATGCGGCTAACCCTTCGCTAAATTGGCCACTTAACGCATAACCAAAGGCAAAGATGCGGCTAGGTAACCAATCCAACACGCTAATCACTTCGCTGACTAATGGCAGTTCAAGGGATTTACGGGCATTTTCTTCGGCATAAAAACGCACTGTGCAATACAACACAGCACCGACTGGCCCCAGAAAAATGAAGAACAAAGCAACGGCGCCGTAATAACGATAGTTAATCCAAGCGACACTTTGACCCACTTTGGCACCAAGGTCTTTCTCGGATACCGCATCCAAACACTCGCTACAATCAAGCTCGGCGGCATAATGGTAACAAGCTTGGACGTCAGAACGACAAGCCGCTTGCATATATTTCTTGAAAATATCACGCTGTTTCTGATGGTTAAAACAAACCACCGCTACGACAATCCATAGCGCTAAACTTAATAAGCCCCAAAACATCCCCGCCACTAACCAAGACAACACATACACCAACAGGGCTGGCAGCACTAACGCCAGCGCCATCATAACGCTCGTCAGTGAGGCTTTATCACCAAAAAACGTCGTTTGGTAGGACTGCAGTAAACGATCAAATTGCCATGATGAAGGAAGAAATTTAAGTCGCTCCACTAAAATGGCGACCAAGAGTGAAAATAATGCCATGGGCTGTACCTCTATAATTTGTCCATAAATAGTCTAGGTTTGTGTGAAATACGTCTAAAATCCAAAAACCTAAGAGCGCAACGCCTGAGTATATTCCTTTAGCTTCCCTAAATATCTTTCCCAATCAAAACTTTGTCCAGGGTCTGTTTTGCGCATTGGCGCAATATCACAATGACCCACAATTCGTTCGGTACTCAGCGATGGATACTCAGCCAACAGTGCTTGCGTCAACGCTGTCAGTGACTGATATTGCTCAGGTGTGTAAGGCTCAGTATCTGTGCCTTCCAGTTCAATACCAATGGAAAAATCATTACAATTCTCTCTCTCGCCATAACGAGAAAGCCCTGCATGCCAAGCCCTGTCGTTACAACTCACGTACTGCACACGCTCGCCATTACGGCGGATCAAAAAGTGCGCCGATACTTCCAAGCCCAGCAGCTGTGCAAAACTGGCATCGGCATTGGTATCTAAGCACCCTTGAAATAATTGATCAATATAAGGTAATCCAAAGCAACCTGCTGGCAGGCTAATATTGTGGATCACCAACAAACTCACTTCACCCAAGGGACGTTGATTAAAATGTGGTGACTCACAACGCCTTGCACCCTCACACCAACCCAATTCAAACCGCATTATGAGCTTATCCTCTATGCCACATAAACTGAGTTACTCTAACAGTATTCAGCCAAGCAAAGAAGAAACCCAGCACACGGAACTGACTGACCTCATCATCTTTTAATATTGAGATCATGGAGCAAGCCATTCACTCCCAAATTAAATAAGCCAGAGGTTGAGTCCTGCCGCACATTCCTCCACGTTGTTCCGTGAGACCTAAGGCCGTGGTAATCTTAACCTAAGATGCAAGTAGGTCGTCAGTAATTAAAGAATGCAAGGACCCCGCTCATGTTAGAAAACGATATTCGCCAGTCAGTAAAATCCGCCCTAAGTGAAGACTTAGGTGGCACCGAAATCAACGATCAAACCAAGGCTATTGCTTATGGTGATATCACAGCAATGTTGATCCCTGCTGATAAGTACGCTGAAGCCACTCTTATTACCCGTGAAGAAGGCGTTTTTTGTGGAAAAGCATGGGCAGAGCAGGTTTTTAATCAACTCGGTGGGGAAGTCGCACTGCATTGGCATGTGGATGATGGCGATTTGGTATTACCCAACCAGTTACTGTGTGAATTATCAGGTCCTGCGCGTGCTATTCTCACTGGCGAACGCACGGCAATGAATTTCATCCAAACCCTGTCTGGCGTTGCGACCTTAACTAAGCATTATGTCGATAAACTGGTGGGCACGCACACTCACCTATTAGATACTCGCAAAACCATTCCAGGTCTGCGCACTGCCCAGAAATATGCCGTCACCTGCGGTGGCGGCAAAAACCATCGTATTGGTTTATATGATGCTTTTTTGATTAAAGAAAACCACATTATGGCCTGTGGCGGTATTCGCCAAGCCGTAGATACCGCCCGCAGCTTGTACCCGAATAAACCCGTTGAAGTCGAAGTTGAGTCACTCGAAGAGCTCGCCTTAGCACTCGACTCTGGCACAGATATCATCATGTTAGATAACTTTGATATCACTATGATGGTCGAAGCCGTAGAGATGAATAATCAATATCGAGCTAAAGACAAAGCAAAGGGCGCTAAGCTTGAAGTCTCCGGCAATGTCACCTTAGATACTCTAGCCGAATTCGCCAAAACCGGTGTCGACTATATCTCAGTTGGTGCACTCACTAAGCATGTTCGCGCCCTAGACTTATCGCTTAGATTGAAAGCCTAAACACTCATTCCCTAGAAGGTGAAACGTTCGCTGAAAACACCTCAGAACGTTTCACTTTTAACCTATTCTAGATCCGATACATTTCTTCTGAGTTCCCGAGGCTAGCCTCTAAGTTATGCCTGTTACTATACAAGCGCACCATCACGCACCATCACCATCAACCCCAGACTCATCACGCTAACATGCCAGCAATTTGACTCGGCCAGTTTAGGTGCCAGCCAAACTGATAATGTCAAAAGTTTGTTATAACCTAACATACCAACAAGCCAAGTTTTTATACAAAAATAACACTTTATTAGTACTTTATACTTAAAAGTTGTTTCTTTTATCTTAACTTTGTACTAACTTTTACCAAGGCGAGATGGCCGTTTGGTCAACCTCACCTAAGGTCAGCACTGGAATGTTTGTCAAAGCACTCTAATTTGCGTTTTTGAGGAGCACATTTTGAGGGACATTAGCCTAAGGTGCGGTTACCGAAAGGATTTATTCAAAAAATCATTAGCTTCGTAAAATGAACGTGACTTTGAATAAATCAGCATGAGTCATTACACATGGGTCATTCAAGATCATCGGTGTACTGTTAATGTTATCAAGATCATGCAAGTGATTTTATTAACATAAATGAGTAAATAGAGTTTAACGGAACAAAATAATTTATAGGGTAGAACAGTGATTAGGTTAAACACTCTATTCAACCCTTACTGCAACCATAGCAAGTCACTAAATAGTTAGCTGGAGAGAAAAATGAAGGCCATGAATTTAAACAAAGCATTAAATAAAAAAGCTCAGGGTTTTACTCTGATCGAACTGATGATCGTAGTTGCCATTATCGGTATTTTGGCAGCAATTGCACTGCCAGCATACAAAACATATACGGACAAAGCTAAGTTTACTGAAGTAATTCAAGCTGCTACGATTTTTAAGACATCAGCAGAAGTTGCGGTTCAAACTAAAGACAATGCAGGGGCTGCACTCACAGTTGATGATTTAGATGCTGGAGCATTTGGAATTCCAGTAGCAGTTGTTGACTCTAATGGAGATCATGTTGCAGGCGTCAACATGGCAGATGGTGTAATAACAGCTACATCTTCAGTGGGATTAGGAAGTGTCACCTATACATTGACTGCTACGGTAGCGAATGGAGCAGTTACATGGGATCAAGGTGGTACTTGCGAAGCTGCTGGACTTTGTTAATCATTTAATTTGTTTTTTAAATGTAAGGTAGATTGTATGACTTAATACTACCTTACATTTTTCTAAGGTCATGTAATGCCAACATCAGGTCTTCATCTAGGTTTATCTACCCTCTTTATCCGTAAGGGCCTGCTAAATGAAGAGCAAATGGCAAATGCCATCACAAAATCCCGTCAGAATAAACATGGACTAGTGAGCACCTTAGTCCAAGAGAAACTAATCTCTGCTCGCGCTATTGCGGAACTATGTTATGAAGAATACGGCACACCGTTATTGGATTTGAATGAATTTGATCTCGCCTCCATTCCAGAAGATTTCCTCAATAAAAAACTGATTGAAAAACATCGCTGCTTACCCTTATTTAAACGTGGGAATCGCCTCTATATCGGCACATCCGATCCGACCAATATTGCCGCCCTCGAAGATTTCCAATTTAGCGCAGGCCTGCATGCCGAAGCCATTCTGGTTGAAGAAGATAAACTCGCTAAGGCGCTTGAAAAAATCCTTGAAGAAGATATCAGCGGGCTCGATATCAGTAGCATGGATGAGGCGGCGCTAGCGGGGATTGAAATTACCGATACAGATAGGCGCCATGAAGAGCCTACAGGCGATAGTAGCGATGATGCGCCTATCGTTATCTATATCAATAAAATTTTAACCGATGCCATCCGTAAGGGTGCTTCGGATTTACACTTCGAACCCTACGAGAAGCGCTACCGTATTCGTTTTCGCATTGACGGTATTCTGCACGAAGTATCAGAACCCCCAGTTAGCCTTGCCAGCCGTTTATCAGCGCGGCTAAAAGTGATGTCGAAACTCGATATTGCCGAACGCCGCGTACCACAAGACGGCCGTATTAAGATGAAACTTTCCCGCACTAAGTCCATTGACTTTCGGGTAAGCACTTTGCCAACCCTGTGGGGCGAAAAAATTGTAATGCGGATTTTGGACTCATCCTCCGCACAATTAGGCATTGAAAAGCTCGGCTACGAGCCCGACCAAGAAAAACTTTACCTTGAAATGTTAGCAAAACCTCAAGGCATGATTTTAGTGACCGGTCCTACAGGTTCAGGTAAAACCGTCTCTCTCTATACTGGGTTAAATATTCTCAATACCGAAGAGCGCAATATTTCTACCGCAGAAGATCCGGTTGAGATTAACCTTGAAGGCGTGAACCAAGTCCACATTAATTTAAAAGCAGGTCTCACTTTCGCCTCTGCTTTACGTTCATTCCTACGCCAAGACCCCGATGTGGTGATGGTGGGTGAAATCCGCGATCTTGAAACCGCCGAAATTGCCATTAAAGCGGCGCAAACAGGACACTTAGTCTTATCGACCTTACACACAAACTCGGCAGCCGAAACCTTAACCCGTTTAATCAACATGGGTGTACCTGGCTACAACATAGCTAGCTCTGTGAATCTGATTATTGCCCAGCGTTTAGCCCGTCGTCTATGCCCCGAATGTAAACAAGCGGAAGTAATCCCAGAGCATGAATTACTGCGCCTAGGCTTTGCCCAAGCACAAATTACTCAAGGCTTTACCACCTTTAAACCTGTTGGTTGCGAACATTGTTCAGGCGGCTACAAAGGCCGAGTCGGTATTTACGAAGTAATGAAGATGTCCGATGAGATAGCGCGTACTATCATGGAGGGTGGTAATTCTTTGCAAATTGCCTCCCAAGCTAAAGCCCAAGGAATGCGAGATTTACGGCAATCAGGATTATTAAAGGTACTCCATGGCGTAACGAGTATTGCTGAAGTCAACCGAGTCACGAGTTTCGACTAAACTCCATATCCATACAAAAGAATGGGCAATAAAACTACCACTTTCAATATTTATGCTTAATACTTAACGTCTGTATTAATAATCTTATCCCCTTAATTTAATAAGAATTATCTAGGAAACATTATGGCTACGGCAACCACAGTAAAAAAGCCTCGCGCCAATAAGAACGACAAAAAGAGCCAACCTAAAATTTATACCTTCGAATGGAAGGGGCTCAATCGTGATGGCAAAAAAACTGGCGGAGAGTTAAAGGGGACTACCGTAGCCGAAATAAAAAGTCAGCTTAAACAGCAAGGTGTCAACCCAAAGGTTGTCCGCAAAAAAGCCTCACCATTATTCTCACGCAATCCTGATATCAAGGCCATGGACATCGCCATGGTGACTCGGCAAATCGCCACTATGTTAGCCGCAGGCGTTCCTTTAGTGACCACCATAGAAATGCTTGGTCGGGGTCACGAAAAGCAAAAAATGCGCGAACTACTCGGCACTGTGCTATCAGAAATTCAATCGGGCATTCCACTTTCAGACTCGCTACGTCCTCATAGACGTTACTTCGATGACTTATATGTCGACCTTGTCGCGGCAGGAGAGCATTCAGGCTCGCTCGATGCGGTATTCGATCGTATTGCCACTTATAGGGAAAAAGCCGAGCAGCTGAAATCTAAAATTAAAAAAGCCATGTTTTATCCCGCAGCCGTAGTCGTGGTGGCCATTTTAGTGACCACACTGCTACTACTCTTTGTGGTGCCGCAATTCGAAGAGATTTTTAATAGCTTTGGTGCTGAACTCCCTGCATTTACCCAGTTCATTATTGGCATATCACGTTTTTTACAAAGTTCTTGGTATATATTCTTTGCCGCCATTGTCATCAGTATTTGGTTGTTTATACGCGCCCACCGTAACTCACAAGTCGTTCGGGATAGAGTCGATGAGTTGGTGCTCAAAATTCCCGTTATCGGTAATATTTTGCATAAAGCTGCCATGGCACGTTTTTCCCGCACCTTAGCCACGACATTTGCCGCTGGCGTCCCCTTAATCGATGGTATGGAATCTGCCGCTGGCGCATCGGGTAATGCGGTTTATCGTAAAGCCTTACTCAAAGTACGCCAAGAAGTGATGGCAGGCATGCAAATGAACGTGGCTATGCGCACCACTGGACTATTTCCCGATATGTTGATCCAAATGGTGATGATAGGTGAAGAGTCTGGATCACTGGATAATATGCTCAATAAAGTCGCCAATATTTATGAAATGCAAGTGGATGATGCCGTTGATGGCTTATCAAGCCTGATAGAGCCTATTATGATGGTGGTTATCGGGACACTTGTAGGTGGTTTGATTGTAGGCATGTACCTACCTATCTTCCAAATGGGAAATGTCGTAGGCTAACGCTTCACTTCAATAATAGAAAAGTTAATAACAAGAACAGCTAATGAATGAATTTATCTCTCTTTTGAGCCAGTCTCTAAACCAGAGTCCTTGGCTCTTTATTACTTTAAGCTTTATTTTTTCCGCTACCATTGGTAGTTTTTTAAATGTGGTGATCCACAGATTTCCTGTGATGATGAAACGGGAATGGCAGCAAGAATGCAATCAGTATTTGCAGGAATACCACGAAGACATAGTCAAAAAAATAGGGATTGACCAACTCAATAAACCTATTGATGACTTCCCTGAAAAGTATAATCTTGTTGTCCCAGGCTCAGCCTGCCCTAAGTGCAAAACGTCGATTAAACCTTGGCATAATTTACCCCTATTAGGCTGGTTAATGCTCAAGGGAAAATGCGCCGCTTGTCACGCCCCTATTTCTGCCCGCTACCCCATTATTGAATTCGTCACAGGGCTACTTATCGCGACTTTAGCTTGGCATTTTGGTCCAAGCTGGCAGTTTGTTTTTGCGAGCATACTCACCTTTGTGCTTGTAGCACTGACAGGTATCGATCTTGATGAGATGTTGCTCCCCGACCAAATGACGCTACCGTTGCTTTGGCTCGGCTTGATAATCAATCTAAATCATACCTTTGCGAGCCCAACCGATGCCATTATCGGCGCGGCGGCAGGCTATTTGAGTCTATGGTCCATTTTCTGGTTGTTTAAAATCCTCACAGGTAAAGAAGGCATGGGTTATGGCGACTTTAAATTACTCGCCGTGTTCGGTGCTTGGCTTGGCTGGCAAATGCTGCCGCTGGTGATTTTACTTTCGTCCCTCGTTGGCGCAGTCGTTGGCATCACTATGATTGTCAGTAAACGCCTGAAACAAGGGAATCCAATCCCATTTGGCCCCTATATTGCCGCAGCTGGCTGGATAGCCCTAATATGGGGTCAACCTATAGTGGATTGGTACTTAAGTACGTTATAGAACAAGCTTCACTTAAGGATAACGGAACGTTCGCAAGCTCACTCACTGAACGCTTCGCTTACCGTAAGGGCGAAGCCCGTTCCGTAGACTGTAAGGACGAAGTCCGTCCTAGCAGCGTAGCGCCCTTCATAGCTTTTAAGAGAGTTTTATGTCCAAATTTGTCGTTGGCCTTACAGGCGGCATCGGCAGCGGTAAAACGACTGTTGCCAATTTGTTCGCCGCCGAAGGGGTTGCCTTAGTCGACGCCGATATCGTTGCCCGCGAGGTAGTCGCTCCGGGTTCAAAAGGACTGGAAGCGATCGTAACTCATTTTGGTGCTGAGATATTAACACCAGAGGGTGAACTCGATCGCGCCAAGTTGCGGCAGCGGATATTTAGCCATCCAGAAGAGCGCGAATGGCTAAACCAACGATTACACCCCATGATCCGCCAAGAAATGCTAGCGCAGGTAGAAAAAGCGACCTCTGCCTATGTAATTATGGTCGTACCCTTGCTATTTGAGAACGGGTTAGATAGTTTAGTCAATCGGACTTTAGTGGTGGATATTTCGCCTGAGTTGCAAGTAAATCGCACCGTAAAACGTGACAATGTTGATGCATCTCAAGTTAATAACATCATTAGTAGCCAATGTAGTCGCAGCGAAAAACTCGCTAGAGCCGACGACATTATTGATAATCAAGGAGAGATATCAACCTTAAAACGAGAGGTGCTAGCATTGCACCAGCGATATTTACAACTTTCTGGTACTGATAACGCCCATGACTGAATTAGTTTACGAACAGCCCCTAAACGAGAAAATTCGCAGCTACTTGCGGCTCGAATACCTCGATAAACAGCTGCAAAGTAACCTAAATCATGACCACCACCATAGATGTTTTTATCCGCTGTTTTCCCTCTGTGAATTGTCCGAACGCTGTGATTATCGTAATGAAGTATTAAAAGATATTGAGCGGCACTTGCTGCAACTGAGCAAATGGCAAGAATTAGATCACGTCGACCACCAGCAAATCGACCTTTATATCAACGCCCTCACCCGAGCCCGCGAACCGTTGCAAAAGCCCGACCGCTTCGGCAGCCAACTAAAACAAGACAGATTCATTTCCGCACTAAGACAACGCTTTGGCATGCCGGGCGCCTGCTGCAACTTCGATCTGCCGCAATTGCATTATTGGCTAGCAAAGCCTTGGGAAGAAAAACAGCAAGACTATCGCACTTGGATAGCGCATTTCGAACCTTTACTCACCCCCATCACACTATTACTCCAACTTACCCGCAGCACAGCCCATTACGACAATGCCGTTGCCCATGCAGGTTTTTATCAGGGCGACAGTGCTCAAGCACTTGCTTTGGTGCGAGTCAAAGTCGATGTCTCCCACGGGTGTTATCCTACGATTAGCGGCCATAAAAACCGTTTTGCAATCCATTTTGTGCAGTTTGAACAACAACGCCACTCCGACCGTTCGATTGATTTCTTACTGGCTACCTGTGCATGAAGCCTTTACACTAATGGCCTGAAAGACATTAGTATTGGCGGCCGCTGTATCGCCGTTAACCAAGAGAACAATTATGCCATTGACCGTTAACTGCCCTATCTGCAAAGCCCCTGTCGAATGGGTGCCACAATCTGCATTTAAACCTTTTTGCAGCGAGCGCTGTAAGCTCATCGACCTCGGCGATTGGGCATCAGAAAAGCATGTCATTCCGGTTAAAGCCGAATTTGATCCCGAAGCTTTTGATGAATTTGATCTCGATGAAGGCGATTTTTTTAAAGAATAATGCGAAGCGCTAACAGCTCAGCTTACGCCATCACAGCGATTGATTTGCCCAACTCTCTACTCAATAGATAAATATTATGACTAAACGCATCCATGTTGCCGTCGGCATTATTACTAACTCGGCCGGTGAAATTCTGTTGGCAAAACGCCCAGACCATTTACATCAAGGTGGGAAATGGGAATTTCCTGGCGGCAAAGTTGAGGCGGGCGAAACGGTCACTCAAGCGCTGATCCGTGAACTCAAAGAGGAAGTTGCACTCGATGTCACCGATAGTCAGCCATTTATGGCGCTGAGTTTCGATTATCCCGATAAACAAGTGCTACTCGATATCCATTCGGTCACTGAGTTTAACGGCACAGCCCAAGGCCTCGAAGGTCAGCTTATCGCTTGGGTCACTAAAGCCGATTTAATTAATTATGACTTCCCCGAGGCTAACAAGCCTATTTTAGAAAAAATTCTCGCTCAGTAATCGAGCCATTTACCTCATTATTTCAATGCGCTCTATCCCCGAATCGCAATTCGGGGATGTGCTTTTTCAATGTCTTAACTCCGCAAACCATGCAATCCTGTGATCGTTAAGCTTATAGATATTAGCAATGCGTGATCTAGCTTGCAGCAAATCAATGATCCGCTTTAATCGCATCAAGAATAATGTTTGAATCAAGCTTCATTCTTTCTCTTCGATTTTAAGGGCGCATCATGCACAATAACGTTAAGGCATTAATAGCCACTACTGCCTTATTTTTTAGTTGTCAGGTACTAGCCAATGGTGGCTGTGGATTTGAAGAACAACAACAGGGCTTAATTGCGACCTGCAGCGAGGAGAAACAAGAAGTGATTTTAACTGGCATAGTCGAAGCACAACATTTAGTCACAGATCTCAATGAGTTTGCCGAAGGGTATAAAAGCTACCAGGTCGACACTGCGGCAATCACTCCGCTTAAAAGCGTCACCGAACCAACTGAAATTATTGTGATCATTGGTACTTGGTGTCCAGATTGTCACCGTGAAACACCGCGCTTTATCCGTATCATGGAAGAAGTCGCCAATCCCAATATCAAAGTGACCTATATTGGTGTCGACCGGACGAAGAAAGATCCCGAAGGCTTAGCTGCCAAATACGACTTTACCCGTATTCCAACCTTTATTGTGCTACAGCAAGGTAAAGAAGTTGGCCGTATCGTAGAGCGCCCAACCGTTTCCTTAGAGAAAGATCTCGCCGATTTATTGAAATAAGCGACGCAGTACACAATAAAGGCCGCATAGCGGCCTTTGGTTTTTATCATGTTTCAATAAAATATTAGCTCGCTTCGTCAATAATTCGCTGCGCGAGCATCACTAAAACACCTTCACGTAATGCGCCGCCAGATAAGGCTAAATGCTCTATCCCCAGCAACTCAAACAAAGCCAATAAAATAGCGACACCCGCTGCAAAAGTCGGTGCTCGCTCGCTACAAAGCCCAGCGATCCCCGTTAAGCCAATGTCTTCTTGTGCGAGAATTTCAGCCTTCAGCAGAGTGAGCACATCGAGCGTTATCGTTTCAGATAAGCCACGGTGAAGCAGGACTTCAACCACAGATTGCACCGCGCCAGAGGCGCCAACAACACAATGCCAGCCTAGATCGCGCAGTGTTTGTCTATGCTCAGCTAATGCGGTTAGCACTTGCTGCTTAGCATCATCAAAATCTAACTGCTGCAGCGGTAAGCTACTAAAAAATTGGCGATTATAAGTCACGCTACCAAAGGGCAAACTGGTTTTGAACAACACTTGATGCCCATCACCGATAATAAACTCAGTACTCGCCCCGCCGATATCTATCACTAAACGGCGCCCTTGACCACAGGTGGTTGCCACCATGCCTTGATAGATAAGCTCAGCTTCACGCATGCCTGAGATGATTTCAATTGGATGACCAAGGAGTGGCAATGCACGCCGATTAAACTCATCGGCATTACTGATACTGCGAAGGGTTGCAGTAGCAATCACAGCAACATGATTTGCTTCAATCTTATGTTGCACCAACATTTGGGCAAACATACTCAAACAGTCGAGGCCGCGCTGCATCACGTCATGGCTTAAGTTGCCATCGTCGCCTATACCTTCGGCGAGCCTCACCTTGCGTTTATATTTCGCAATAATATGCGGCTGACCACCACGAGTTTTGGCGATCAGCATATTAAAACTGTTTGAGCCTAATGTTATAGCGGCATAAGCGGGTGTTGGCATTTACGAATGTCTACGTGTCCTATCATGACGAGGAGGGCGAGCACCACTGCGTTGCGCACCTGGACGACTTGTCCCAGAACGATCACGCAGGTTTCGAGTGCCGCTCGGGTGTTTACGGTGGATCTTCGCTGGCGTTGGAATATCGGCCAATAAAGCTTCACTGTCGTAATTACTCACTGGAATTGAATGATTAATATAGCTTTCGATTGCTGGCAAGTTCAACGCGTACTCTTCACAGGCAAAGCTTATCGACATGCCCTTATTACCCGCACGACCCGTACGACCGATTCGGTGCACATAGTCTTCACAATCATCAGGTAAATCATAGTTATACACGTGTGAAACGTCAGAAATATGTAAACCGCGAGCCGCAACATCGGTAGCAACCAATATATCTAATTGACCACTGGTAAACTGCTCAAGAATACGAATACGTTTTTTCTGTGGCACATCACCCGTTAACAAACCCACGCGATGTCCATCACCTTCAAGCCAAGACCAAAGCGTTTCACAGCTGTGCTTAGTGTTAGAGAAAACGATGGCCTTTTCTGGCCAATCTTCTTCAATCAAGGTCAGCAACAAACGCATCTTCTCTTCTTGCGAAGGATAGAAGATTTCTTCTTTGATGTTTTTAGAGGTTTTTTCTTCAGGGGCGATTTCGACTTTAACTGGCTCGTTCATATGATCGTAAGCCAGCTCTTGCACTTTCATCGACAAGGTTGCCGAAAATAGCATATTAAGACGTTGATTTGCCTCAGGCATACGTCTAAACAAGAAGCGGATATCTTTGATAAAACCTAGATCGAACATACGATCGGCTTCATCTAATACTACAGCCTGAATCGAATTCAGACCGATAATGCCTTGGCGAACGTAGTCGATAATTCGACCCGTAGTACCAATCAAGATATCAACACCTTGATCTAATACTTTACGCTGTACATCGTAACTTTCGCCGCCATAAACAATACCCACCTTTAAGTGAGTGTGTTTAGCGAGTAAAATCGCATCTTTAGCAATCTGAATCGCCAGTTCGCGAGTCGGAGCCATAATGATGGCGCGGGGCTGATTAATCAGTCGACCTTCAGGTACGGGAGTCGATAATAAGTGATTAAAAGTGGCGACCAAAAAGGCCATTGTCTTGCCAGTGCCCGTTTGTGCTTGACCAGCGATATCTTTTGATTGAAGTAATACAGGCAGTGATAACGCCTGGATCGGCGTACAAAATTCGAAGCCATTCTCGGCAAGGGCCTGTTTAACCTCAGGATGTAGAGGTAGGTCGGCAAACCTTTGGGTAGATAGATGTGTTTCGCTCATAGCGCAAGCTTACCTGTTGAGGTTGCAATAAGATACTCGATCGTTTGAAATAGCCACATTGTAAAAAGGTAACTTGAAAAGCTATTTTTCAGCCCCAATATACATGGTAAGCCATTAACAAACCAGCAATGGCACCCAAACTGGAGAACATCATGAGCGATAAAATTATATACCTGAGTGACGACAGCTTCGAAAACGACGTATTAAAGTCTGATTTGCCAGTATTGGTAGACTTCTGGGCCGAGTGGTGTGGTCCTTGTAAAATGATCGCTCCAATTTTAGACGATGTGTCTGAAGAATATGCAGGCCGCGTGACTATCGCAAAATTAAACGTTGACCAAAACAATGTTTCTCCAGCGAAATATGGCGTTCGTGGCATCCCAACTTTACTGTTATTCAAGAACGGCGAATTAGCCGCAACTAAAGTTGGTGCGCTATCAAAAACGCAATTAAAAGAGTTTATCGACGCGCAAATCTAATTTGATGTGGTAATGAGTGACCTCCGGCACAAGCTATAAATTAATTGTGCCGGAATTTCCCTAAATTTCTGGACGCCCCGCTTTGTTAGTGCTACTTTAATAACCAGATTCTTTCTAATAACCTCTTCTCGCTCGTCAATCACTATCCTGAATTACATCCTTACTGATTGATCGCGGTAAGCTTTGTCGCGTAACACAAGACCCCCAAAATGAACTTAACTGAATTAAAAGACACGCCGATTTCTGACCTAGTCTCGCTAGCTGAAAATATGAAGCTCGAAAATATGGCCCGCGCTCGCAAGCAGGACATTATTTTCTCAATCCTTAAAGCCCACGCAAAAAGTGGAGAAGACATTTTCGGTGGTGGGGTATTAGAAATACTCCAAGACGGTTTCGGCTTCTTACGCAGCTCAGACGGTTCTTATTTAGCTGGTCCAGATGACATCTATGTCTCACCAAGCCAAATTCGCCGCTTTAACATGCGAACGGGTGATACCATTTTTGGTAAAATTCGCCCACCGAAAGAAGGCGAGCGTTATTTTGCCCTATTGAAAGTCAACGAAGTTAACTTCGATAAACCAGAAAACTCCCGTAATAAAATCCTCTTTGAAAACTTAACCCCACTCCACGCAGAAGAACGTATGCGTATGGAGCGTGGCAACGGCTCAACTGAAGATATTACCGCACGTATTCTGGATTTATGCTCACCGATTGGTAAAGGTCAACGTGGTTTGATCGTTGCACCACCAAAAGCCGGTAAAACGCTATTACTTCAAGGTATTGCTCAAAGCATCAGCTACAACAACCCAGAAGTGGTGTTGATGGTATTGTTGATCGACGAACGTCCAGAAGAAGTAACCGAGATGCAACGCCTCGTTAAAGGTGAAGTAATCGCATCAACCTTCGATGAGCCAGCCAGCCGTCACGTTCAAGTTGCCGAAATGGTGATTGAAAAAGCCAAACGCTTGGTTGAACACAAGAAAGACGTGGTTATCCTACTCGATTCTATTACTCGTCTAGCCCGTGCCTATAACACTGTTATCCCGTCATCGGGCAAAGTGTTAACCGGTGGTGTGGATGCAAACGCCCTGCACCGTCCAAAACGCTTCTTCGGTGCGGCACGTAACATCGAACACGGCGGCAGCTTGACCATTATCGCCACTGCTTTGGTTGATACTGGTTCTAAGATGGACGAAGTGATCTACGAAGAATTTAAAGGTACAGGTAACCAAGAGCTGCATCTGTCACGTAAAGCGGCAGAAAAGCGTGTGTTCCCAGCCATTGACTTCAATCGCAGTGGTACGCGTCGTGAAGAAAAACTCACGACTCAAGAAGAACTGCAAAAAATGTGGATCCTGCGTAAGATTTTAAATCCTATGGATGAAGTCAGCGCAATGGAATTCTTAATCGACAAATTGGCTATGACCAAGACTAACGAAGAATTCTTTACCGCCATGAAACGCGCTAAGTCTTAATCTTCGCGAGTCGCTAAAAAAGCCGCATCATGCGGCTTTTTTGTTTCTTAAATCCTAAGATTTTTTACTGCCAGTATTTGACCTAAGCTTTTACTCAAAGCCTGTGTGCGCTGCCGCAGCATTTCCCGCAGCAACAAGACAACAGGCGTCACATGCTCGCGTCCTGGGCACACTAAGTACAAATCGACTGGCTCACCTTGATACTCAGGCAACAATCGTACTAACCGCCCTGAAATTAAGTCATCCGCCAGATCTAGACTCGACTTAAATACCAATCCTTTACCCGCCACAGCCCAACGACGAGCTATTTCCGCATCGTTAGCACTACGGTTGCCCGTGACACGCACTTTATATTCTTGGCCGTCACGCCTAAATTGCCATTGGTCGTGAGTTCGCTCATCTAACTTATAAAACAAACAATTATGCTCTATCAGCTGTTCTAATGAATCTGGTACACCAAACTCGGCCAAATATTCTGGCGAGGCGCACAAGACACGATCAACACTGCAGAGCGGAAATGCCACTTGGTTTGAGTCCTGCGGTTTGCCGTAACGCACCGCGACATCAATTTTATCGTGATAAAAGCTGCTGATATTATCGCCAAGATGCAAACGCACTTGCAGCTGTGGGAAATCGAGCAAGAACTCATCGAGCCAAGGCACAAACAGATTACGGCCAAAATCCGAAGAAACCGACAGGCTTAAGGTGCCGGATATCTTACCTTTGTCACTGGCGATGGCTTGCTCGCCGAGCGCTAAATCGCTTAAAGCACGACGACAATGAATAAGATAACGCTCACCTTGTACTGTCAAACGTAAGCTGCGAGTTGTACGGATAAATAAGCTAGTATCGAGCTGTTTTTCAAGCCGTTTTATTGCGGCACTGGCAGAAGCGGCGGAGATATCCATCTCGGCCGCAGCGGCAGAAATGTTGCCACAATCGGCGACCCGCACGAACAAAGCTAAATCATTAATCAACATGATTATCAAAAATCCTTTGAAAAAATTACAAACTTTACCCTGTTTATCTCTTAGCTAATATTCCACACAATGGCAACAGGATACAAGTACACTCAAACAGATCGACTCCAGCCAGTACACCCAGAGGAATAGACATGAAAGCCATTGGTTACCAAACTGCAGGTGCAATCACAGCACCCAATGCATTAGAAGACATCACGTTAGCCGAACCGGCGGCAACAGGTTTTGACCTCTTGGTGGAAGTCAAAGCTATTTCCGTCAATCCGGTCGACACTAAAATCCGCGCATCCAGCTCGGCACCTGTGGGCGAATATAAGATCATCGGCTGGGATGCCGTCGGCGTCGTCAAAGCAGTTGGCGAAAACGTCAGTCTTTTCAACGTCGGCGATGAAGTGTGGTACGCGGGCGATATTAGCCGCAGCGGCAGTTATGCCCAATATCAATTGGTTGATGAGCGAATTGTCGGCCATAAACCTAAGAGTTTAACTTATGCCCAAGCGGCGGCATTACCCTTAACCGGAATTACAGCATGGGAGATTCTATTCGACCGCTTAGGTCTACCCCAAGATGGTTCGGCAACTGACGCCCGTATTTTAATTATCGGCGCGGCAGGCGGCGTTGGCTCTATCATCACTCAGCTGGCGGTAAAACTCACAGGGGCAGAGGTGATTGGCACTGCTTCTCGCCCAGAATCCACCGCTTGGGTGCAAAAACTCGGCGCCGATGCGGTCATAGACCACACTCAATCACTCTCGGGCGAACTTGCCAATATTGGCATTGCTGATGTGACCCATGTGATTAGCTTGACCCAAACCGATCAACACTTCGATGAGATCGTACAAGTGCTTAAGCCACAAGGGAAACTGGCGTTAATCGATGATCCTAAAGGGCCATTAGATGTGATGAAACTCAAGCGTAAGAGCCTGTCACTACATTGGGAGCTGATGTTTACCCGTAGCCTGTATCAAACCGAGGATATGGTAGCCCAGCATCACTTGCTCAACCGCTTAAGCGCCCTTATCGATACAGGCGAGTTAGAGAGTACGTTCGGCGAGCACTACGGCACAATTAATGCTCAGAACTTAATCAAGGCCCACACTCAGATTGAGTCAGGCAAAGCCATAGGTAAAATTGTTTTGGAAGGTTTTAACCAATGAAAATAACGGTATTTGCCCAAATCATAGCGAATCAAGGCCAAAGCGACGCGCTATTTAAGATACTCAAGCAACTCGTGACAGACACTCATACCGAGGCTGGCTGCATCGAATACAAACTGCATCACTCATTAGATGATGAAAATATCTTCTGGATGTATGAAATTTGGCAATCCCAAGCGGCATTGGATGAACATATGGCGAGTGCGCATTTCCAAGCATTTGTCGCCCAAACGGCAGACTTAATCAGTCGAGCTGACATCCATAAAAGCTACGCCTGTTAATCAATAAAAAGCGCCAAACACGTTGGCGCTTTTCATTTTTCATAATGAATTAAATCAAAGTCATGGCCATCTTGCGGCGTAAATAGGCGATTTGCTGCATGTGTGGCAAATCCTTAGGACAGTTGTCTTGGCAGCCGAGTAAAGTCATACAACCAAACACCCCATCCTGATTACCAATCACATGGTAAAAATCCTCGGCACTGCGCGCATCACGGCTATCCATCTCGAAACGGGCTATTTTCATCATGCCTACGGCGCCGACAAAGGTTTCACGCATTTGTTTGGTCGCACAGGCTGAAACACACACGCCGCACTCAACGCAGCGCTCTAGCTCATACAGGCGCGCAGCTTCGTCTGGAACCATTGGATCTTCGAGGCGATGCACGCTGATGTCATTGGCCTTAGGGTGTAACCACAGCTTTAAGCGTTCGGCCAATTCCCGCATAAACTTACCGGTATTGACTGATAGGTCGCCAATCAACTCAAAGCCTGGCAGCGGCATTAGAGTGATTTCGCCCTTAGGATATTTGGCGGTTAAGGTACGACACGCTAACGTCGGGAAACCGTTAATCACCATAGCGCAACTGCCACAAATACCCGCACGACAAACAAAGTCGAACTGCATCGAGGTATCTTGTTCTTCCCTGAGTTTATTGAGGGCAATAAAGACCGTCATCCCCGGCGTTTCAGTGAGCTGATATCGCACCATTTTCGGCTTATCGTTTGGCTCCTGCGGATCATAACGAAAGATATTAAAGGTTAACTGACGACCTTGGCTCATTATGATTTTTCTCCTAACGCATTGGCAGATGGACTTTTTAAAGTATCACTTAAACGTTCATTATTGGGTTGTAAGCTCTCGGGTAATTCAAAGGGCATAAGCGCCCGCTGGCGTTGATAACGATCAGCATCGTCACCTAGCTCGGCTAGAATATTGGCAATCTGTTGCTCACGTTTTTCGGTATCGGGATGCACTATGGCGTTGTTGATGCCATAACCACGATAACCCGGCGGGAGCTCCATCTTCATTACATCCAGCGCTTCGTAATTAAGCACAGGTTCGAGCGCATCGGGATCGGGCCAACTGGCTAAGGTGCGATTTAGCCAATCGCGATCATTACGCTGTGGATAATCTTCTCGAGCATGGGCACCACGGCTCTCTGTTCGTGCCGCTGCGCCGCAGGCCACAGTCAGCGCGACTTTTAGCATGCGCTTGACCCGCAGGGCTTCGACCAGCTCAGGATTGGCGTGACGCTTTTTACACTTAAGCCCAAGTTTACGCGAACGTTCGAGCAGCACTTTAAGTTCAGCGACGGCTTTATCAAGCTCAGGGCCATTACGGAAAATCCCCACATAATCCATCATGATGCGCTGCATTTCGCGTTTGAGTGCAAAGGCGCTCTCGTGACCATCACCCTCGATCAGCAGATCTATTTCACTCTGCACTTGCTGCATAAACCGTTCAGCAAGCTGAGTGTCGATCTCAAGGCTATTGTTCTCACAAAAATCGGCGACATATTTACCAATAATCATGCCGCCAACCACTGTTTCGGCCAGCGAATTACCGCCTAAACGGTTAAAACCATGCATGTCCCAACACGCCGCTTCGCCGACGCTAAACAAGCCTTTAAGCTGCGGGCTTTCACCCGTAGCATTGGTTCGAATGCCGCCCATGGAATAATGCTGCGTTGGCCGTACTGGGATCCAATCCTTAGCGGGATCGATACCGAGGAAGTTCTCACAAATTTCCTGCACTTCCCTAAGGTTAGTTTCGATGTGCTTGCGACCCAGAAGGGTAATATCCAGCCACAAATGCGGTCCATAGGGGCTATCAACGCCCTTCCCTTTCCGTATGTGTTCTGTCATGCGGCGCGATACCACATCCCGCGATGCCAACTCTTTTTTATCGGGCTCATAGTCTGGCATAAAGCGGTAACCGTCTTTATCCCGCAGCAAGCCACCGTCACCGCGGCAGCCTTCTGTGGTTAAAATGCCCACGGGCACGATAGCAGTGGGATGGAATTGTACCGCTTCCATATTGCCAAGGGTGGCAACGCCGGTTTCTAGCGCGAGCGCTTGGCCAATACCTTCGCAGATAATCGCATTGGTCGACACTTCATAAATTCGGCCATATCCGCCAGTGGCGATGGTGGTGGACTTAGCCACATAAGCCCTGAGTTCACCCGTAATCAAACAGCGAGCGATTACCCCATGGCAGCGCTTACCATCGTGAATAAGTGCCAACACTTCGATACGTTCATGGACGGGAATATCCATAGAAATTGCTTTATTATCCATGGCATACAACAGCGAGTGACCCGTACCGTCGGCGGTATAACAAGTGCGCCATTTTTTTGTGCCGCCAAAGTCACGGGCGTTAATTAGTCCATGGGCTTCCTGCGCCTCATGCAAGGTCACTTTTTGCGCGTTAACGATCACATCTCTTGGGCCAGCACTCACCCTCGACCAAGGCACGCCCCACGTCGCCAATTCACGCACCGCCTTAGGTGCACAGTGAGCAAACATCCGCGCGACATCTTGATCGCAGCCCCAATCAGAACCTTTTACCGTATCTTGAAAATGCACGTCTTCATCATCGCCCATGCCTTTTACGGTATTGCCTAAGCTCGCCTGCATGCCGCCTTGGGCAGCTGCAGAGTGGGAACGTTTTGCAGGAATGAGTGACAGAACTAAGGTATCGAGTCCACGTTCTTTGGACGCGATGGCGACCCTTAAGCCAGCAAGTCCGGCACCTACCACCAATGAATCGGTATAAATCAGTTTCACGCCTGCTCCTTAATCGGGTCATTTATTCTTATGTAGTTTGCGGTGTTCGACATTCTATTCACGATTAACTTATTCATTAATTGCCGGCGGAATTAACTCGCATGGGGTAAAAATGCCAGCAGTGAAGCTATGCCTACTGTGATAAATAGCACGCTCACAATGGTTTTGATCTTACGTAATCGACTGCGGCTATTGAGATCCCGCGCCGCGCCCCATTTCAAAGCCACACGGTAAATACCAATCGCCGCATGTAACTCCACAGTAAGCAGCAAAGGCAGGTAAACCATCCACACACCTTGGTTCCAAATACGGTCGGCGCTCCCTTGGGGGCCAATGGTTTCGGGAGCCGAGCCAATAAGCCACAGATGTACTGGCAACAGCAGTAAAATCACCACACCGGTAATAGCTTGCCAACGCCATAGACGCGTATCACTGTGGTTGATCACTTGCATTTGCTGCTGCAATGCCCTTTGCTGGCGCAAACTCATGGGTAACTTTTGCAGCGCAACTAATACATGCACTAACGCAAGAGCCGCGATGCCCATTGCAATACCCGTCACCACCCAGGGATAACCGTGACCATCATCAGAAAGAAAGCTCAGCTCCATAGTGCGCGCTACCCAATTCATGGCATCGCTACCCAGTAAAATCGATGAGACTAAGACTAAGTGGGTCCACAGAAAAACCGCGAGGATGACGCCAGACAAGCTCTGACTTAAATCCAGCCAAGCACTCCATTTTTTAATAGTTAGTTTGATCGCCATCCTCTCGCCTCATACCGTTGACCTTATCGAGCCAATCTCATTAAGTCTTACTGCAAATTAATATCGCTCACATATCCACACGAAAACGTGAGCCAGATCAATTGAGTGCTGAATAATTAACCTAACGCTTAAATAATAGCAGTGAAACAAAATCCTGCTGCCGGCTCAAAACCTACTCAGGCACGAAAGGCTGTACAGGAATACCCAGCTCACTGCCGATAAATAGATATGAAACTAGGCTCGCAGTACCAAGGCATAGCAAGTAAATAATCAGCACCTTGGCGAATTTTCGCAGGCCTGAGCGTTTGGTGGTTATGCCCCACTTTACCGCGACGCGATACAGGCCAATCATGGCGTGCACAACCACAGCAGGCAGCAACAGCACATACAGCAACCAAGCATTATCGTGATACACCCGCTCAGCCGATAAATGCGGGCCAATTTCAGGATTCAAAATCATAGTGAAGAGGTGAACTGGGACGAGGAAAAATAAAATAAAGCCGGTGATCAGTTGCCAAAACCACGCATGGGTATCCTTGTGGTTGATGCTACCCATGTGCAAGCGCAGGGCGCGCCATTGCCCGAGCTGCGCCGGAAAACGCCGCAGTGCCACCGCCGCATGCACTATCACCACCAATAACATAAACACCGAAAACACTTTAGTGACTATGGGGAAACCGTGTCCTGTGCTGCTGAACATGCCACCTTCAAGCAACTGCACTACACGATAAAAGGCCTCTTTTCCCAGCAAAATGCTCGACTCAAAATGCATATGCAGCAATAAAAAGCTGCCGAGCATAATCCCTGTCGCGCTCTGTAGCCTGTCAGCCTTTGCTGACCAAGGATGACCTTGCGATGTACTCACCCTATTGTGAACTCGAGTTATGCTTGTCATCTTGGATTCACCTATGTCGTTTGTCGTTGGCACCTCTTGGCAAACTACACCATAGCAGTAACGCAGATCCGGCTTCAGCATCACAGATTTAAAGCGTGAGCCAACTCACCTGATTGAGTGCAACTCTTAGAAGAAGATCACAAAAAACGCACAAAACCAAACAAAGGTAAAACCAATTAACCAATATATTTCATGGTGTTATACAAAAAATTAAAACTGACAATTCGCTTTCCAGCACCAATCGATGCGTGTTCGCTAACACTTTGTCTACGCAGACAAAAACGCTACACCGCGATAGTCAGTCGCAGAACCTTAAGCCATGGTTTACAATAGCGCGATATTTTGAACCCTTAGCTTTTGCACACTCTGCCACAGGATGCCCCCATGCCTTGGATCCAACTCCGTATAAACACCAATAGCGATGACGCTGAAACCATCAGCGACTTGCTCATGGAAGAAGGCTCAGTCTCTATCACCTTCGAAGACGGTAAAGACACCCCTATTTTTGAACCTAAACTGGGCGAAACCCCACTGTGGCGCGATACCGTTGTCGTTGCCCTATTCGATGCAGAAACCGATCTGACACCGACCATCGCCATGTTGAAAACCTTGCCTTTCCTCGGCGAGAACTTCAGCCATAAGGTCGAACAAATTGAAGATAAAGACTGGGTGCGCGAATGGATGGATAACTTCCACCCCATTCAATTCGGCACACGTCTGTGGATTTGCCCAAGCTGGCGCGAGATCCCCGATCCAACCGCAGTCAATGTGATCCTCGATCCAGGTCTTGCCTTCGGCACAGGCACTCACCCTACGACAGCACTGTGTTTAGAGTGGCTAGACAGCTTAGATTTAAGCGATGAAGAAGTGATCGACTTTGGCTGTGGCTCTGGCATCTTAGCCGTAGCGGCACTGAAACTGGGCGCGAAAAACGTCACAGGTATCGATATCGACTATCAAGCCATCGACGCTTCACGTGCTAATGCCGAGCGCAATGATGTCGCCGACAAGCTGGCGTTGTACTTACCAGAAGACCAACCCGCCGATCTCAAAGCCGACGTACTGGTCGCTAACATTCTTGCAGGCCCACTGCGTGAATTAGCACCTTTGATCGCAGAACGCGTAAAAACCGGTGGCAAACTTGCCCTTTCCGGTCTCCTCAAAGAACAAGCCCAAGAAATCTCTGACTTTTATAGCCAATGGTTCGATATGGACGCAGCGGCTCACAAAGAAGATTGGAGCCGCTTGACAGGTAAGCGTAAATAGCGCTAAAGGGTGGCGCAACATGCGCCACCGCTGGCTTCCAACAATTTGGCCTCTGACTTCTCGTCGATTAAAAGTCAAGAAAAAAAATTACCTCTAGGTCATTTATTGACCTTTTCACGGCCAACAAAAAGGGCTACTATAGCGCCCCTTTGAAGAGCTAAGGTGAAACATAAAATGCAGATTGGACCCTATCAACTGAACAATCAGCTGATCGTGGCACCAATGGCAGGTGTCACCGATCAAGCTTTCCGTAATCTTTGTCTTCGTTATGGCGCAGCCCTAGCGGTTTCCGAGATGCTTTCATCCAATCCCGAGGTTTGGGATACAGATAAAAGCCGCCAGCGCATGACGCATTCTGGCGAGGAAGGCATCCGCTCAGTGCAAATTGCAGGAGCCGATCCTGATTTAATGGCGCAAGCCGCCTTGTTCAATGTCGAACAAGGTGCTCACATCATTGATATCAATATGGGTTGCCCGGCGAAAAAAGTGAATAAAAAGCTGGCTGGCTCAGCGCTGATGCAAAATCCACCGCTGGTAAAAGAGATTTTACAAGCCGTGGTCGCCGCAGTGAATGTGCCCGTCACGTTAAAGATTCGCACCGGCTGGGAGCCAGAACACAAGAATGGTGTTCAAATCGCCCAGATTGCCCAAGATTGTGGCATCGCCTCGCTCGCCGTTCACGGTCGCACGAGACAATGTATGTACAGAGGCGACGCTGAGTACGACACGATCAAAGCAATCAAACAGAATGTCTCGATTCCTGTCGTCGCGAATGGGGATATCGACAGTCCGGAGAAAGCCCGCTTTGTGCTGGAATACACCGGTGCCGATGCCTTGATGATAGGACGGGGTGCTCAAGGACGGCCTTGGATTTTCAGAGAAATCCAGCACTACTTGGAAACGGGTAATAAGCTAGCGCCCATTGAGGTTGCCGAACAGCGTCAAGTGATGCTGGAACACCTCACCAAACTGTATGATTTGTATGGTGAATACAAGGGTATCCGCTTCGCCAGAAAACATATGGGATGGTACCTAGACCAAGAAGCTCAGCGCCAATTTAGGGCTGACTTTAATCGGCTGGAAACCGCTGCAGAACAGTATTCCCTCGTGGAATGTTATTTTGATGAATTAGTACAGAATTAATAAAGAGCAGAATAGAATGTTTGATCAGACAACTAACACAGAAGTTCACCAGCTTACCGTTGGCAAAATCGAAACCGCAAACGGCACTATCAAGCCCCAGTTATTACGTGACGCAGTAAAGCGTGCCGTAACTAACTTCTTCGCACAGTTGGACGGTCAGGAAGCACAAGAAGTTTATGAAATGGTGCTAAGCGAAGTTGAAGCGCCTCTGCTTGACATCATCATGCAACACACTCGTGGCAACCAAACCCGCGCAGCAAACATGCTAGGTATCAACCGTGGTACTCTGCGTAAAAAATTGAAAAAATACGGCATGAACTAATCCGCAATGATTAAGTTGTTGTATTAAAAAGAAAAAGCCTGAAGAAATTCAGGCTTTTTTGCTTTCTGATACACCACTTTCTAATGTACGCCTTTCTAATGCGCGCCCTTCTTATGCATATAGTTACACAGTCACCATCATGCTTGGTTTGCCACGCCTCTCACGCCAACTAAGACATCATTCACCAACACTATGAGCTTGGCTGCGTTTGATGACCAAAACCAATAGACAATCCATACAGAGCTATAGCATAACCTTGACACGAGCCATCGGGTTTTAAGTTATAATGCATTTAAAAATCAGCCTGTTAATTCTAAAACTTTTTTAGCCGTAGGTTTTACATTGTCATTGACTCACTCTGAACAAGATATCAAGCACAGTTGGTTTGGCCATTTCTTTATTGGCAAAGCTGATGCGGTAAAATTCAGCGCCAGTGGTATTAGCATTAATCGCACTAAAGGCGGCTTTTTTGCTCACTCTCGCCGCGCTAACAAAGTAGCCGCTGACGAATGCTTTACCTGGCAGCAACTGGACTCTCCGCCAGTTTTTACCTTAAGTCCGCTTGGATATTTACTCAGTTTCACAGTATCTGGCAAAGCCTATCAACTGCCGTTTCTAAGCTATTTTGCACAGCATCAATTTGGCAACGAAATCGCACTGCTTTGGGCGAATGCCAACGGGGCGCGCATTGCTGAGTTAGTGGCGAAAGTCGATAAAATACTGGCACACACTTATTTACGTGAATCACGTTTAGCAATGATACAAGCCAGAGTCGCGCGCGAATACCAGCGCTGGTTCCCTTGGTGTGAAAACCTGCCATTGTCTGCACATTTACACACAGTGTTAGCGAGGCTTAAGCAAATCCACCGCTGGACTCGCGCCGATATAAAGCAGTTGCGTGAAGATTACATTCAGTCTCAGCTCGTTAAATTTGCTGACTATTTTGAGCATGTAGAATCTAATCCCTTAACCGAAAAACAGCGTCGAGCTTGTATTATCGATGATAACAATAACTTGTTATTGGCAGGTGCTGGCACGGGCAAAACCAGTGTGATGGTTGGTCGAGCAGGATATTTGCTTAAGAGTGGTCAAGCAAAAGCCGATGAAATATTGCTATTAGCCTATGGCCGTAAAGCGGCTGACGAGATGGATGAGCGGATTAAAAACAGGCTCGGTACGGATGATATCAAGGCGAACACCTTCCACAGTTTAGGCTCAAAAATTATCGCCGACGTTGAGCGAGCGAAACCGAGTTTGTCCCCTTTAGCGGAGGATGACAAAGCCAAAGAGCTGTGGGTGCACAATACCCTTGAGACTTTGATTGAAGATGCAGCTTACCGTAAGCAGCTTTTCGAGTACTTCAGTCGTTTCTATTATGTTGAAAAAAGCCCATTCGAGTTCGAGGTGGAAGGTGAGTATTTTCAATACTTGAATGATAACGATATTCGCAGTCTTAAAGGTGAGCGAGTCAAAAGCTTTGGTGAGCTCTACATTGCCAACTGGCTATTTAGTAATGGCATCGAATATGTCTATGAAGCTAAGTATGAGCATGATGTGCGCAGTATTGATTTTCGTCAGTATCAACCCGATTTCTATCTGCCTGAATACCAAATTTATCTTGAATACTATGGTATTGATGAACACCAGCATACCGCTCCTTATATCGATAACCAGAAATACTTGGAATCGATGGTATGGAAACGCCAGCTACATCAACAGCATGGCACTAAGTGTGTTGAGCTATTTTATTACCAACATAAAAAAGGGTTGTTAATCAGTAAGCTTGAGCAAGCTTTACAGGTCTTTAAAGTACAATATGCGCCCTTACCCGATGAAGCCATACTAGCAACCCTACATGAACTTGGCCGCGTGACCGAATTGGCAAAAATGTTTAGTCAGCTGATAGGGCTGTATAAAGCGGCTTGCCTTGATGAACATGGACTTGAGGGGGTATTTGCTAGCGCCGCCGATGCTCAGCAGACCCGCAAGGCATTCGAACTGCTTGAGCCCATAATCACGCGCTATGAGCAGCATTTAGCGATAAATGGCGACATTGATTTTGAGGACATGATTGGCAAAGCGTTGACGTATCTACAACGCGGGCAATTCATTAGCCCGTGGCGTTTTATTATGGTGGATGAGTTCCAAGATATTTCAGAACCACGTGCCCGCTTAGTCCGCGCCTTGAGGGATTCCTGTGCACCCCATTCTAAAGCGTTGGCGTCTTTATTTTGTGTTGGGGATGACTGGCAGGCAATTTATCGTTTTAGCGGTGCAGATGTAAGTTTAACCACGCAATTTAGCCAATATTTTGGCCCAACAGCCCAAAGCGACTTAGATCTGACTTTTAGGTTTAACAGTAGTATTGGGCAAGTTGCCACTCAATTTGTCACCCAGAATCCCACGCAATTGAGCAAGGACATTCGCTCCCTCATGCAGGTCGCCTACCCTGCAGTCTCAATATTACGCCGCGGAGAAAACGAACCGCCCAGTAAAGATGAGCCAAGCCCAAATGCATTGGAACAAGCATTAACGGCGATAAGTGCAAGGATAAACGCCGGAAGTGACAAACTTAACAGCGTAGCAAGCGTCTATTTACTGGCACGTTTTTGGTTTCAGCTACCCGATAAAACCCAAGTAAACCAACTCGAAGCTAAGTACCCTAACTTGAAAATTGAGTGCCAATCTTTTCATGCTTCGAAAGGAAAAGAAGCCGATTATGTGGTGATCATGGGGATGAAAACGGGAATGCATGGCTTCCCTTCAATGAAAATCACTCCTCCGATACTAGATGCATTTTTACCAAAAACGGAAGCGTTTGAATTTGCAGAAGAACGTCGACTGTTTTATGTCGCGTTAACGCGGGCAAAACACCGCGCCTATGTGATTGCCGATATGACAGACGTGAGTCCTTTCGTCACTGAACTGCTTACAAAAGACTACCCAATTGAACAAGATGAGTTCAACACCTCTTTAGTACAAAGGTTATTTGAAGAAGTAAAATGCGTGCGTTGTAGCACGGGAACGCTTAAGCCTAGAACAGGGAATTTTAAATCGTTTTATTCTTGCTCACATTTTCCCTTGTGCGATCACAAGGAGCAAGGCTGTGAACTTTGCGCTAGCCCAATGACGCGTAACCGTTTTGCAGGCTTTAAGGTGTGCCTAAATGAGGCTTGTGGACATATATCACCACTTTGTAACCTCTGCGGTGGCGATATGCTGTTAAAGGATGGTCGATTCGGCCCCTTTTGGGCCTGTCGCAATTACCGCAGGCAAAACCTACCCAGTTGTAAAAATACGCTAAATAAGGCGAAGATATTACTCCCAAACGAACGCCCCTAAAAGCATGTGAGCTAAATGCAAAATACTTGACCAAAAGCCTATAATAAGTCGCAACTCATTTTTTATAAGCTGGAAATTTAGAGTAAAAAGAAGAAATAAACCACGAGGAAAAAGGAACTGAGAGCACCAATCACAACTGGATAAATGAGGTAAGCATCTTGCGCTCTGGCTGCACGAATAAAGCATAAATGAGCAAGAAAATAATTATAGATAAAAATCATAACTGAAATCATAACGCCATGACCGAAACGTAATGTATTCATATTAAACGCAACAATAATAAGCAATAGCCAATTCAGCAAGATGAGGTAAAGAAAGACCTTCTGCAGCTTATCTGAGCCGTTTCGATGAAAAGATGCAGCCATTGCATATCCTATATTTTCGCCCGCAATCTAATTGCGTCAATCAAATTCTGAACTTCATCCTTATCACGATAAATCCAGCGTGCACCTAAGAACTTCAATCGACCTTTAATAGTGTGTACTCGAGTGACTTCACATAAAACACGTATTTGCTCAAGTTCAATATAGAACTTCATCCCTATCGACAAGGGTTCATTGCATAAAATTCCAACACCACTAATGCTAATGTCTTTTATGTTGGCGGTACCTATTGGCGTAATAACAAACCAACGAGTTGTTGATAAATTTACCGTCAGACCGTCGCAAGCCAATGCAAGTGGTGCACTTTTATTACGTCTCAGGCTAAATCTTTGATGAGTTCGACGATTATCAAATTCAATAATCTGATACTCAGGACCTGCTTCAACGTCATCTTCAGAATGTACAAACTCTTCATACAGATTCATAGTCATCCCTAAAAAATGAGAACAGGTATTAACACTATTGAGTGATTGCTTGGCGCTTTATTTCGTTAATGGTCACGCCTTTTGGGGCTGTATCGCTAGGAGCACCAATCATACCTCTTAATAACTGTTCAGCAGAGGAGGTTAAAATAAGCGCCTCAATCCGACGATTAGCCGCTGCAGCAGTGTCAGTCGTAATATAAGGGATCTGATCAGCCATGCCCGTAACTTGGATAACTTGGTCACGTTTAACCCCACCACGCTCTAAAACTCTACGCGCGAGAAGCGCCCTCTCGCTGGATAACTCCCAATTGGTGAATAGATTGCCAGCATAGGGAGTTGAATCCGTATGACCCGAAATGACCATGCTGTTGGTGACATTTTTTAAAATTGGCCCTAAAGATAAAAGTAACTCTTCAAAATAGGGTTGCATCTGCGCACTGCCTCGCGTGAACATAAATTGATTCACATTATCATGAATTAAGATGCGTATACCCTGAGGCACAATAGTCACGGCAATATTCTCAGCCATGCTTGAATTTTGCACGACTCGATTTAGTTCTCGAGCTAATACAGTTAACTGTGCTTGTGTATCAAATTGCCCAGGGATCAATGCCCCTTCTTCTAGACCTTCCGACTCACCGCCTCTGCTCATTGGACTCGTCGGTATAATTGAAGGTGCAATAGACATATTACCTTCTAAATCAATAATCGAAGATGACTGACTTAACTCAAATGGATTAATTGGACCAGTTGGGTTCATATCCCCACGTAAATACTGCACTATCATGGTTCGCTCTTTCTGATCTGCAATTTGCATGATCCACAGCACCATAAAGAGCGCCATCATAGCAAGCGTAAAATCAGCAAAAGCAACTTTCCAAGCCCCTCCGTGCCCATGATTACGCTTTCCTCGCTTTCGCCGCTTGATAATAATCGGCTCATTTTTATGGAGCATTAGCTTCTCTGCCCTTCCATCCAACGTTCTAATTCTATAAATGAAGGGCGATTTTCACTTTGAATTTGTTTCCGTCCCGCATCAATAGCCATCATTGGTGGCTTACCTTTTGAAAAGGTCACTAAAATAGCGGCGATGCACCGAAGCTGTGCCGATTTACGATCAACCAGATGCTCTAATGCTTTAGACATAGGATCGAAGAAACAATAACACGCAAAAATACCGATAAATGTACCCACTAATGCTGCAGCAACTTTGACACCAATCATAGTAATTGGCCCGTCAATATTTGACATAGTAATAATAATACCGAGAACCGCAGCTAAAATACCAAAGCCTGGCATAGCCTCGCCTACCTTACTAAAGGCTTCTGATGGCCGTAATCTATCCTCCTCTATTCGATGAATCTCTTCTTCTAAAATGTGTTCTAAGTCATGGGGAGATATCTTCCCAATAGACTGAACGCGTAAATTATCGATTAAGAACTGTAAAACATTTGGATGATTAAGTACGGCTGGATACATTAGAAAAATAGAACTTTGCTGAGGATTTTCTAAATGCTCATCGAGTACTTTTAAGCCTTGTGATTGGATCTGAGCCATTAAAGTGCCCATTAAGGGAAATAACTGAGGATATAATTCAGGATCTTCTTTTCCCTTATTAAATAACTCTTTTAACTGTTCAAACATCTCTTTTAATACTGATTGCGGGTTAGCAATAATAAGCGCCCCTATTCCCGCACCCATAATGATCAAAATTTCAGCAGGCTGCCACAATGCAGACAAAGCGCCACCCGCCCAAACATAACCGCCAAATACAGAGGCTAAAATGATTAACAGCCCAACTAGTTTACTCATTACGATCTTCTCACTTTTAAACTTTAGCGCTGCAATATTGTTTTTAACTGTGAAATAGCTGATTTATGCAGCTGGCAAATACGCGTTTCAGTCAATCCCAATGCCAAAGCTATCTCTTTTAAATTCAGCTCATGATGATAGTAAAGCGACAGAATTAGCTGTTCTCTTTCATTTAATTTTGAAATAACTTTTATCAAGGTTTGCTTCAGCATCAATCGCTCGACATCATTGCTTCTGTCTACTGGTTGCTCACCTCCTAATAGCAACTCATCTAGGCTCTTCATCGACTCCGCTTGTGTTGAATATAAGCGTTCCCGATAATCTTCTGCACTCAAACCAAGCGCACTGGCCACTTCAAGATCGCTTGGTTCACGTCCCATCTCTCGACTCAAGCGCCTGACTACGTCATTCAGCTCATGGGCCTGCTGCCGAACAGGTCTAGGACGCCAATCTTGCCGCCTCAGCTCGTCGAGTATGGCACCGCGAATACGTTGCCCAGCGAAGGAAATAAATCCGTTATCCAGTTCACCAGGATACCGACGTGATGACTCAAGCAAGGCCATCATGCCAATTTGCTCCATATCCTCGAGAGATAACATCACGCCGCAGTGACTGCGCATCTGCGACACGATACGTTTAATTAATGGCAGGTATTGCCGAATAATCTGCTGTTCAGATTGGCGCTCTTCGACTGGATAGTCACAGGTTTGTTGATATGCGAGTTGGCCCGCTGTTGTCATGATAGGGCCTCTTACTGGATCACCATGCGAGTAAAGAGCACTTCATCAATATCCGACGGTAATTGATTATCAGACAGCACTTTTACCATCAATATCAGCGCCTCTGACTGTAAGCTGTCGAGCTGGTCTAAATGATTCAACTGCTCAAATGTTTTACGTGAAAACATCTTCATCATAGCGTTACGTATGAGTGGGTCAGACTCTAGCAAAACCGTTTTCATATTGGGATTACGGCTTTTTAATGACATTTCAAGCAGCATGTAATGGGGGTATTTATCCCCTGGAATCGATATAACAAACTTTTCTAATGGATAGAACTTTGCCACAGGTACAGGTTTGACTTCGGGTTCCGATGCAAAAAGCTCTGCTAGCTTCCAATCTCCACTACTTGTTCCAATCCAAAATGCACCTGCGGTCGAACTAATGAGCACAAGTAACGCTAAAATAATCTTTACTAAACGAGATTTTAAAATTGCCATTAAACGACTCCGGCACTTAAGCCAATAAATCTAATTGAGATTTTTCTCTCGCCATAACATCGACAGCATTATCCGTCGCAGCTTCAGCCGTTATTGTCGAGGAAAATAATGCCGTTTCCTGCTGGTGCTGTGACGATCCACCTTGACCAATATCGACATCAATTTGACCGCCATGATCCATTGCCAAATCCACTCTCAAACGATCTAAACCATTGAGCAATGCATCTCGAATTGCCGGATTCACCGCATGCATTTGCACCTGTAAACGATCGCCCTCTAAACGAATATTAAGCTCAATCTTGCCCAGCTCTGGCGGATCTAACCTCAATTCGGCTTTCTTAATATGTTGATCGACTTGGAAACGAAGGTGCTCTCTTAAGGGAGTGAGGATCTCTTGAGATTGCTGCGCTAAAGAAGCCATTGGAGTGAGTGATACGGGTCCCCATTGAGTGGCACTGGCAGCCTGCGAGCCCGCAACTTGCTGAGCTCCAATCGCATTAATATCTTTAGCTTCATGCCCCCTGAGCTCAGCTAACACACGCTGAAACACTGACGAGTCAGATTTCAAATGGTCAAGATTCCCAGAGAAAGGTGCCAGCGTTGAATCCTGCATAAATGCGCCGCTCATTTTCAAGGGTTCACCACTCATACCCGTAGGCTGAGTGCTACTTCCTGCAAGAGCCATAGATGAGGTCATCCCTGAGCTAAATAGGCTTCCTCTTTGATCTGTGGCTGAGAGCCCAATTAAAGATGCAGGAGTTCGACCTACCGGATCCGCTTTAACAGTTTCAGCAGACAAAATCACAGGAACAAACGGCGCAACAGCAGTCGGTGAAACGAGACTGTTCTGAGGCGTAGCGGCTAAACCGTCTTGACTAATAGGCGCTGAGTTAACCTCAGTATTTAACAGTGACGGAGGCACTCCAGGTACAGCAGGAGCAGCAACTGATGCAACAGGAGCAGCAACGGGTACAAAAGGCACTGAGCCAGAAAAATCACTATTAATATATTGATTTAAAAAGGTATCAGCATCACTGTCTTGAGCTTGTTCAGTACTCGCAGTCAACCGCACCTCACCTAGAGGAAGAGATTCCACAGGCAATCCTATAGGTAACGCCAACAAGGTAAATGGCTCAGATTTATCTTGATCAACTGCACTGACCACCTTAGTCGTCAAGCTGGTACTTGTGCCCACTGGACGAATTGAAAGAAGATCAGAGATCATCCACAGCTCCACTCACTTGAGTTAATTGATAGGCGGCTAAACCTGGTTGTTGCAACTTAAATCGGCCCATTTCAACGGCTAATTCATCACGAGCCAAGATTAATTCTTGGAGCACTTGAGAATGAACCCGCTTTAATTCCGCACGGGCAGTTTTCTGTTCAATATCATGAGCCTTACCTGCCTGTTGCAGCGCCTTAATCAAAGCGATATTCACTTTTCGGACATTTTCCCAATCCCGGGCATCTGCATATTGGCGTAGAGCACTCGCAAAACGCGCCCATTGCTTAATTGAGATTTGCCCATCCTTCTCTGACATTGGTAATCACCTGAGTAATTGGAACCAGAGCTTCTGCACTGTTTTCGACACTGGCACTGACAAGCTGACGGCTACAGAAGTCATAGAGACGATGTAAACTCACGGCAACTTCACCACCATTTTCAAGGTCAAGCATAGAGTCCAAGCCGTGCACTATATTAAGGCACTTGTGGATACTCATGCCTTTCGCCTCATACCTTTGGTATTCCATATGGCCAGCGGTCCGCTCTAGTTCTTCCAATAAACCATCAAGTAGCATACGCACCATATCATGGGTTGTGGCTGCCGCTACTTGTGCGTCTAACGCGGTTTGCTTGTAGGCATTAAATGGATCGTACTCGTTTAACATTGGTTATAATTTCCTAGCTAAATAGCCCACTTGCAACGCTAAATTGATTAATCGTCGCTTCCATTGCAGTAAATTGCGTTAAATAAATCTGATACTTTTGATTCATTTGATAATCATGACGTGCCATGCTGTCATTCACGCTTTTGATCTGTTTATTAATCGCTTCCTGCTTTTGATCGATATAACCATTAAACTGTGTAAATGGTTTTAGGGTATTTTCGATGCTTTTGACATAGCTATCAGGGCCAGTAAACATGGCTTGTACTTTTTCTGGATCACTTTTAAAGCTATCGGTCAGCTTAGCATCATCAATTTTTAGCTTTCCGTCTCGACCAATCTCAATCCCAATATCAGACAAACGCATACCATTGGCGGCGGTTACAAATACAGAATCACGTAATTTAGACTGGAGTAGGCGAATAGAAGTATCCCCCTTCAACACACCAATTTGTGCTTCACTCACTGCTGTAGTTTTGTCTTCCTTATCTTTATCGGAAGAGCTTGAGTCAGAGGTTTGAACGCCCATTGAACGGGTTAATTGATTAATTTGCGTCATTATAGAATTAAATGAATCGACAAAATCCTTAACCGCTTTCTTGTTCGCTTCAAAATCGTCTGTTACTTTAATCATGCTGCTTTCACCAGCCGCATGCACCTTGACTAATTCAAGACTGACACCATCAACAACATTCTCTAGATAGTTACTACTGCTGGTAATATCGATACCGTTTAATGTGAGTTCCGCATCTTGTGCTGCACGACGTTCTGTCATGCCCCAATCAGCGCCATTAAACTCTACCTTCACTTGATTCGCGACACCCGATTCCTTTGAAGACAGCATAAATTCGATTTGGTTACCGGTGCGCACTAATGACGCTTGTACACCAGGATTACCCACTTGTTTATTGATCACATCGCGTAACTGAGACACAGAAATAGCCGCACCGCCATTAACCGTTGCCAAATCAATTTCCATACGCTTAGTCGGATCACTACCGACTTGAATACTCATTACACCTGTCGCTGGTAACAGTTCGTTTTCAGATGCATAAGTCTTAGTAAGCTGATGTGCTTGCGCAAGTTTATGCACGCTCAAATCATAGTTGCCCTTTGGCGCATCAGATTTAACTGTCGCGGTCGCATTCTCGCCCGTAACCGTAGCAATTTTGCCTTTAGTTGCATTGCCACCCATTTCACTCAACTTAGTGGCCATTTTCTTCATATTATTTTCAAGCAACGTATAGGCATCTAACTGTGTTTTACTGGCAGTTAACTTGCCTTTGTAAAGCGTATCTTTACCTGCGCGGTCTGCGCCAATCAGTTGCTGAGCAAATTGTGCTGCATTCATACCTGAAATCATGACTACCTCCACTCGTTCTAGAGCAAAACGCATGCCAAAAACAAGCTGCTGTTTTTAAAGATATTTAAATAATTAACTGGCCCGAACACAGCTAAAAACTTCCGCATAAACACTTAAACAGGAAAACTATCTTCCACTTTGTGTTATCGAAAATTCCCCACTAAAATATGAACCTTATAGGTTTCAATCTCGGGTTTAGCGACTACCGACCAATACATAAACCGTGGCTAAAATAAAAATGCCAGTCAGCGCAACTAACTGGCATTTTAGCTGTGACCAGTGACATCACTTACCCAATAACATTAACGCAATAGACCCATCACTAAGCCAGTATTTTGGTTAGCTGAAGAAAGTACTGTTGTACCCGCCTGAACTAATAATTGGTTGCGCGTCATATTGGCAGATTCAACCGCGAAATCGGCATCCATAATACGGCCGGCAGCGGCTTTGGTATTTTCAGTTACGCTGGCAAGGTTAGCCGCAGTATGGCCAAGACGGTTAATGTTGGCGCCTAAGGTTGAACGTTTAGTGCCAACTGCAGAAATAAAATCATCCACTAACTTAATTGCATCATTCGGGGTGCCTTCTAAATCGCCAGCTTTAAGAGCCGTAATGTCTGCCGTAAGCGCTGTAAGTTTAACGTTCAGAATTTCATCTTTACCTGCACCTATCTGGAAAGTTACATCTGTAAGCTTGGTAAAAAGGTCATTACCTGCATAAGTCGTTTTGGTAGCAATACGCTCGATCTCATCATTTAGCTCTTTAAACTCATCATTCAATGCTTTCAAATCATCAGTTGAGTTAACACCGTTTGATGCTTGAGTAGCCAATTCTTTCTGGCGATTGGCAATGGTCGTTAATTCTTCTAACGCACCATCAGCGGTTTGCAGCATAGAGGTCGCATCAGAAATATTGCGTGATGCTGTTTCCATACCTTTTACGTTAGCGCTCATGCGGTTTGCAATTTGCAACCCCGCAGCATCATCAGATGCGCTATTGATACGTAAACCCGTAGACAAACGCTCCATAGCATTAGTCAATAAGTTATTGCTTTTGTTAACAGCACCTTGAGCAACAATTGAAGCGTAATTAGTATGAACACCTAACATATCAGTTCTCCTGAAAAATAACGGTTATCTTGGCGATGCCTGAATCTCAGCATCGATCCATAACTAATTAAGGCGACAGCAACAGCACACAACTAAAACTTATTTAAAAATAGATGGGATCACCTCTATAAAAACAGACTGAAATGGCATGCTCAAAACGCCATAAAAAATGCCAGCAAGCTAAGCTCACTGGCATTAAAACTAACACTGACTAATTTAATAAAATTAGCGCAGTAACCCCATGACTAAACCTGTATTTTGGTTAGCTGAAGACAGTACTGTTGTACCCGCTTGAACTAATAATTGGTTACGGGTCATATTGGCAGATTCAACCGCGAAATCGGCATCCATAATACGGCCTGCAGCGGCTTTGGTATTTTCAGTTACGCTGGCAAGGTTAGCCGCAGTATGGCCAAGACGGTTAATGTTGGCGCCTAGTGTAGAACGTTCTGTACCCACTTTGGCTAAGAAAGTATCAACAGCGGTAATTGCAGCAGTAGCACCAGTGGTTAAGTCACCTGTTACAGTTGTTGAAATAGCGCCTAACTTCACATTCAGTGTTTCTGCTATTCCAGCACCAATCTGGAAGTCAACACCTTTAATAAGTACGCCATCAGTCGCATCTTTAAACAGGTTATTACCCGCATAGGTTGTGTTTTCAACAATGCGTGTAATTTCATCGTTTAACTGTACAAATTCATCATTCAGCGCAGTTAAATCATCAGCAGAATTCACACCGTTCGCCGCTTGAGTGGCCAATTCTTTTTGGCGGTTAGCAATGGTCGTTAATTCTTCTAATGCACCATCGGCGGTTTGCAGCATAGAGGTTGCATCAGAAATATTGCGTGAAGCCGTTTCCATGCCTTTTACGTTAGCACTCATGCGGTTAGCAATTTGCAAACCCGCAGCATCATCAGATGCGCTATTGATACGTAAACCCGTCGACAAACGCTCCATGGCGTTAGTTAGTAAGTTATTGCTTTTGTTAACAGCACCTTGTGCAACGATTGAAGCGTAATTAGTGTGAACACCTAACATATCAGTTCTCCTGAAAAATAACGGTTATCTTGGCGATGCCTGAATCTCAGCATCGCTCCATAACTAACTAAGGCGACAGCAACAGCACACAACTAAAATCGATTTTAAAATGAGTGCATTAGCACTGTAAAAATCAGACTGAAATGGCATGCACCAAACACCATAAAAAATGCCAGTAAGCTAAGCTCACTGGCATTAAAACTAAACTGACTGGCTTAACTGTAATTAGCGCAGTAGACCCATGACTAAGCCTGTATTTTGGTTAGCTGAAGACAGTACCGTTGTACCCGCCTGAACTAATAATTGGTTGCGCGTCATATTAGCTGATTCAACCGCGAAATCGGCATCCATAATACGGCCGGCAGCGGCTTTGGTATTTTCAGTTACGCTGGCAAGGTTAGCCGCAGTATGGCCAAGACGGTTAATGTTGGCACCTAAGGTTGAACGGGCAGTACCAACTTTAGATAAGAAAGTATCTACAGCACCAATAGCGGTATTTGCTGCAGTAGTTAAGTCACCGGTAACAGTTTTATCAATCGCGGCTAATTTAACATCCATTGTTTCTGATGTCCCAGCACCAATTTGAAATTTAACTCCAGTACCCTTTACTAGCACACCATCTGTAGCTTCAAATAGTTTATTACCCGCATACGTTGTATTGTCAATAATACGGGTGATTTCTGAGTTCAACTCTTTAAACTCATCATTCAATGCTTTCAAATCATCAGTTGAGTTAACACCGTTAGATGCTTGAGTAGCCAATTCTTTCTGGCGATTAGCAATGGTCGTTAATTCTTCTAACGCACCATCAGCGGTTTGCAGCATAGAGGTTGCATCAGAAATATTGCGTGAAGCCGTTTCCATGCCTTTTACGTTAGCACTCATGCGGTTAGCAATTTGCAAACCCGCAGCATCATCAGATGCGCTATTGATACGTAAACCCGTCGACAAACGCTCCATGGCGTTAGTTAGTAGGTTATTGCTTTTGTTAACAGCACCTTGTGCAACAATTGAAGCGTAATTAGTATGAACACCTAACATATGTAGTTCTCCAGAAAATAACGAGCATTTGGGGTAGACCTGAACTCAGGGATAACTAACTAAGGCGACAGTAAAAACAAATAACTAAAACCTATGTTCAAAAACACCTGCATTTACAATAAAAATCAGGATTAGATGAAATACACCAAACACCATAAAAAATGCCAGCAAGCTGGCATTAAAACTAACACTGACTAGCGGACTAATTAATTGTAATTAGCGCAGTAGACCCATCACTAAACCCGTATTTTGGTTAGCTGAAGACAGAACCGTTGTACCCGCTTGAACTAATAATTGGTTGCGCGTCATATTGGCAGATTCAACCGCAAAATCGGCATCCATAATACGACCTGCTGCGGCTTTAGTGTTTTCAGTCACACTGGCGAGGTTAGCCGCAGTATGGCCAAGACGATTAATGTTGGCACCTAAGGTAGAGCGGGCCGTGCCCACTTCTTTAATATAAGTATCAACGGCTGTTATTGCCGTTGTCGCATTCGCCCCTGAAGTTAAATCACCACCAACATCCGTAGGTTTTGCAATTAAAACATCTAAGGTTTCAGTAGTACCAGCACCAATTTGGAATTTAACACCAGTTCCAGTACTTAATGTGGCGAATAAATCATTACCCGCATAGGTAGTCTTGCCCATGATACGAGTTGACTCTTTAATCAACGCTTGAAACTCATCATCCAATGCTTTCAAATCAGCTGTCGAGTTCACACCGTTGGCGGCTTGGGTTGCCAATTCTTTCTGGCGGTTGGCAATAGTCGTCAACTCTTCTAACGCGCCATCAGCAGTTTGTAGCATAGAGGTCGCATCAGAAATATTACGTGAAGCTGTTTCCATACCTTTCACGTTAGCGCTCATGCGGTTAGCAATTTGCAGACCCGCTGCATCATCAGATGCGCTATTGATACGTAAACCAGTAGACAAACGCTCCATAGCATTAGTCAATAGGTTATTACTTTTGTTAACAGCACCTTGTGCAACAATTGAAGCGTAATTAGTATGAACACCTAACATATGTAGTTCTCCAGAAAATAACGAGCATTTGGGGTAGACCTGAACTCAGGGATAACTAACTAAGGCGACAGCAACAGCACACAACTAAAATCGATATTTAAAAATAGAGCGCATTGGTACTGTAAAAATCAGACTTAAATGGCATGCGCCAAACACCATAAAAAATGCCAGCAAGCTAAGCTCACTGGCATTGAAAAGAAAACTAACTGGCTTAACTAGAATTAGCGCAGTAACCCCATGACTAAACCCGTATTTTGGTTAGCAGAAGACAGAACCGTTGTACCCGCTTGAACTAATAATTGGTTGCGCGTCATATTGGCAGATTCAACCGCAAAATCGGCATCCATAATACGGCCAGCAGCGGCTTTAGTATTTTCAGTCACGCTAGCTAAGTTAGCTGAGGTATGACCAAGACGGTTAATGTTAGCACCTAAGGTAGAACGGGCAGTACCTACTGCCTTAATATACGCATCAACATCGGTTATTGCTTGAGTTGATTTAGCCGTATCTTTTAAATCGCCAGCAACTGCAGTAGGCTTAGCACTGGTTACAGTTAACGTTTCTGTAGTGCCTGCACCAATTTGAAACTGGACTCCCCCCTCCAACTTAGTAAATAAATCATTACCTGCATAAGTTGTATTGGTCATGATACGAGCCGACTCTTTAATCAACTCTTGGAATTCAGCATCAAGTGCTAACCTATCAGCATCAGAGTTCACACCGTTCGCCGCTTGGGTCGCCAATTCTTTCTGACGGTTGGCAATAATAGTTAATTCTTCTAATGCACCGTCAGCAGTTTGCAGCATAGACGTCGCATCAGAAATATTGCGTGAAGCTGTTTCCATACCTTTCACGTTAGCGCTCATGCGGTTAGCAATTTGCAGACCCGCTGCATCATCAGATGCGCTGTTGATACGTAAACCCGTCGACAAACGCTCCATAGCATTAGTTAATAGGTTATTACTTTTATTTACAGCACCCTGCGCAACGATTGAAGCGTAATTAGTATGAACACCTAACATAGTAGTTCTCCAGAAAATAACGATTTTTTTGGTTAGGCCTGAATCCAGGCATAACTCATTAAAGCGACATAAATAACGCATCACTAAAACGCTATCGGTTATTTTTATGATCTAAATTAGGTGAGGTTCAAAAACTAGATTAACAGTGCACTAACCTGCTCACGGTTAGTATTTCCCTGCGCCATCAGTGAAGTCACTTGATAGGCAAAAGGATGAGGTTGCATAAATTTATGCAAATGCTGTAATTCAATTGTAGGCTGACTCGAGGCAGTTAATTGCTTTACCTTCACCAACAGTAAGCGGTGTGATGCTTTGATGTCATCAATTTGTACTGTGACTTTTTTTTCAACTTTTAACACTTTTGCTAACGTCATTTTCAGCTTTTCAACTTCGGAAAAATTCCATTCACGGGGATCCTGCCAACTAAACTTCTCTTCTAGTTGTATATTTCTCGGCTCTCCCGCAGGCAATCTTTGCCCTTCGCCAACCATTAAAATCCCACCACTGAGCCTCATCCAAGTCTCATGCGGTGCTGTAAACACAGTGTCATTGGTCGATAAGCGGTCAATACTGATCCCAATCGAAGCTAAAACAGGCTCTATAATATCTTGAAGTTCTGTTCGGTTTTTATTCGCCGGTAAGAACAAATGCAATGTTTGCTTTTCAGTAAAAAGCGTAATCCGCTCATCGCGGTTCTTAGGTGAAGTGAGATCGACTCGTCGGAACCTAAAAAAATGTAATGCCGCAGGCTGGGATGCTGAAATCAAATTCAAGTGATGATCGAGTAAACGCTTTCCTTGGTAATAAGGCTTAATTTCGATTAATTGCCTACGACATTCTTCTGCTTTATGTAATGCGTCTTCAACAACCGAACTTTTACTGAACAAGCACGTTTGCAACTGTTTGTTTAGCTGACCTAGGATACTTTTAGCCGAGCTCAAGCTCTGCAGCACCACTTGTGATGCACTAATATTATGTTGCTCTTGAGTCACTTTGGCCCAACGTCCATAAGCTTCCAATCTATGTTTAGGTATGGGCCTCGCTTTCGGTGCGCTGCGGGGTGCACCTGATATCGGAGCAACATAATGGGACGTTACCGTCTGACTTTGACGTAACTGACTAAGTGACTCACCTATCCCTTTGATCATTTAACTCATTACCTACATATGATTGAAAAGGGACAGTTGGCTTATCTGTACAAAAGTTTGCTGGGTAATTTTTAATGCGGTTAATTTGACATTGAACTCGGCAGTGGCAGCGGCATAATCGAGCTCCTGCGTTTCACCTATCACTTGTTTACTAAACAACACCATTTCTTCATGGGAGCTTTTAACTAAAGCGAGATTATTTTGCTTGCCACCGAAATCGGTAATCGCCGCACCTATGCTATCTAAGGTTTCGTTTAACGCTGTTTGTATTCCGCTAGCAGCCGCACTGAAAGCGGCATCGCTTGGTGATAAGCTTGGGTCCTTTAGTACGTTAATATAGTCCATTGTTTGATTTAAAATATCTTGGCCAGCATTGGAGAATAAAACCTTTTCGGCGGTGACATTAGCTGTAGTCCATGACGAGTTAGAGGTTTGCACCGTTCTCTCGCTAGCATCGCCTTGATAGACATATCGCCCAGTTGCATCCTTCACTACCGCAGCTTTCTCAATCGCGTTACCCGAAAACAGGTAATTACCCGACTCATCGGTAGCATTAATATTGTCCACTAATCCCTTTAAGAGTTCTTCCATTTCAGAAGCATAGGATGCTCTATCCTCTTTCGAGAGATTCGAGCTATTAGTAGCGATACTGATTTCCTTCATCCGCTGCTGTGTCTCAACCATGCTAGATAAATAAGTTTCGGCGCGGCTCATGCTGGTACTTAAGGAATCAATATTTTTAACGTATTGCTGCACTAACGCGAGATCGCGCTGATTATCCATCACCCGAACGACACCAATTGGATCATCTGAAGGCGACAGTATTGAAACACCTTTAGAGAGCATTTGATTCAAACGTGCCACATCATACGTAGTGTTCTGCAAACTGTTTAAATTGTTAGTGTATAAATTTTGCATTGTTACACGCATGAATAAAGTCCTTAAAAGCTACTGAGCATGGTTTGAAACAGTTGATCTGCGGTGGAAATCACCTTCGCATTTGCCATATATGACTGCTGATAGATGATCAAATTGATCCCTTCTTCGTCGGGATTCACACCACTGGTACTCGCCCATTGGGACTGCGCATCTTTCTGTAAATCAACACTGGTTTTAGCAAATGAAATCGCTTGGCGAGAAGCTGAACCTAACTGGCCGACCTTGCTAGAGAAGGATTCCGCTAAGCTTGTATTACTGCCAAGACTAGTAAAACTCAGCTCTTTATTCGCTAGCTGCACTAAGGCTTTTAAATTTGTGTTATCGCCTTGGGTACCATCTTTACCAAAGGCAAGTTTATCAGGCGTAAAGCCAGCCGTTAGAGATAAGCTTCCCCCTGGGTTATTGGCTTGATAAGTAAATAAATCCTGTGAAGGTGTCGCACCATTTAAGTCAGTGCCTGAAGCAAGAATAGAATTAAACTCGGTCGCTAACATTACCGCTAATTCATCTATGTACTCTTGCGAGTCCGCGAGCTGAACATCACGGTAAGTAAGCAAGGCACCTAAACTGCCACCAGCGGTTTCATCAACATTAAACTGGCTGGAACCAAACTGGATAGTCACCAGATCATTTTTAGGATTGGCAGGATCGGGAGCGCTCGCTAATTTAGCCGCCGTATTCCCAGTCAATAATGGCTCACCTCGGGCCAGCGAGATATTGACCATGCCTTGGCTATCTTCAACAACCCGAATATCTAAAATCGCCGCTAAGTCATCAATCGCAGCATCTCGACTATCTTGCAGTGCTGGCGGAATCGTTCCTGTCACACTCGCCGCCTGAATGTCACGGTTGAAACTGGCGATAATATTAAGTTGTGAGTTGATCTCTTTAACGGATGAACCAAGCTGTCCATTGATCTGATTACGTTGCGAATCAATATTGTCGTTGATTGCATTCACTCTTTGGGCAACGGCCTTAGCCTCATTAAGTACACCTTGTCGGTAGGCGATGAGATTAGGCTGTTCCATTGATGAATTTAGGGCGGCAAATAATTGATCTAGGCCCTTGGAAACATTGTTCCCTTCGGCACCAAATACTTGTTCAGCCTGACGCAAATAGCTGCTTTGTACTTTAGAAAAGCCAACTGCACTCGTGGTTTGCCATAACTGCGCGACTTCGTACTGATCAGAGATCCGCCTTACACCATCCACAAAAACGCCTGCGCCGGAACCATAAGCACCGCCGCCAACCGAACTTAACATCACCTGCTGACGTGAATAGCCTGCAACCATAGAATTAGTAACGTTATTTGAAGTTGCATTCAATGCCGCCATGCTTGCCAATAAGCCAGACTTACCAATGTTCAACATGCTCATTTAAAATCCTTCACAACGGGCCGCATAATAAGTGCAGGCTGCATCGCTGTTGTTGTCATCTGTTGAGGATCAAAGGCGACCGGATCTTTCTCGGACTGAAATGAACGTGATAGCTGCTTAGTCATCACTTCAGCTAAACCCATACCATTAACTTGGCTTAAACGACTCGCCAATTCCGCATCATGTAAATCTTGATAAATTCCATTATTGCTTTTGGAGGTTAAAGGACTATCTTCATCGGCCATAGCGTCAGTGGCTGAGCGCATTTGTTTAAGTACCGTTTGCAGGAACTGCGCCTCAAACTGCTGGCTGACTAATTTCAGTGCACCTTGCTCGCCATTCGCCTTGATCAAATCATCGGCATTGAGCTTATTTAAATAACCGCCCGTATTTTCAACTTTCATTAGATCACCACCAAATCAGCTTCTAAGGAACCAGCTTCTGACAAGGCTTCAAGAATTGCCATCAAGTCCATTGGGGTCGCACCTAAACTATTAACCGCACGGACAATCTCTTCTATTGATGTTCCCTCAGGCCAAACGAACATACGTTTGTTACCTTGCTCAACCAATACCTGACTATCATTTGTCACCACGGTTTCGCCAGCGGCATTACCAAGATAAGCCCCATTGGGTTGACTCACGTTTTCACGTTCAACAATAGTGACGGTCAGATTGCCATGACTCACCGCAGCCTTACGGACAACAACATCGCCCCCTAATACCACAGTGCCAGTTCGACTATTGAACACAATTCGAGGTGAACGTCGGCCTTGGTCAATCTTAAGCTCTTCAAGCATTGACATGAAAGTCACACGCTCTCGATTCGATTTAGGCGCATGTACCAAGACCTTGGCATGATCCTGCGCACGCGCAATATCAGGGCCAAATAGTTCATTAACAGCCCGTTCAATATTGCGGGCAGTTTTAAAGTTGGGATCCTTAAGATTTAAAATGATGTCTTCATTATCACTAAAGTTACTTTTGATGGATGCCTCAAGTAAGGCGCCATTGGGAATGGTGCCAACGGTAGGTACATTGACTGTCACAGAGGAGCCATTTCGACCCGCAGCAGAAATCCCACCAACAACCAAGTTGCCCTGTGCTACCGCGTAAACTTCACCATCGACAGCTCTAAGCGGTGTCATTAACAAGGTTCCGCCCTGCAGACTCTTTGCATCACCGAGGGACGAAACCGTCACATCTAAAGATTGGCCCGGGCTGGCTAAGGACGTAATCGTCGCATGCACAGCAACGGCGGCGACGTTCTTTAATTTGGGATCGGTTTTATCATCAATTTGCACGCCAAACTGTTTGAGCATGTTGACGACGGACTGGCTGGTAAATTTGACTTGAGAGCGGTCGCCAGTCCCATTTAAGCCGACGACTAAACCATAACCGACGAGTTGGTTATCACGTAGACCTTGTACATCAACAACATCCATCAAGTAGCGGCTTTGCTCTTCTGCTTGCAGCGTACCTGTAGCCAAAAGTAACAATAATAAACAACGTAGCATCAAAACATCCTTGGCTAAAGCGGGAACCATGGGCTATTGAAATAGCGAGAAGCCCATCCCATAGCATTACTGTCGGCAATTGCGCCTTGTCCACCATAAATAATTCGAGCATCGGCAATGCGTTGCGATGATATTGTATTGTTATTACCTATATCATCGGTACGTATAATGCCAAGCAGACGTAAATACTCGTCTCCCTGATTTAAGCGCAACCATTTTTCACCGCGGATCAACAAGGTACCATTAGGTAAAACCTTAGAGACGGTTACAGTGATCGAACCAGATAGCTGATTTTGTTGAGTACTGGAGCCAGCGCCATTAAACCCCCTTGAAAAAGAGGTTTTACCGTCGGCATTAGCACTTTTTTCACCGATATTTCCCGTCAGCCCCATACCCATATCTTGTTCTTTGTTGGTCTTGGTATCCGCTTTCTTACTCGAATAGGTTTTTTCATCTAATGCGACGGTTAAAATATCGCCCTCACGGAAAGCACGTTTATCCTTAAAAAGTGTCAACATGAAACCGGGACGATAAAGACTGCCATCCTTTGCATCTGGCAGGCTGTAGTCAATCTCAGGCGGTGCCCACTCTTTAGTTCCAGGTTTCGTTTCCTGATCTGGAATATGCGACATACAACCCGACAGCAGTGCAAACCATAAAAACCATAACCAACGCATGACTGCCTCTCTAAACCGATTGATTGAGGAACTTGAGCATATCGTCAGAAGCTGACACAACCTTGGCATTCATCTCATAAGCTCTCTGCGTGGAAATCATTTCGACCATTTCTTCCACCACGTTGACGTTTGCGCCCTCTAGCGCACCCTGTCTTAAAGCACCTAAAGCTTGATCGCCCGCCACACCTTCAACCGCCACACCCGATGCAGCCGTTTCACGGTAAAGGTTGTCACCACGAGCTTCTAACCCTGCTGGATTAGTAAAGTTAACGAGCGTGATTTGACCTAAATCTTGAGGTTCGGCTTCACCCGCCATTTGTGCTGTAACTACACCGTCGTTGGCAATAGTAACGGTTAGCGCATCTTCGGGGATCACTATGTTCGGCACTAAAGGTAAACCTTGTGACGTGACCATCATGCCTTCACTGCTGCGATAAAACTGACCGTCACGGGTATAAGCAAGATCGCCATTTGGCTCTTCTACTTGGAAAAAACCATGACCTTCGATCGCTAAATCCAACTGCTGACTGGTATTTTGCATATCCCCAGTAGTGAATATTTTTTGAGTACCAACGACTCTCGTTCCTGCACCTAATTGCAGACCCGATGGCAGATTATTCAGTGCATCAACCTGTCCACCTGGCTGACGTTGAACCTGATAAAACAGATCATTAAACGCAACACGGTCACGCTTAAAACCTGTGGTATTCACGTTTGCCAAGTTGTTGGCAATCGCAGTCATTTTCGTATCTTGTGCTGTTAGGCCGGTTTTACTTACCCATAACGCTGATTGCATACCAATAATCCTTAAACATTGCCCAGCAGACGATTACCAGCCTCGGCCAGCTTTTCTGCACTTTTCATTAACTTAACTTGAATCTCAAATTGACGACTCAAATCCATAGATGCAATAAGCTCTGACACGGCCTGCACGTTACTCGACTCAAGGAAGCCACTATCCACTAACACACCTTCATCTTGTGGCACTGCTTGGCCATCACGACGATAGAGCAACCCATCTTGCCCCTTTTGCATTAAGGCAAAGTCAGGATTCACTAGCTTTAATCGGCCCACTTCCTCAATGATCCCGCCTTCAGAGGGTAAAACACTGACTGTGCCGTCTTCACCCACAAAGACATCTTTATGCTCAGGCAACGCTATCGGCCCATCAACGCCTAATACAGGTCGGCCATCGATAGTCAGTTGCCCCTCGGCATTGGTCTCAATTGCACCTGAACGGGTGTATGCTTCAACACCGTCAACAGCCACACTGAACAAGCCACGATCGCGGATCGCTAAATCCAATGAACGGCCCGTAGGATTGATCACCCCACTTTGCTGGCTAAAACCACTACTCTCAGTCTGTGCCATGACCCTTGTGTTCAAACTATTACCTTGAATAGCTAAAGGCACGGCATTAACGCGCTCAAGGTCGGCTTTAAATCCTGCAGTTTCAGCGTTAGCCAAGTTATTCGCGCGAATACTTTGCGCCTCAAGAATACGAACTGCACCACTGGCGGCGGTATAAAGCATCTTCTCCATGTCAGTGTCTCTTCTTAAATGGCATTAAGTAATGCTTGCTGCATAGTCGAGTTCACATCGAGAACTTTGGCGTTGGACTGATAGTTACGCTGTGCCGACATGAGGTTAACCATTTCAGCAGTGGTATCCACATTCGAGCCCTCTAAATACCCACCCGTTACCGTACCCATGGTGCCTGTCGAGGGTGAGCCAATAATGGCTTGCCCCGCGGTATTCGTAGCCACCCAAGCATTGTTACTCACGGCTGACAAACCATTGGGATTACTGAAGTTTGCGAGGACGACCTGCCCCTGTAGTTGATCTTGGCCGTTGGTATAAGTGCCATACAACATGCCATTGTCATCTAGACGCACACCTTTTAATTCACCCGAGGTGTAACCGTCTTGAGATAAGCTGGAGTTGTTGTATTTGGCTGCATATTGAGTGCTTTTATCGAAGTTGATATCAAATTTGAGCGGTGATGCTCCGTTGCTCAATGTAAGGTCGAAGGTATCTTTTGTCGTGGTCGGATCTAAAATCCCTTTCGAATCGAATTTTAATGTTGTTTGGTCTGGCAGCAGAGTCCCATCGAGAGTGTAATTAACCGTCCACTCATTAGGTGCTGTTTTCACATAATATTGCGTAACAACATGCTCAGTTCCTAGAGAATCGTAAACACTCGTGGTTCCAATGGAGTGATAGCTATCGATATTTTTAGGATCAAATGGAACCGCTGGTACGGCTGGAGGAATAACATCAACTCGTGCATCAAGATTTGAAACCATGCTGACATTCGTTGTGGCTTTCGCCGCCAAAGATGCGGTTTGTACCTGTAAATCACCTGCATTACCGGTTTGTAATCTTCCTGTCGCATTGACAGAATACCCCTGTAAACGGCTCCCCACAGGATCGGTAATAAATCCTTCGCTATCCTTATGGAACATCCCGGCTCTGGCATACATAGCACCGCCGTCGTTTCCCTTGAGCACAAAAAAGCCTTCGCCTTGGATCCCCATATCAAGCTGGCGACCGGTATAAGTTAAGCTGCCACCTTTAGAGAAGTTTTGGCTCGTTGACATCACGCCAACGCCACCCGCCTGACCACCATTATAAATAGATGCGAATTCACTACGGCCACCACGAAAACCACTCGTAGAAGCGTTAGCAATATTGTTACTGATGGTATTGAGGTCTTGGGTTGTCGCCTGTAAACCACTTAAAGCTATGTTAAATGACATCTTAATATCCTATAAAAATAATTTACGAAACTTCAGAAATATTGAGCACAGAAACGACACCGACACCATGGCCCATTTCAGCCATCATCATGCCGGATGCACTAGAGAAATGGACTCTCTCAATCGGTGCCTTAATATACGTTGGCGCGACTAAACTATTTTCACCTAGTGTCGCCTTAGCTTTGATTTCATATTGGCCAGCAGACAATCCCAACTCAGCAGGATCGATAGAGAAGCGAACGTCACCAACATCCTGAGCACCGAGTTGAATGGTGCTAACGACTTGACCTTGCGCATCGATAATTTCAAGGTCTAAGCCTTCAGCGGCATTTTCTAAATACACTTTGCCTTCAACTGCTTCACCATCGAGTTGAAACTCAGAGGCTGGCACCATGGCATTCTTACCAATTAAAGATGCCGACTGCACTATGCCCAAATTTTCCATCATGACCATTTGGTTTGACTGATTTTTCCGCATGCCCTCTAAGCTTTCGACCTGCGAAAACTGCGCTAATTGAGAGATATACTCAGCACTGTTAAGCGGTTTGGTGGGATCTTGGTTCTTGATTTGCGCGATCATTAAGGTCATGAATTCATTTTTTAATGATGCAGCATCATTCCCAGGTGCCGCTAATGCACCAGCAGGATTCTGAACTGAGTTGTTACCAGAGCGGGCCAATTCCATTGTTATTTATTCCCTAGCTGCAATAAACCTTGCTGCATAGAGCGCGCACGATTCATGATTTCAACACTGGTTTCAAATGAACGACTTGCCGCCATCATGTCGGCCATTTCTTCAATCGTGTTCACGTTGGAGTAGGCGACATATCCTTGTTCATTGGCAAAGGGATGATTAGGCTCATAGCGCATATCTAATGGTGCATCCGCCTGCACTATATCGCTCACCTCAATCGAGGCACCGATTGCGCCTTGTTGAGTAGAATCATAAATAGTCGCAAATACAGGCTTTAAGGCTCGATATGCCGACTCAGGGTTTTCAGCGGCTGTACCTGCGTTAGCAAGATTACTCGCAACCGTATTCAAACGTATGGTTTGGGCATTCATGCCAGCACCAGCAATTTGATAAATATCACCAAATGACATATAGGCTCCTAACGACCTTCAATGGCAGACTTTAAACCTGCTATTTTCATGTTTAAAAATGTCAAACTCGTTTGATAATCCATCGCATTCTGTGAATATCTCGCCTGTTCCTTACCGAGTTCAACGGTATTATCATCGGCAGAATTTTGGTAAGGCATGCGATAAGCGAGGTTATACTGTTGATTCATCTGCATACCCGCTTCAACTTGCTTCATAGCAGCTTTGAAATCCAAGTCTCTCGCTTTGTACCCTGGAGTTTCGGCATTGATTAAATTGCTCGCTAATACCTTGCTTCTCTCCACTCTAAAATCGAGTGTTTGAGGATGTATTCCTAATGCTTTATCAAGGTTGATAGCCATCTCAACTCCTAGTACTGTATGCCTAATTAATATAGATGGCCGAGAAGCTTACAATTAGCATGCCAATATAATTTTCAATATAAAACAGTTGGTTAAATGAAATCGCTATTGATATACGGAAAGTTCTTTTCCCTCACTTTCTTACTGAGCATAGGGTTACTTCCGCTCAATGTGCACGCGAAAGGGAAGATCACGGCGACAGAACAAATATCTCAGCAAATGACAAACTCCGTAGCCGCAGAGATAGCTAAGTGGCAACAATCGCAAGAGATAAAAAAAGTCAGCAAAAAAATCACACTGCACATTCCTTCCAGCACAGCCAAGCTAAAAACGTGTAGCACAGCGCTCCAAGTCGAGGCTGCTAAAGGGCTCCCATTCGGTCGAATCCAACGAAAAATAAGCTGTACCTCTGAAGGCTGGTCACTCTATGTTCGGGCCAAGGTTGCTCTCAGCGCCTACATTCCTGTTGCCAACAAAACGCTTAAGAGAGATGAGGTTGTCACATCAGAAAATCTACAATGGCAAATGTTGCCCTTAACTGCGTCAGATCAAGACATTATTACTGATGAAAAACACATTTTAGGGCAAGCGGTGGCCAGAAAAATAAGAAAAAACAAACCCATAAGAGCAAGCAATTTAAGTGCACCAGAACTCGTGAGCATAGGAGATGAAGTGATTATTGAAGCAGTCAGTGCCACCTTTTATGCCAATATGATTGGGATTGCTATGGATGCGGGTAAACAAGGTGATGCCATTAGAGTGAGGAATAGTAGTTCAGGGAAAATCATTACCGCCTACCCCATAGCTAAGGGGAGAGTTGAAACCCGTTTTTAACATTCAGGTCACCTGAGGATAAATTTAAAAATTTATTTTAGATTTATCCTATTTAGGTCGCCTATATCTAATATCTAGCCATTTATGACGATGAACATCTATGGAAATTAATAAAATTAGCAGTGCCTTGAGCACTGAGTTCAGCACGAGTAAGAGCGCTAATACGCCCAGAAAGCCCGTTGAATCAGAAAATCTATCAACGCCAACACGACAAGATATTAGTCACGACTGGCAATTGTTAGAACAAACCCAGAAAGAGTTACATACCATCTCCGACGTTGACACAGATAAAGTTGCTGCTATACGTCAGGCTTTAAGTAATGGAAGCTTTGAGCTGAGCTTAGATAAAATTGCAGATAAGATATTGATACAGCATGGATAATAGTCAAGTAAATAAGCGCGAACTTGTTCAAAGTTTAATTCGCGATATTCGTCAAGATCTTGAGGGATATAGTCAATTAAAATCAATGCTTAAGCACCAACGTGAATTAATGCAACGCAGGGATAATGATGCGCTCTTAGCCCATAACGAGCGTCAAACTGCACTGTGTAACAAGTTGGCTTTGAGAGCCAAACAGCGAAGCGAAAATCTAGCGACACTAGGTTTTAATAGTGACAATAGTGGCATGAGACGCTTAATCACGGCGCTACCTGATCACCTAAGACCGCAAATAAAAATGTCATGGGACAACTTGCAGCTGTTAGTTAAAGATAGCCAAACAGCCAATGAAACCAACGGCAGATTGCTCGTAATACAGCAAGAAACGATTAACCGTATCCTGAATCAAGATGGCCAACACCATGAAATTGATTACGGTGCCAAACGCTAGTCAAACTGAATTATTGAGAGTTACCAAAGCCCTCGCTAATGGGACATAGTTTAAAAGGTGGCTCTCAGCTGTAATGACACAGCGCTTATTGGCCTTTATTCTTGTAATAGAAACCCGCCATATCATCAACAACAGCCTGTTCACGGCGCGCCACTTGTGCTTGCTCTTGTATATGTGTTTGTTTTTCAAGCCACTTCAAACCTTGCTGACGCCCTAATTGCTTACGCCATAGGCGATCAATACGCAGCTGTTCCTGTTGTAGAAAGACCTCCTTTTGAGCTAACTTCACCCGCATAGGCTCTAACACTTGCGCCATACTTGCGGAATTTTGCCAGAGCAAAACATTTGAGCCCTCTTTCGCACCACGATAAGTCAATATCATTTGGGCTAAGGCTTGATGTTGTTGTTGATTTAGTTGGACGCTTAGGCTGGAATCATCGCGTTTTTGCCCTAGCTGCGCTAATTTCTTTTCAGCTTGAACACGTAACTTAGAGAGATGACGCTGGCTCATATCCCATAACTCCCATCAACTGTTCCAATTGCACTAAACTTTCAGCCAGATTGACTTTACTGTGTGTGGTCTGGCGTAAAAATCGTGCCATTTCTGGATACACTCGCACAGCAAGATCCATTTCAGGATCTTGGCCAGCTTGGTACCCACCTAAAGGTAATAAGTCTCTGACCTCATTGTAACGACTCAAAAGATGTCTAAAGATCTGACTCTGTTCAATACTGCTAGAGGTCGCTATGTGCATGGCTAAGCGGCTCACTGACGCATTAAGATCAATCGCAGGGAAATGTCCTTGCTCGGCCAATTTACGACTTAGCACTATATGGCCATCTAAAATAGCTCTCGCTGCATCTGCAACAGGATCCTGCTGATCATCACCCTCGGCCAATACGGTATAAAACGCGGTTAGCGTTCCCGTCGGATGTTCACCATTGCCCGCCATTTCCACCAGTCTAGGTAACTGTGCAAATGCCGATGGCGGATAGCCTTTGGTTGCTGGAGGCTCACCTAAACTCAAGGCGATTTCACGCTGTGCCTGAGCATAACGAGTCAATGAGTCGACTAATAGCAACACTTGCTTACCTTGATCTCTAAAAGCACAGGCAATGGAGTGGGATAACCGCATTGCACGTAATCGCATGAGCGGTGTGGTATCGGCAGGTGCTGCAATAATCACAGCCCGTTTACGCCCTTCTTCACCGAGTGTTTCTTCAATAAACTCCCTGACCTCACGGCCACGCTCCCCAATTAAGCCAACCACCACGACATCTGCTTCAGTAAAACGAGTCATCATGCCTAATAACACACTCTTACCCACACCCGAGCCCGCAAAGAGCCCGAGTCGCTGGCCTCTACCGATGGGCAACAAACTATTGATGGCGCGAATACCGACATCTAGCGACTGCCGAATAGGCTGGCGCAGCAAAGGATTGTAACTCGTGTGAGATTGCGGGACTTGTGAAACACCGATTAAATCGCCCAGTAAGTCGAGTGGCTGTCCAAGTCCATCAAGCACCCTGCCAAGCAAACCATCACCAATAGCAATTGTTTGCTCATCCGTAATAGGCAGCACTCTGGCACCTGGCATCAAGCCCTGTGTAGGCTCAATCGGCATAAGGCACAATACGTCCCGATGAAAGCCAACGACTTCAGCCTCAATTAAACGACCATTTCGCCCTTCAATCTGGCAACGATCCCCCATGCCAAGCTGACAGCCAACAGCCTCAAGCAATAGACCATTGACTCGAATGAGACGTCCATAAACCCTTGCAACTGGAACCTGAGGCCAATCGTCATGAAATACATCAGACTCCAATCTCAGCCTCATTCAACTTGGTTTCAACCTGCTTCATGCAAGCATCGAGTCGTGTCTCGACTGAAGCATCTGCATCGGATTTATCACTCACAATTCGACAACTGCCCGCAGAAATACTGCTATCTGCGATGAGGTTCCAGCCACGGATTTTATCTTCCGAGAGCTCTTTTAATTTCACAACCGCACTTGGTTCTAAATGAATTTTGACATCCGCTTGATCATCGGGCAACGCGCTCAAAGTTTCTTCAACAAGCTTGAGAATCTGTTGCGGCTGCAGTGTTAATTCGCAGCGGATCACTTGTTGTGACACTCGGCGCACTAAATCCAAGATCAAATTCTGCTGCTCACGCACCTGCTTTGCATGGCCGTCTTCAAGTAACTCTCTCAAGGCACCAAGTGGCACAAGTAAACTGTTGAGCTGCTCATCGATGGATGATCTACCCGCTGACTGCCCATCTAACTTGCCTTGATGAAAACCAGCAGCATGTCCAGCAATACGACCCTCTTCAAGACCAGCCTCATAACCCGCACTCTTACCTTGGATGACACCTTCGTCATAACCCTCGTCAAATGCTTGTTGATAACTTTGAAAATCACCGCCCGCATCTGAGTTCGATTCAACCGCGTCGTGCAACGCAGGAAAACGATAACGACGTGCGAGATTGGTATTTAGGCGCCAACGAGAATGCTTGTTTTCCATTAGACAACAACCTGTTCTTCAAATAACTGCAATTCAATTTCGCCTTCTTGCATCAATTGCTTTGCCAGTTCCATGATTTCTTTACGCGCACCACTGGCTCGGCTTACAGGCACACCACCTAAGGCTTCAATTTGCGTTTCAATAGCCGACGACATACGTTTTGGTAGCGCATTGAGCAAGGAATCTTTTAGCTCAAAATCAATCCCTTTCAATGCCAAAGACAAGGTTTCGGAAGGTACTTGCCCTAAGAGGGTCTGCAATGTTTCTTGCTTTTGTCGCCCAAGAATAATGAAATCAAACATATTATCGGTTACATCAATCGCCATCTGCTTATCATGGAGCTTAATCATTTCCATCAGCTGCTCTCTATCGCCTTCGAAGCGATTGAGTATATCTGCCACCTGTTTGACACCCGCCACTTGCGTGTGACTTTTCTCCATTGCCATCAACATGCAGCGCTCAACCAGCTCCCGCAGTTCTTCAACAACGTTGCGGTCTAATTCGCCAAGTTGCGCGATACGAACGAGCACCTCATCTTGGCTATCACTGGGCAACATTTTCAGAATTTTAGCGGCACTTTCCGGTGGTAATAATCCCAATAATACCGCTTGTAACTGACAATGCTCATGGGTAATTTCACGGGCAAGTAATTGAGGGTCAACCCATTCGAGGCGCTTAACGAGCACTTTAATCTCATCGCCATAAATACTATCGATGAGACTTTTAGAGACCCTGTCTCCCAACGCGATATCGAGAGTCTTCTGCAAATAGGAGCGCGATGCTCTGGCGATCCCCGACTGTTCTTTGTAACGTTGAAAGAATCGACTTAATACTGCTTCGGCTTCTTGCTGGGTAATACTGGATAACCGCGCCATTTTATGGCTTAAGTGTTGCACATCGTTACGATCCAAATGCGCCATCACCATGGCAGCACCTTCTTCTCCCATACTCAGCAATAACATGGCCGCTTGGGCATAATTGTCCATCTTGATTTCGATTGAATTATTCACCGTCTTTATCGCCTATCCAATGAGCTATCACTTCTGCAACACGCGCGGGTTCTTTATTTGCGAGCAAGGCCAAATGCTCCATTTTAACGGTCAAAGGTGAGCCAGGTTCGGGTAAACCTTGACTACCTAGCCACTCGGCACTCGGTAACTGATGTGGCTGATTTGATGTAGCATCGGCAACAGGTCCATCTAACGCGCCAGCAGGAGCAGCACTTAATGCTACAGGCTCAATCCTAGGAGCCGTTATTTGCGCTGTACGAGTCAAGTGCTTAACCAGCGGCCTTAATACGAACAAAATCAGTCCGAAACCGAGAATGCCGCCAATGATGTAGCGTAAATAAGCTTGGTAATTTTCTGATTGCCACCAAGGTGACGGCGTAAATTCCGCTGTAACAGTTGGGGTAAACTCAAAGGCATTAATGGTAAAACTATCACCTCTCGCCGCCGAGAAACCGATAGCATCCTTGACCATATTGCCAAACTTAACGAGTTGAGCCTCATCATTGAATGCGCCTTGGCTTGTCGCACTGTTAATAAGCACTGAGACAGAGAGATTTTCGAGCTGCATTTGTTGATAACGGACGTGACGCACAGAGCGACCCACGTCATATTGACGACTTTCTTCCTGTTTCAAATTACGGGTTTTGTCATCCGTTGCCGCTTTGCCTGCCTGGGGTGGCTTATTACTTAGTGCTCCTGGAATACCCGCAGCAATACTATTACTTGAATCATCAACACTGGTCCGCTCTTGAGTCACAACATTTTGCGGATCGAGTGATTCCTTGGTTTCTTCAACTTGGTTAAAGTTTACTTTTGCCGTTACCCGTACTTGGAAGTTTTCTTGCCCAAGCACAGGCTCGAGCATAGAGGAGGCATTGGCCACTAGACTATTTTCAAGTTCACGCGTGTACTGTAATTGCTTATTCCTAGACTGGCTAAGATCTTGATTACCTGAAATGTTCTCACTTAAATATCGGCCATCTTGATCGACAACCTTGATATTACTTGCCGTGAGTCCAGTGACACTCCCTGCAACTAAATTAACAATCGCCTCAACCTGTGACTCAGAGAGTCGAGTATTGGGATCTAACTGCAACATCACAGAAGCGGTAGGCAGTTCAGGCTCCTGACGGATAAACAGAGTTTGTTTAGGTATCGCCAAATGAACTCTTGCAGCACGAACTAACTTTAACGACATTATGGTTCGAGCCAATTCACCTTCTAAGCTATTGCGATATTTGGCTTGCTCCATAAATTGGCTCGTACCTAGGGCGGTATTATCAAGAGCCTCCATGCCAGAAGGCACCTTAGCTTTAACGCCTTTGGCGGCCAAGATCATACGAGCATTACCCACTTGCTCTTCTGCAACGAGTACAGCACCAGAATTCGCATCGAGGCGATAATCAATGCCTTCTGCATCTAAAACATTTAAAACCTGAGAAGTATCAACATTTTCTTGGCTACCGTATAAAGGTCGGTAACCCGCCGTTGCCGTCCATAACATCAGCACTATGACACTAGCAACAACCACAGCGAGTAAAGCTAATGCTATGACCTGACGATCACCACGGTTAAAACGATGCCATTTTTGGGTCATGCCAGCAATGAATCCTGACGAAGATTCTGTCCCGGTAATATCCTGACCTGATTGAACAAAAGTGGTAGACATTCACACAATTCCTTAAATAGGCATCTTCATTACATCGTCAAATGCTTGCACAAGACGATTACGAATTTGGAGCATAGTCGCAAAGGACAAACTGGCCTTTTGCGAAGCAACCATGGCACCGACGAGGTCATCACTCTTGCCACTATCGACTGCAGCCATCGCCATAGAGGATTGATTCTGATCTTGGTTGACGGCAGAAACTTTGCTTTTAATTAACTCAGTGAATGAGCCATAAGCCATACCATTGTCGGCTGGATTTGAAGTGATGTTGATAGCACCTTTAGCCACTTCACGATGAATATTTAAGGTTTCCATCAACATACTTGAGCTACCAATCGCTCCATTAGACATATTTCATTCCTATTTACTTTTTTGATTGCTCTACGCTGCTTGATCTAATAACGTTTCGATATCAATCCCTGCTTCTCGCATTTGTACGAGACGATATCTTAAGGCTCTAGTCGTCATCCCTAGCGCCTGAGCACTTAACGTGCGTTGTCCATTAAAACGTTTAAGTACATCAATAATATATTGAAATTCTGCCTGTTGTTTTGAAGCTTTAAGCCCTTCCGTCGCGCCCAAAGGCTCTAACTCGAGCGTTTCTTCTTGAATGTTTAATCCAAGTTCAGCAACTTGAATTGCCTGACCTCTGCGCATCACTAATGCACGCTGAATACAATTTTCGAGCTCTCTAACATTTCCCGGCCAATCATAGGTCACAAGCACTTGCCTTGCGTGCTCACTGAAATAGCAGCGACTTGCGTTATCAGACTGACCATATAAACCTAAAAAATGCTCAGCTAAAGGGAGGATGTCAGCCTTACGTTCTCTTAAAGGCGCGATTTTTAAAGGCAACACATCTAAGCGGTAGAACAGATCTTCCCTAAAATGACCAAACTCAACGGCCTGTCTTAAGTCGCGATTGGTAGAAGCAATGATCCTGATATCCAGTGGAATAACATGCTGCCCACCGAGCCTTTCAACTTCACGCTCCTGTAACACCCGAAGTAATTTTGCCTGTAACGGCAAGGGCATTTCACCAATTTCATCGAGTAATAAAGTGCCGCCATTTGCCTGCTCAAATTTGCCTGCTTTATCGCAAATAGCGCCAGTAAAGGCGCCTTTAACATGACCAAATAAGACAGATTCAAGAATACTTTCAGGGATGGCGGCGCAGTTAATCGCAACGAAAGGCTTATGAGAACGAGAAGAATGGCGATGAATATAACGAGCAAGCGGCTCCTTGCCGGTACCACTTTCACCCAATAATAAAACACTGGCCTCAGTAGTTGCAGCCCTATGGGCCAACATCAATAATTGCCGACTAACAGCAGCCGATACAACCAAACTAGAATCAGGTAACTCTAAACGGCGTAAACGTTGAATTGAGGCTAGCAGTTGCTCGGTTTCTACAGGAATTAATAGATAATCTTGTACACCAGCACGCATTGCCGCCGCGGCCAACTCACCTTGTTCTGGCGCTAATAACGCGACAATATTACGGCAAGGAAAACGGGCAAGATAAGACTTTACATCACACGGGCGACAATCTGATAAGTTAACGACTGTGAGCCAAGGCGATTGCATTGCATCATTCCACAAATAAAAATCTTCCTGTGCTATCGAGCATGCAAGTTCAGCAGATATGTTTAATCCTTCAATCCGTATACTTAGGCCACCCACTCGCCAACTCCCTCTCGTTTACAGTACATTAAATAACACCTTTATTTAGACCGATTAAGTATCTGTGCATGAATGTATATAAAAGCTATTACCGCTAATGCGCTATCATCTCGGTAGAATGAGAGACTAATTACTAAGCCTCTTAAACAAATCAAGAAAAGACGAAACACAGGCTGAGGAAGAAAAACTTCCGCAGCAGATATAAAAGCACGGACAAGACTCGTCACTCGATAACTAACATTCGCAACCCATAAAGGAATACCACTGTTTTAAATCAGGCAGAGATGTGTTCTTGCGCAATTATCAATAGAAAATGTGACCACCAGCAACATTTAATGCGCCATGTTCAAAAAACAAGCTTCCATCAATTAAAATTGCAGTAAAACACTTGGAAATATAAATATTACCTGTAAAAAAGTGATACATATAACTTAGGACTGACTTATACCAAATATATTTGTAAAATAACATATCATAATGATAAAAATACAACGCCGTTAGTTTTCATTATGATGAGAAACTTGGGAACTACGCCTTTTGGTTAAATAAAGTTCAGACCGAGAATTACAAAAAAACAATAAAATCAAAAACAAAAACAAAAACCCATACAAATCCATCATTAATGGTAAACATGTAAGCGCTAGAATAAATACAGTCACGCCAGAATATCGACAAACGTCAAAATAACACCTACCCGACTATTTATTGACGCTGAAATATAAGACTAAAAAGCATTAATATCTTCTTACAGAATCTCAAAATAAACATTTTGTTTACAAACTCCGTTAACCTAGAATTCTATTCACATATATTTCAGCTTTTCTTATAATTATTATTGAATACTTTAGCCTTATTACCTTATCATCCTCGTCGTTTAAAACAGCTTTCAACCTTATGCTCATGTGATAGGACGCTTAACTGTTTTAAGAAATTCATTAATCCTTAACGATAAAGAAATAAAAAATTAGGCTCTCTGTTTGTGTATGTTTTTCATACACCAACTGAATCGCGGAGGTCGCCAAGCAGTATTCTAGCGGGAAAAATACGTTTAATAGGAAGTAAAATGAAGACGACAGCGAAAGCTAGGCTTATAAAATCAAATTCTGATGAAATAATTAGACCTATTATGCTGGTTCAAGAAAAGCTAGCAAGAACGCGATTATTACAACAACTAGAACAGCTACATCGTCCACTTATTGATGCTATCAATAATATCTTATCTCCATTGTTAAGGCAGGGGCATCCTGCTGTTTCTGGCTCAACACTAACTGAACCTAGAACACCCGTCATTCCAGAACATTGCTATGCATGGTTTGTATTAAAACATCAACAAAATACCTTAGGCTATTGGAGAATTGATCGCTGCACCCTAGATCAATTAGCGAGTAATTATTACGGCAATACCTCGACACCATTAAGTTCACCGTTAAGAAATCCAAGCCAGTCTGAATTTAGATTAGCCAAAAAGTTACTTCTTTCTGTAGTGGATGAACTACCCAACAGCACAATAGATACCAACACTCTTGAAGTTGAGTTGATAAAAGGTCATATGCCGCTAACAGTATCAGCGGTATGGTCGTTCAATTTTACTAATGGCTCACTCACTCCCCCGATGCTCTTTTGTTTGACTGAACATTTACTGGGACATCTAGCCGAGCAACCTAAAAAGTCAGAAATATCAGCGGACTTGCCGGAAAAACTAGCCGTCTGGCTAAAAAGTCTTCCCATAAAAATGCAACTGACATTAGGGCAACATAGCATCCCAGTCCAATCACTCAGTCAGCTAAAAACTGGAGATATTTTACCCATTAATTTATATCCAAAAACGTTGTTATCAATCGGAAACACGACTCTATTCCATGCCTCTGTGCATAGTCATGAAGGACAAATGGTAGCGAAATTGACTCAAGATGTTTATCAAAATGAGGAGCAGGACATTGGCTGAACAATCTATTTTATCGGATGATGATTTTCTATTAGAGGACGATATTTTCTCTGAAAGCGCATTTTCAAAACCAGATAACCGTAAGGTGAAAAAAAATAATAACTTTTTCCAACAACTTCCCGTACAGGTCACCCTTGAACTCGCCAGCGCTGAGATGTCTTTGGGTGAGTTAAATCGGATGGGTGAAGGTGATGTTATTGCACTCGACCGTATGGTGGGTGAGCCGCTGGATATTAGGGTCAATGGAGCCTTACTCGGAAGAGGTGAAGTTGTAGAAGTGGCGGGCAGATATGGCGTGCGCTTGCTGGAAATAGAGAGCATTAGTCTCGATGGGACAAGTAACGAATGATAGTTCGGGTATTGCTACTGTCTATTTTATTACTTGCTCCTCAAGCCCTCGCATCGGAAGGACTCACTTTATTCACTCTAGATAGTGCTCAAGACAGTCAAGCAGTTAACATTAAGCTCGAAATTTTAGCACTCATGACGGCTATTAGTTTTCTGCCCATCATGCTGATGATGCTAACAAGCTTTACCCGCATTATCATTGTGTTAGCCATTCTTCGGCAAGCACTTGGACTACAGCAAAGCCCTCCTAATCGCGTACTTGTGGGGATAGCGTTAATACTCACTATCTTTATTATGCGACCAGTAGGGGACAAGATTTATAAAGAAGCTTACTTGCCCTATGACCAAGGTAAGATCGAATTGATGGAAGCTGTCTCTATTGCAAAAGTCCCACTAACTCGATTTATGCTGGCGCAGACAAGAGAAACTGATCTTGAACAAATGCTGAAAATAGCTAACGAACCCACACACATGAAAACGGCTGAGGAAGTCCCCTTTTTTGTCCTTATGCCCGCATTTGTACTGAGTGAACTCAAAACAGCTTTCCAAATTGGCTTCTTACTTTTCTTACCTTTCTTAGTTATCGACTTGGTTGTCGCAAGTGTCCTTATGTCTATGGGGATGATGATGTTGTCACCTTTAATTATCTCCCTCCCATTTAAATTGATGGTTTTTGTATTAGTCGATGGATGGTCTATGACAGTAAGCACCTTAACCGCAAGTTTTGGGTAGTTAGATGGACATCAATGAACTGACCTCCCTATTTGCGGACTCGATGTTTCTCGTCATCATTATGGTCTCTGTGCTGGTGACGCCGGGACTCATTCTAGGCTTAATCGTTGCCGTATTTCAGGCTGCTACACAGGTCAATGAACAAACCTTAAGTTTTCTGCCAAGGCTTATCATTACCTTACTTATGGTACTGTTTTCAGGCCATTGGCTCATACAACAGCTAAGCGATTTATTTGATAGGCTGTTTATGAATATCCCTCATATTATCGGTTGATATGCTTTCACTCACCTCAACCGAACTCAGCATGTTAATCGGTAGCCTTTGGTGGCCATTCTGCCGGATCATGGGCGCATTTATGATAATGCCCTTACTGGGCAATTCTTATGTGCCTGCAACGGTGAGAATTTTCCTTGCCTTAAGTATTGCAGCGCTTATTGCACCTATGCTCCCACCCGTTCCCCCTGTCGATGCGCTCTCTCTTGGATCATTGTTTTTAGCCGTTGAGCAATTACTCATTGGATTCATGCTCGCACTGTTTTTAACGATTTTAATCCATGTGATGACCATGCTTGGCACTATTATGTCGATGCAGATGGGTCTAGCTATGGCTGTGATGAACGATCCAGCTAATGGCGACACCAACCCCATTCTCAGTGAATGGCTACAAATCTTTGGTACCTTGATTTTTCTGGCTCTTGACGGTCATTTAGTCGGGCTCAACATCATTGTTGATAGCTTTCGTTTATGGCCAATTGGAAATGGGATTTTTGACTTACCGCTAATGGGATTGATTAGTCGAATGGGCTGGCTGTTTGCTGCATCACTGATGCTCGCCATACCTGCAGTACTCGCCATGTTAATGGTTAACATCACTTTTGGTGTATTAAGCCGCTCCGCGCCGTCATTAAATATCTTCTCGCTCGGGTTTCCCATGACCTTGTTGATGGGCTTGATTTGCGTCTTCCTTTCGTTAAGCGGCATTCCAACTCGTTACAGTGACCTGTGCCTAGACGCATTAACTGCCATGTACCAATTTATCGGGGGGATCTCATGAGCAAAACGCCCCAACAAGATAAAACTGAAGAAGCTACACCGCAGAAAAAGCGTAAAGCGAGAGAAGAAGGCCAAGTACCGCGTTCCAAAGATCTTGCCTCCGCAGCACTGGTCGTGGGTTGCTCTGCCATGCTGACCACTAATGCGGATTGGTTTGCCACTAGGGTCAGTAGTTTAGCTAAATACAATATGCTGCTGACTCGGGCAGATTTAGATCAACCCGACATCATGATGCGCCATCTCGGCGCCAGTTTAGTGGAAATGCTAAGTATCTTAGGTCCACTATTCATCATGGTTGCTCTATTAGCCGCAGTTGCAGGAGCCTTGCCTGGCGGGCCGATATTTAATTTTGGAAATGCTAATTTTAAGTACAGTCGCATCAATCCTCTTGCCGGTGTCGGAAGAATTTTTTCCGCTCAATCGCTTGTTGAGTTACTCAAGTCATGCTTAAAGATTGTGTTACTGATCGGAATTATGTTGGTTTTCTTAAATGGTCACTTACAAGAACTGCTTAGCTATAATCAACGTCCCATAGATGAAGCAGTTCGCGATGGTATCAATCTCCTGTCGCAAGGTATGTTTTATCTCGGTACTGGGCTGCTCGTGATCGCCTTTATTGATGTGCCTTACCAATATTGGCATCACGGCAAAGAATTACGCATGTCACGCCAAGAGGTAAAAGACGAGCATACCCAGCAAGAAGGTAAGCCCGAGATCAAAGCCAAAATTCGCCAAATACAGCAAAGAATGGCTCGCTCCCGTGCAGATACCACGATTCCAAAAGCGGATGTTCTCTTGGTTAATCCCACTCACTACGCAGTGGCATTAAAATACAATCCTGACTTAGCGGATGCGCCTTACGTCATCACTAAAGGCACCGAAGAACTCGCCCTCTATATGCGAGAACTCGCTAAAAAACATGATATTGAAATTATTGATATCCCACCGCTCACGCGGGCTATCTACCATTCAACGCAAGTCGATCAACAGATACCCAGTGCCCTTTTTATCGCTATAGCGCACGTATTAAGTTATGTCATGCAAATAAAAGCATCTCGTAAGGGCTTACAGCAGAAACCTGAGCCTTTACCCCATTTTTTTATTCCCCCTAATTTACGTCACGATTAAAGGATTGCTTAACCTATGAATTGGCTTTCTCGCACCTTTTCAGGAAATTACAGCTATATCGGCATTCCAGTCATGCTGCTCGCTATTCTGGCGATGGTGATTTTACCGCTACCTGCATGGCTACTGGACATTTTGTTTACCTTTAACATCGTCCTTGCTGTCATGGTGCTATTGGTGAGTGTTTCTATCAGACGACCGCTAGAGTTTTCTGTATTCCCAACCTTATTACTCCTTGCGACCTTAATGCGCTTGACCTTAAACGTTGCATCGACGCGCGTGGTACTCATTGAAGGTCATGAAGGAGGTGATGCTGCGGGTAAAGTGATCCAAGCCTTCGGTGAAGTCGTTATTGGCGGAAACTATGTCGTCGGTGCTGTTATCTTCTTAATTTTAATGATTATTAACTTTGTTGTAATCACTAAGGGTGGCGAACGGATCTCTGAAGTATCAGCGCGATTTACCTTAGACGCCCTACCCGGTAAACAGATGGCAATCGATGCCGATCTTAATGCTGGCACACTCACACATGAACAAGCGAGCCTACGTCGCCAAGATGTCGCCAGAGAAGCAGACTTTTATGGCTCCATGGACGGTGCCTCAAAGTTTGTGAGAGGAGATGCCATCGCAGGACTCTTGATCTTAGCCATCAACATTATTGGCGGGATCAGCATAGGCATCTTTATGCATGACCTGAGTGCAGCAGAAGCCTTTAAAACCTATGCACTATTAACCATTGGTGATGGCCTAGTCGCCCAAATTCCTTCATTACTGTTAGCCACAGCTGCAGCCATTATCGTAACTAGGGTCTCAGACGCAGAAGAAATGCCGACCCAATTAAGTCGGCAATTACTGGCAAACCCGAGAACCTTAGCTACTGCTGCCATTGTGATGGCGATTCTCGGCATCACCCCAGGCATGCCAGCACTGGTGTTTTTATCTTTTGCGATACTGCTAGGCTTTGCGGCGTGGAAACAAAACCAGAATAAGGCTTCCTTTACTGAAGAGAAAACCGAAGAGCTCATAGAAACCAGCCTGGCAGAGCCATCTGCTCCAAGCTGGGAATCACTGCCTTTTACCGACATTATTGAAGTGCGATTAGGCTATAGATTGGTTCATTTAGTCGAAAAAACCAAAGGCGCAGAATTGCAAAAGCGCCTTACAGGGATCAGACGCACCCTTTCAGAACAAATCGGATTTTTGCTATCGGAAGTCAGAGTGCGCGACAATTTAGCCTTGGCACCCCATGCATACCAAATTAACTTTATGGGTACACAAGTGGCCATTGCCGAACTAGAACCGGACCTGCTGCTCGCAATAAAAAGTGGTCCTGTTTACGGTAAAGTTGATGGGATTTTAACCAAGGAACCCGCATACCAAATGGATGCCATTTGGATTGCACCAGAGTTAAAGGCCAAAGCACTTAACTTAGGTTATTCAGTCGTCGATAATGCGACAATCATTGCCACTCATGTCAGTAAGTTATTGCGCGAATCACTGCCTGAATTATTGCAACATGATGATATTATGCAATTAACTGACAGGCTAAGTAAGCAAGCCCCCAAACTTGCCGAATCACTCAGCACCAGTTTAACCCCCATACAGTTACTCAAAGTTTTCCGCTTGTTACTCAAAGAGCAAGTGCCACTAAAAGACATACGCACCATAGCAACGACCTTGCTGGAATGCAGCGAGCAAACCAAAGATCCCGTCCTACTCGCCGCCGATGTGCGCTGCGCTTTGCGCAACAGTATTTTGCATCAAATCGCAGGCAGCAGCCCGCAGTTGAATGTACTCACGCTGACCGCAGAATTAGAACAGACTTTAATGACAGCGTTAAATCAATCGCAGCAACAGGGCCGAGTTGCGTTGGATAGCTTCCCTATCGAACCCAATCTACTGGCGCAGCTACAACAAAGAATGCCTCAATTGCTCGCGGAGACAAAAGAGAAAGGCTATAACCCTATCCTACTTGTTTCACCGCAACTCAGGCCTTTCCTCGCGCGTTACGCATTAGCATTCGCCCGTGGACTTCATGTTTTATCCTATAATGAAGTCCCTGAAACAAAAGAACTTATGATTGCGGGACAACTCGGGTAATCATTACTCACAGTAGCTTAGCAAGACCCGCTGAGAGAGGTGCAACACACCTCTCTCTAACTTAACTGCATCGCTCATCACAACAAACTAAGCCTCTCAGCAAACCACAACTGCATACCTCCTATAGAATATTGATAACTCACAGCTCCAATCTCATTTCCAATCAAAGCAATATCCTTCTACTCCTTAAGAGATATTTCGCTCAATTAACTGTGACATCATCAGCAAATCCTGAGTATTTTAGTCGGGTTTAGTTGCCACGCATTAAAGCTGCAAATAATATGAATGTAAATTTATTGCTGCTTTGGAGCTATTTATGTCTGCTACTTCTACCCCAGAAGATGCACAAGCCACTGGCCATAGAGTGGATTCTCAACCTCGCCATGATGCACAACTTGGTCAAGGTTTTCCGCTTAGTGAGAGCACTCAGGATAACCACTGGCTAGAACGAAAAATAGGTGAACTAGTGGCAGAAGATTTTCGCCGCGCCCATGTGTTCAGCCAATTTGGTATCGATTTCTGTTGTGGCGGCGGTAAACCGCTGTCGATCGCCTGCGAGCGTGCAGACATAGATCCCGCAAAAGTGGTTGCTGCGCTGAATGCGGTAACACTGACTGGCAGCAAAGAAGATGAATTGAATCAATTACCCTTAGATCAACTTATTGAATATATAGAATCAACGCACCATCAATACGTGCGCGAAAAAGCACCGTTATTGGTCGAATACTCCGAGAAGATGGTCCGCGCCCACGGTGAGCACCATGCCGAAATGTTTCCCTTTGCGGGTTGGATACGTGCTTTAGTTGAAGATTTGATGCCGCATTTAATGAAAGAAGAGAAAATACTGTTTCCGGCGATACGCGGTTTGAGTCAAGCAGAGCACATTGAAACTTGCTTTGGCCATATTGGTAATCCCATCAATGCGATGCAGCACGAACATGAAGAAGTCGGTTTGATCTTGCAAAAATTACACGAGCTCACGAACGACTTCACGCCACCGGAACATGCTTGCACTACGTGGCGTGTGTGTTATGCCACGCTAGCGGAATTTGAGGCTGATTTACATCAGCATATTCACTTAGAAAACAATATTCTATTTCCTAAGGCATTAGGTCTCGCTCAATAATCGATTGGCTGTTTCTGCTGTGATGTCCCTTAAATTTCGGATCATCCGCAGAATTTTGAGGCTGGACCTAGGTCTGGCCTTTCAATTGTTGGCGTGCTACAACAAGTTATGTGTCGCTGACGGATAAGCTGCCATGACATTTCAATCATTTGCACTCGATGATATTGCCAATTTGCACGAATCGGCCCAAGTAGAGTTTAAACTCGCCGGTGGCCGCGACGGCCTAGGTCAATTACCCGAAGATATTTGGGCGACTTATAGCTCCTTTGCTAACACCTTGGGTGGCGAGATCATCCTAGGCGTACGCGAAGAACGTGGCCATTTCAGCATTGAAGGTATTCCCAATCCGCTTCCTGTTTTACAAGAGTTTTGGGAAATCCTCGATAATCCTAGCCGCACTAGCCATAATATTTTGGCGATATCAGATGTGCAGATTATTGAAATTATGAATAAAATGCTGATTCGTATCCGCGTACCACTGGCACCAGAGCAGCTCAAACCTATCTATGTCGGCGGCGATCCTTACACAGGGAGTTATTTTAGGGTGGGAGATGCCGACATGCATGCAAGCCGTCTGCAGGTCAATCTACTGTTACGCCGCGCCCATCTTTGCATGAAGCAACTCAAGGCGCGTTAATCCGACATGTTATTACGTCAAAATCCAGCTAACAAATAACCGCCCATAGCCGCAATTGCTGCGCCCGTAACACGCATTAAGTTGCGTTGCCCAGTCATCCGCTGCATTCCAAGGCCTATCATAACGCCGCCTAAATGGATCACTGCAGTGCCAAATAAAAAACCTAGGGCATACAAGACTGGGCTTGCCAATTCAGGCATTTCTGCGCCGTGGGCATGTCCGTGGAAAATCGCAAATACGCCCACAAAGGCCATGGCAAATAACAATGGGATTTGCCGATCAAAAGCGATGGCAAGACCGAGTAACAATACCGAGAGGGCAATGCCGATTTCAACGAAGGGAACGGCAATGGCGTATAAGCCTAAAATCCCGCCCACTAACATAAAGGTGACAAACGCTAAGGGGACAGTCCAAATTGCGCGGCCACCGAGCTGGGTGCTCAACATGCCTACGCTCAACATAGCCAGCAAGTGATCAAATCCCAATACCGGATGATTAAAACCCGACATGAAACCGCCACCCGAGTGAATTTCGTGGGCAGAAGCCGGTGCAATCCAACATAAAGTGAGCAGTAATAACAACCCAATACGCGCCATAACACAGCCTTAGTCAGTGACTTCAGTAATATTAGGCTTCACTCTAGTGCAAATTTTGGGAACAAACCTTGATCTCAATCACTCTGGATTAGCAAAGAGGCAGATTCAACGCTGCCCACAGAGTTAGTTTGCGTCGATAGCCAGCACTTTGATTAACGCATCGAGAGTATTAATTTCTAAATGGGGTAACAAGGCCGCAATAGGTAAGGAATCGACTCGGCCAAAACTCGGATTCAACCACACAGACTGGCATCCTGCCAACCGCGCCCCGCGCACATCGGCATTCATACTATCGCCAACATGCAGTAAATGTTGCGGTGCAATATTTAGTCGCGAGCAGGCCAATTCAAACATGTCTTTAGCGGGTTTCATATGCACGCCATTGCCTGGATGCAACACAAACTCGAAGGCATCGCCTAAACCAATTCGCTCGGCATCCACATTGCCATTGGTGATGCCAATTAATCTAAAATGCTGCGATAGGCGTTTGAGTAACAAGAGCACTTCGTCAGATACTTGAAAATGACTGCGATGAAAATAAAAACACGCTAATCCTTGCTCGGCGCCGCGTTCGGCTTCAGTCGCCGAATACCCTAGCTGTATTAGCCCTTGGCGAAGCGTTGCCAAACGGGCAGCGCTGGTATCATGGGCGAGCTCGCGATTTTGCTGAAGCAGTTGCAGCTTTAGCCTGCGCCAATCATGGGTTTTCCACGCCTGCGACAATGGATAAGTCTGCAACAGAAACGTCGCCAGCTCAGCTTCGGCATTTAAAATATGCGGTAAATTGTCGTACAGGGTATCGTCGAGATCGAAACTGATCGCTTGAATATTTTGAGGTCTAAGATAGCAACGCATTATTTATCCTGTATTTTTTTCGCTCTAGGATGGGCGTTATCATACACCTTAGCTAAGTGTTGGAAATCCAAACTGGTATAAATTTGCGTGGTCGCTAGGTTTGCATGGCCCAATAATTCTTGTACCGCCCGTAGATCGGCGCTCGCTTCTAACATGTGAGTAGCAAAGGAATGGCGTAGTTTATGTGGATGCACGCGCACCGATAATGCCTGCTCTTGACCCCATTTCGCCATCCGCGCCTGAATACTACGATGGGAGAGTCGCTTGCCCTTTTCGGTCACAAATAAGGCGTTATCTTCACAGGGGATCTGCTTTCGGCAATTGAGCCAATTCAGCAAAGCAGCAATCGCCAAACGACCTACAGGGACGATACGTTCCTTATTGCCTTTACCTAAGACTCGCACTTCTTTCAAATCGTATTGCACACTGGATAAATTGAGCGCGGCGAGTTCTGCTAAACGTAAGCCACTGGAATAAAACAATTCCATCATGGCTTTATCCCGCAGGCTTAGGGGATCTGTACCTTCAATGTCGAGCAAGTGACTGATGGCATCGACATCGATATTCTTCGGCAGCGGTTTGGCTTGTTTGGGAGCACTTAAGCCTTTGGCGGGATTAAGCTCAATCACGCCTTCGCGCAGCAAAAATTCACCCCATTGTTTTACCGCAGATAAACACAGAGAAAGCGATCGCGGGCTTAAGCCTTTGCGGTGCAATTTAGACAATACTTGCTGCCAATGCTCGCGGCTCACATTGAGTAGATGCACGCCTTCGGGCAAGAGATCGCTTCCGCGATTAAGCTCGTAAAGGTAATTACGTACTGTATGGGCCGACAACTGCCGCTCGGTACTCAGATAGCGTTCAAAGGTTTGTAACCATTGAGTATTAAGCGCCGACACTTCGGCTGTTTGCGTACTCATATCGGTTTCCTCATGGGTTTTGCTAAGCCTTGAGTGAGCATAATCGCTCGACAGCCGTTACAGCTTAGCGAGCATGTGTGCCAGCAAACGCCGCAGTTGTTCCAGCAGCATGTTATCCATATCGGGATGAAAATGGGTGGCATCTTGGCTGGCAATAGCAAAAATGACTGGGTTGTCTTCCGACAATTTCGTCAGTGCCACTGACCCCACTTCGCTACCAAATAGGCGTTTAGCCTCTTGCTGCGTGAGCCGACCAAAGTAGTGACCTTTATGCAGCCTTTGATCCCATATTGCCTTCATATCAGTATCGAGCACACTGATTAAACGCACATGGCTGAAATTAAACTGTAATTTCAAACTGTCGGCCAACACTTCTTTAAGTGACACTAAATCGGCACAATTCAGTAGCTGGAAGGATAACTCAGTATTGAATTGGTAAATTTTCTCGTTGCGCGCCGCCATGGTTAACAGGCTAGTAATTTCTTCTTCCAACTGGCTCACTCGCTGGCGTAGCATTTCTTGACGACGTTCCACCAAAGAGATGGCGCCGCGTTCCATGTGAGGCAAGCGCATTGCCAGCAGCAGCTCGGGATAGCGATTAAAAAAGTCAGGATTATCCAGCAGATATTCGCGAATAATCAACTCATCGAAAGGCACATCCGTCTGCGGCATCAAGGGCTCTGTCATAACTGAATTTGTCCATCGTAAACGTGCTGCGCAGGGCCCGTCATCCACAAAGGTTTACCCTCGCCTTCCCAGTTGATGGTTAAGGTGCCGCCGGGTAAATCCACCCGCACTTGCTGGCCGAGCTTTCCTTGCACTTGGCCTACAACTACAGCTGCACATGCGCCTGTGCCACAGGCCAAGGTTTCGGCCGCGCCGCGCTCATACACCCGTAGCTTAATGTGACCTGAGTCCACGACCTGCATAAACCCCACATTCACGCCGCGTGGAAAACGCTCATGCTTAGTGAGCATAGCACCAATTTCAGCGACAGAAGCGCTCGCCACATCTTCAACGTCGAGCACGCAATGGGGATTACCCATAGAAGCCGCGCCACACAAAAAGGTTTGCATCGGTGTTTGCAGTAAATAGGTTTTTTCAGGTTTCTTAGCTTTGAAGGGGATCTGGCTCGGTTCGAGGATCGGCACGCCCATATTCACGGTAACAGTACCATCGCGTTCTAAGCGCAGAGTCATCTTACCAGACGAAGTACTAACACGGATTTTGCTCTTGTTAGTCAGGCCTTTATTACGCACAAAACGGGCAAAACAGCGGGCGCCATTGCCGCATTGTTCTACTTCAGAGCCATCGGCATTGAAGATGCGATAATGAAAATCTAAATCGGGATCATAGGGCGGCTCAACCAAGAGTAGTTGGTCGAAACCTATGCCAAAGTTACGGTCGGCTAAACGGCGGATCTGCTCAGGCGAAAAGAACACGTTCTGCGTGACCCCATCGACCACCATAAAATCGTTGCCCAGTCCGTGCATCTTAGTGAATTGGATCAAGATACTTATCCTTTAAGCCGAGGCGCCGCTCATAAAGTATGAAACCAAGCGCCTGAATCAATATAATTTTTCTAGTTTACGGCAGGAGTTGCTCACCTTGCCAGAGCTGAGACAATTTTTCTCGCTCACGCACTAAGAAAGCCTGCTCACCATCGACCATCACTTCAGCCGCACGAGGACGAGTGTTGTAGTTAGAGGCCATAGCAAAACCATAGGCACCACTCGAACGCACCGCCAGTAAATCACCCGCTGCTAACGCGAGCTGGCGATTTTTACCTAAAAAGTCTCCGGTTTCGCACACTGGGCCAACAATATCAAACTCATAGGCCTCTGAGTCCCTTGGCACGACTGGGATAATATTTTGCCATGCACTGTAGAGTGCGGGACGAATCAAGTCATTCATCGCGCCATCGACAATCGCAAAACGCTTGTCGCTGTTTTCTTTAAGATACAGCACCTGAGTAACAAAAATCCCCGCATTGGCGGCAATCGCACGGCCCGGCTCGAAGATAAGCTTCAGTTGACGGTCGCCCAAACGCGCTAATATGGCGGCGGCATACACATCCGGATGCGGCGGCGTTTCGGCATCATAGGTCACCCCTAAACCGCCACCCACATCGAAATGTTCAATAATGATACCTTGCTCCGCCAGACGGTCGATCAGGGCGAGCATACGATCCATAGCATCGAGGAATGGTTTGATTTCAGTTAGTTGTGAGCCGATATGGCAATCGACACCTTTCACTTTTACATGTGGCAACGCATGGGCACGGGCGAAAACGATTTCAGCCTCATCCATAGCGATACCGAATTTGTTTTCTTTAAGGCCAGTCGAAATATAGGGATGGGTGCCCGCATCCACATCGGGATTAATCCGCAGGGACACAGGCGCGACTTTACCTAAACGCCCTGCGACCAGATTTAACTGCTCAAGCTCGGCACTCGATTCGACATTAAAGCAATAAATGCCCAGATTAAGTGCCTGTTCCATTTCAGCCGCTGTTTTACCCACGCCAGAGAACACCACTTTGACGGGATCGCCGCCCGCTTCTATCACTCTGGCTAACTCACCGCCCGACACAATATCAAAACCACTGCCTAAACGTGCAAGCACATTCAGTACGGCCAAGTTCGCATTGGCTTTAACCGCGTAACAAATCAAATGTGGATGATCTGCCACGGCATTATTAAAGGCATGCCAATGGCGCTCTAGCGTGGCGCGGGAATAGATATACAGCGGTGTGCCATAGGTTTGAGCTAAATCGGCAACCTGGCAGCCTTCGGCATGCAGGGCATTTTGTTGGTAGAGAAAGTGATCCAATGTCTGATTCCTTACTGCGCTTTATCGCTGCGATAGTGATGGTCGTTTTAGCTATAGCGATTGTTATTGTTGTGTTTTTTGTGCTTCGATGGCTCTAATCTCGGTTTTAATCTCTTCCACTTCAGGCACAATTTTAGCTTCATCAACCTTTTTAGGTTGATTTACCTCTGTGGCGGGCGAACGATAGAGGGGGCCTTTTTGGCCGCATGCCGTAATGAATAGGCTACCAAGCAATAACAATAAAAACAGTCTCATTTTTCTCAACATCTGTGCATCTGGTGACTAATGGCCTTATAATCGCACCCATCTTGACGAAAGCAAAGGACAGAAATGCATGGCCATGACAGATACAGAATTTCACCAGCTCGCCGATGACATGTTCCAAGCCATAGAAAATGCGATTGAAACTGCGATTGATGAGCAAGATGCCGATGTTGATATCGATGCCAGTGGCAACGTATTGCAATTAGAATTTGTTGATGGCTCTAAGATAGTGATCAACAAGCAAGAACCTTTGCATGAGATTTGGGTAGCCACACGTTTTGGTGGATATCATTTTGGTTTTGTTGAAGGTAAATGGATGGACGGACGTAATGGCGGCGAGTTTATGCCATTCGTGCAAGAGTCTATCGAGCGCCAAGGCGGAATTAAGCTTAGCTTTTAATCTAAGCCAGTCGTAGTGCAAGCCATAATAGTGCAAAACAATAATGGGAGCCTTAGCTCCCATTATTTATGTTCAAAACCCAGCTTAAAACTCAGTGTCTTGGTCACTCATATCGATGCCAAACGGCGCCACAGTTAACTCCCCCGCCACTCTTACTAGATGGAAAAACTGCGGAATATTGAATCGCGCCCGTGAAGCATAATGCTCATCGAACACATAGTGATGACTGACTTTATTCACTAATTCGACCATGTTTGAGCCCGCCTGCACATAGTGACTTAGCTGATTTTCCTCATCGAGAATAAATACATCCAAATTATCGACCCTTTGACGTAGGAAATATTGAATCGCCCCTTTCGCCGCATAGTTCTGCACCACTTTAGGCATACTCGAAAAGGGATCGTCACCCAATTCAGGCCGTGGCAGCAACACAAGATGACTGCGGGATAACTGCTGATAAAAAGACTTAGCATCACTCAAATCCTGATAGGCCATGCCTAAAGGATTAAAAAAGATCCCATAGCGGGTATGCCTTATCTGCAGCGGCTGTACTAAGGTGCTGGATTGCTGCACTTTTTGGCACAAACGCATGGTTTGTTTTAATAGATTTTTCACTGCTAATTTAAGCTGTGGGCGTAACTTCTGTGAACAGCTGATCACATCCATGTCCACGGGTAAGCTGGCCCGCCTGAGTCCCGGCGTCACAAAAGCTAAGGCTTGCAATACCGCGGTATCGCCTTCGAAGCGATGACACTGCCATTCACCCCAACTATTCAAGCAAATCGCATCTAACGCACCAAGCATATTGGCTTTTTTACGCCCGAGTGAGAACACGTTCGCATTCATCACATCGACCATCATTTCCTGTCCTTGCCATTCAATCGTGGGATCGCAATCCAGATTAAGCACGAAAATCAGCTTACGAAAATGCCATGGCTGGCATAAGTCACGTTTAGATACCCGCCAGTCGTGGTCGATAAAATTCAGTAACCGCTTAGAAGCTTCGGTAAGCCGTTTCGACTTTGCCTTACTCTGACCATATTCATGCCATTGCGTATCAGGGGTAGAAATTCCGTTTAAACATGCCCAGATCATTAAGGCGGATGGCGTTTTACCCTTACATATCGCCGACTCACCCAACAGATTTAGTGGCTGCGGCCCTTGGCGATAAAGATAATATTTCCGCTCGCGAGAGCTTGATACCATAGTCACTTCGGACTCGGCGACCGAGACACTCCACAGTAAATTCAGCTTAGCGATTTGGTCTTCATCTTGGCTAAAATAAGTGTGTAATTTACGAGTCAGCATGCCCAGCTCTTCAATCCGCAAGCCTTCATTAAGTTCATGGGTCGATGCAAAGCGCAGCAAAGTTTGGTAGCTCGCCAACAAAAGCTCATTCAACTGCTCGTTAAACCAATTGAGCTGACCACTGTGCCAATGTTCGCAATCGTCTAGGGTGCTGATCAAACTATCGGGCCATTGCCAATCCTGCACCAATTTTTGCAGTTTAGGATAACGCCAATCTTTGCCCTCTTGGGTTCGGCTCAAGTGCACGCCACATTTGAGATAAAAGCTGCGCCGTGCAATCTCAAGTCGACGGGTATCATTCTGCTTAAGCAAATAGGTTTCGATAATCTCGTAGATAGAGTAATAAGCATCATTCGATGTCGAAAAATCGCCAGCTAAAGTTTTCTGCCAGAGGCGATCACAAAGCACAGTTGAATGTGGATAATCGCTGGCATAAGCCTCAAGCAGCAATACTTTAATCAGCGCCTTATGGGGCTTTTCTAAGCCTTTATAGAGCTGCCATAGCGAAGCGCCAAAGTACTCACTCGCAGGTAATTCATGTACATCGCCTAAAAACAAGAGTGCGGGATTAAGTTTAGCGTCTGGCCACCATGCAATCGTTTTACCCGCCAGACGAATTTGACTGCGATAAAATTCTTCCAGTAATAACCAGTGCTGAGTACTACCACTGTGCTCATGGGCCATGGCAGACTGGTAACCACGCTGCGTTTGATCACCACAAAACTGTTGCGGATGAACTAAGTAAAAGTTCACCTCAAACTGAAACTCGGCAAACCAAGCCGTCAATCTATCGGTTTTAATCCTGATCAGCGCTAACTCTTCAGGGCTTAAATCGGCTCTATGCACTAACCAAACATCGACATCACTCTTGGTATTTTGGCCAAAACTGCCAGTACTGCCCATGGCATATACGCCATCAAAGGCATTGATGTCCGCTTCTTGGATAATAAAAGGCAGCGAGAAAACATCACAGGCTTGGGACTCTATCTCACCTTGTTGATACTCGTTAATACCACAAGGTGTATTGGCGGCATGATAGCCAGGATACTGAACGCTGTTCTGGTGAATTAAAAAGGGGATCAAATGGAATAAGTATTTTTGCAGCGGCGATAGTAAAGCCAAGGCGCGCGCAATGCGGACCTTGTTAAGTCTTTCAGCTATATCAGGAAACTGTATTTGCCGATCCATTCAAAAACACAACACTTAAGCACTTATGAGAAGTGTGCTCATGTTAACACTTTTGCAAACACGAGCAACCATATGTGAAGCGCGTCACACTTTTACACTATTGAGAACATCGCTGACTTCAAAGAATCGATACGGCTTCCTTACATAAACGATTTGCCAATGTTAGCATTGGCGCAACTAAGATCTTTGATGGAAACTAGGCATGTCTGAGAACCGCATCCGTATCGCAACCCGCAAGAGTCCGCTGGCCATGTGGCAAGCTGAATTTGTTAAAGCCGAATTAGAACGCATCCACCCAGGTATTGTGGTGGAATTGCTGCCAATGAGTACCAAAGGCGACGTTATCTTAGACACGCCGCTAGCCAAAGTGGGCGGTAAAGGTTTGTTCGTCAAAGAGCTTGAAGTCGCTATGTTAGACGATCTTGCCGATATCGCAGTGCACTCAATGAAAGACGTGCCCGTCGACTTCCCTGAAGGCTTGGGCCTTGAAGTCATTTGCGAGCGCGAAGATCCCCGCGATGCCTTTGTATCGAATTTATATAAATCGATCAGCGAATTACCATTAGGCGCAACTGTGGGCACCTCGAGCCTACGTCGTCAATGTCAGATACGTGCATCACGTCCCGACCTCATCATCAAAGATTTACGCGGTAACGTTGGAACTCGTTTAGCTAAGCTGGATAACGGCGAATACGACGCCATTATTCTTGCCGCTGCTGGCTTAATCCGTCTGAAATTGTCTGAGCGTATTGCCAGCTTTATTTCTGCCGAAGAATCCTTACCCGCCAACGGGCAAGGCGCTGTGGGGATTGAATGTCGCACCAACGACGAACGTGTTAAAGCATTACTGGCGCCATTAGAGCATTTAGAAACTCGCTACCGTGTTCTGGCCGAGCGCGCGATGAACACTCGCCTTGAAGGTGGATGCCAAGTGCCGATTGGCGCATTTGCTGAAATCGATGGTGACGAGATGACGCTACGCGGCCTAGTCGGTAACCCCGATGGCAGTGAAATCATCGAAGGCGTGATCACAGGTCCAAAAACCGAAGCCACGCAATTAGGGGTTGCCCTTGCTGAAGAGTTACTCAGCAAAGGTGCCAAAAGCATTCTCGACGCCGTTTACGCTAAAGCCTAAGTCAATGAAAGTCTTACTGACGCGCCCCGAGGGGCGCAATCAGTCCATGGTCGATGCCTTGAATGAACGAGGCATTGCTCACTGGGTCACACCTCTGCTGTGTGTCGAAGCAACGCCCGCTATCGCAACGAATACCCCGCATCCTTTGGCACACGCCGATATGATTATCTGCATCAGCGCCAATGCTGTGACTTTTGCAGATAACGCCTTAACTTCTGCGAATCCAAACACCAAAGCTTGGCCTCCAGCTCAGTACTTCGCGGTAGGGCATGCGACTTGGGAAGCATTAAACCAGCTCGGTATTTCTGCCCTCGAAGCCCCTGATGATTGCCAGCAGACCGAAGGGCTACTCACGCTCGCGCCGCTGCAAGAGATTAAAGGTAAGCAGATTACTATTATACGTGGTGTCGGTGGCCGCGAAGCCTTAGCCGAACAACTGGCTGAGCGCGGTGCACATTTGCGCTATTGGGAAGTGTATCAACGAGCTTGCCCGCCACTCGATGGTCAACAGTTAGCTCTGCAATGGCAAGCCTTCGGGATAGACACGATTGTGGTGACCAGCGGTGAAGTACTGGATAACCTGATTAATTTAGTGCCAAAAGAGTTATTTGCATGGCTGCGCTCATGTCATATCATAGTCCCAAGTAACCGAGTAGAAGCTCAAGCTCACGCCTTTGGTATAACCCAAGTCACCAATGCCAATGCCGCCAACAGCAAAGCCGTGCTAAACGCCCTTAAACTCTAAGCGCTATTTAGCCCGATTTTACTCGAATTTCGGCAGTAGCATGTTTTCAAGGACTGTTAAATGGATAACAACAAGCACGACGCAAAGAGCCCAGAATCAGAGGCTACCGCTATTATTGTGTCACCGGAAACGACCGATGACATATCCGCAACATCGGCGTCATCCACAGAATCCCAAACAGCCAAAGCCACAACTTCAACTGCACCAAGCCAAACGCCAGCCTCCAATAGAAGCTCGTGGGCAATTCGCTTTGGAGTGTTATTAGCGCTAGGTTTAACCGCTTGCACTCTTGGTGGCGGTTTTATGCTGTACCAACAGATGCAACAGCAACTGCTGGCGCAGGATGCGAAAAATATCGCCCTGCAGGACCAATTACAGCAAGCACTATTGCAGCCAAATCAACGTATTGGCCAGCTTGAACAGCAGCAACTGAATGATGCTAAGACTTACCAAGAATTAACAAAATTAGCAGAAGACCAAAATCAGCTGCAGGACAGGGTCAATAAACTTGCCCAGCGCAGCCCAACACATTGGATGGCCTCTGAAGCCGAATATCTGGTGAATATGGCAGGCCGTAAACTTTGGTTAGAGAAAGATCCCCGCACCGCCACCGATCTATTAAAGTCGGCGGATGAAACCATCGCCGCCATGAACAATCCGGCGTTACTGCCTATTCGTAAGGCATTAGCAAAAGACATCGCCGCCACGGCCAGCATTAAAACCACAGATATTGATGGCAATGTATTGGCGCTCGATGCCTTAATTGAACAACTCGATAAACTGCCACTGAATCGCACCGACGCAGAAACCGATGCGCCAGAAGATACAACGATTACTGGCGATTTGAATGATTGGCAGAGCAATCTGGGTAAAACGTGGAAAGCGTTAACCCAAGACTTTATTACCATACGCCACAAAACCGCCGATGCGCCCGCTTTACTCGCACCGGAACAGCAATGGTATCTGGTGGAAAACATTCGCCATAAACTGCTGCAATCGCAACTTGCGTTATATCGCTATGACAGAGCGGCTTATCACCAATCATTGATGATGGCGCGCAAGTGGATCCAAACCTATTTTGATACGCAAGATCACAAGACAGCTGAGGCCATCGCCGAAATCGATAAATTAGCAACCTTAGAACTTGATCCTATTACCCTGAAATCCTTTGCAGCTAAACCTCTGTTATTACAGCTGACGAGTTATGGCGAGCTGACCTCATCAGAGGATGCGCCGCTATGATCAAGATATTAATTTACTTAGGAATTGTGCTAATAGGGCTCTGCATCAGCCCTTGGCTGGTTGGCAATACAGGTTATGTCTATATTGCTGCGGGTGACTACCAGATTGAGACCAGCTTAGTCTTTGGGATCATCGCCTTAATTGTATTTTATGCGGTGTTCCAAGTACTCGAATGGCTAGTGATTAGCGCCATCAATCTGATGCTGCGCAGTCGTTTTATTCCCCATCACTGGCGCCGCCGCTCGGCTAAAAAACATACCTTAATGGGTGCACTGGCTCTGGCTGAAGAAGATTGGCCAGCAGCGGAACGCGCCATGATAAAAGGTGCTGACAACGGTGAGCTCCCAGCACTTAATTTACTTGCAGCGGCCCGTGCCGCTCAGTATCAACAAAAAATAGCCGAGCGAGATCAATATCTTGATCGCGCTGCAGCGCAACCTCTTGCCGCGAATGCCGTCGCAACCACTCGCACTCGATACCTTTTAAAACAAGGGGAATTAGCCCTAGCCCGCACCGAGCTGGATAAACTAGCACCGACGAGCAAGAGTAAAGCGCCAGTACTCAAACTCGCCCTTGAGTTATACCGAACCCAAGAGGATTGGGATGCGCTCAAGCTATTAATACCTATTTTGAAGAAGCGTCAGATCCTCGATGATGCTCAGCTGAATGAGCTCAATATCGCAACAAATTGCGCGTTACTCAAAGCCGCAGCCATCAAAGGTGAAGAAGCCTTAGAGCAATGCTGGCAGTGGTTATCCCGCAGTGAACGCAATCAGTCTGAGTTTCTGGCGATTTATGCCATGGGTTTATGCCGCTTTAATCACAAAGACCAAGCACTGAAACTAATTGCGAAAAAGTTACGAACCGCTCCCGAGTCAGCACTTTTACATGCAATTCCTGAAATCGCGACAGCCCAAGACACAGAGATCCGTAAACAGTTACTCAAACATGAAGTCACCCATGAGAATAATGCGGACTACCAGATGTGCTTAGCTAAGCTTTATCAGCAAACGCGGGATATGAAAGAAGCCAAAAGCTGTTGGCAGAATGTGTGCCGACTCGAACCAACAAAAGCCTCTTGGTTGGCGCTTGCAAGGATTCAAGAACAGTTAGGCGAGCAAGGTAACGCCAATCAAAGCTATCGCCAGGCGGTTAACCTATAGTTCAGCGACACCAATAAAGATAACGCCGTGATTTGCACAGTGATGTAAATCGCGGCAGTTGTTATTCAAGAAAGTTCTTGCCTGATTTTGGCTCAAAAATGTGGTTCGCAAGCTCAGATTGCATCCTTTTCATAAAAAATTAACCTTCCAATCCCAATTAATTTGTTATAAATATACTTAAGTACAGAGTTGCAAAATACTAAATGCAGCCCTTTTTTTAAATATATCTACTACATCTAGTTACAAATCTGAATCCTGTCTTTTTTACTGCCAACATACCGCAAACCCCAGTCAGAGCAAGCAATACAGACGTGTCAAAAAATTGACTTGAGTTACTTTGTTAGCTAAAATTCGACCACTTGTATCACAATCCAGCACATATGTTGGATTTGTGCGTCTGTGGAATTAACACACTTTGGCTGTTGGGAGCTAATTATGGGATCGGTAATTACATCAAAGAAAGGTTTGCTTAAGTTAGTAAAAGGGCAAATCAATGTCGAAGTTGATGGTTCAAATCAACCCGCTAAGGATGGCGAACAACTCCCAAAAGGTGCTGTGCTCCATATTGACGAAAACGCGACCTATGAGATCACCTTCGACGATGGCACTAAGCTATCGAACGAAGTTGCCCCCAACGAACCCGCAGTAGCCACCAACGCCACTGACGCGGCCGCCTTAGATGAAATCCAAGCATTACAAGATCTTATTGCATCCGGTGAAGACCCAACTCAGAATCTTCCAGAAACCGCAGCAGGGAACACTCCAGGCCGTGACGGTAACTCTGGCTATGTCACTCTCGCTCGCAGTGGTAGCGAAGTCTTAGCCACATCAGGATATTCAACTACAGGTCAAGCACTAACAGGCACTACGCCCAATGATCCACAACTGACCATTGCTGCAGATTCCCCATCGGCACTCGCCAATGACAGCAATACGACCGATGAAGATACCGTTGCCACAGGTAACGTACTCGATAATGACAGTGATGTAGACTCAAGCTTAAGTGTTGTGAGTTTCGAAGTCGGCGGTACCACTTACGCAGCAGGTACCGAAGTCACGCTCGAAGGCGGCACTTTAGTCTTGAACGCCGATGGTTCTTACACCTTCACGCCGAATGAAAACTGGAATGGCCAAGTACCTGTTATTACTTACACCACCAACACGGGCTCAACTGCAACGCTAACCATTAATATCA
>NZ_JAUOEV010000021.1:0-96400 GCF_031932135.1 Shewanella vaxholmensis
AGCCCACAGCTCATGAAGTTCATTGGGATTGGTTAAAGCTGACTACATGGTATGAAGCGTAAGGTGATCGAGTGACACGTCTGCAGGTGAAAAAAGTGGTCTAAGAATAGGTTAAACCGAACGCACGATTGAACTGGATTAGTCTTAACTTAACCTGTAAATATTCAAATCACGATGCAATTAGACCCGATAGATGGCTTTAACCCACTTCTACCCAAAGTTTGCCGCAGCTCGAAGTTCAGGCATTTGTTATCTGATAATTTGAGATACATAATGTAATGACTACCAAAGAGTAAGGTGTGATCATGAGGGATTTGATAAACCGTTACATTGAATCAGACTTGCCTAGTCTGGTTCACGCGCGAACGCGATCATTTTTCATGAGCTTTGGGCTAACAAATCTTTGCCCTATTCTTGGTTAGAGTAGAACCCCTAACTCATACTGCTAGTGCGTATTTGCCCTACCTCAAGTTATCCGTAAAAGTCAGCCTTTATAAAATTATTAGCCGTTTTGTAATCTAATCTCTAAATCTTTTCATTAACCTATTTGACTCTCTCTGGTTGAAGTTCGTCATGAGTTTGTGGTTCTCTCTGAGCGATAGGGACACAAAGGGTGATTTTCAGTATAATTAATGATTATTGAAAATGTATTTATTAATAATTATTGGTTTCTAACTATGCTCAATCCTATTTGGCTTAACACTTTTAAAACATTGGTCGATGTTGGACACTTCACCAAAACGGCCGAATTGCTCCACATGACGCAACCTGGGGTAAGCCAGCACATAAATAAACTAGAAGCTGCATGCGGTTATCCTCTAATAAAGAGATTTAACAAAAAGTTTGAGTTAACAATCTATGGGCGTAAAGTTTACGATTATGCTGTCAAACATTTTGAAGAAGAGTCTGAACTATTACAGAATTTGGCACACGACGAACCTTTCCGAGGTCGCTGTACTATTGGCTGTTCGGGAACTTTCGCCTGGTTGATTTATTCAGAATTACTTTCTTTGCAAACGAGTTATCCAGACTTATCCATTGAGTTAGAAGCAACACCAAACCAACGTATATTTGAGCAAGTACTACAGGGAAAATTGGATATAGGTTTAGTGACAAAAGAACCCAATCCTAAATATTTTGCGAGCCGTATTATTGGTGCGGAGTGTCTTGCTCTTGTGCTGCCACTTTCCGCAGACGAAAACTTATCTATAAATGAATTGTTAATGGAGTTGGGAGTAGTTCGTCATCCAGATTTGGCTCACTATTTCCAAACTTATGTTAATCAAGCCCACAATGATTTACTTAGTTTGGTCGATTTAGAGAATGTTTCGACACAAAGCTACATTAACCAAGTGCATCAAATATTGGTTCCTATAGCTAAGGGTATCGGTTTTACGGTGGTTCCTCGATGGTGCGTCAACCTGTTCGCAGCCAAAGAACAGCTAAAAATATTCAATATTACCGCAGAGATACAGGAGCCTGTGTACTTGGTTAGCAAACTTAATTCACCACTTGCTAGGCGTTATGAACAGATCATTAAAGTTATCGAGAACTCTTTTGATATTGGTTGATGTAAGTTAAGAACTACTATTCAGAAGCTATTAGCTTTTTGATCTTATATCTGACCTAGGAATGAATACAAAAAGGTTGGCATCAGAGCCAACCTTTTGTTTTACGTATTTACTTATTCATAGTCTGAAGCGTAAGTGTCTTCGTAAGAATGTGAGTAGAACTCAAACAGGTTGCCAAACGGGTCTTCCAGATAAACCATTTGTGCTTGTTTTAGCTCGTTTTCTGGATGGTAACGCATGATGTCCATCCGAACTTTACCGCCATACTCTTCAACACGTTTGATTGCTGTATCAAACTGCTCTTTAGGTAGCTGTAAGCAGAAGTGGAAGATACCTAGGCGAGCGAAGTCTACTTCATGACGTTCTTGACGATCTTTCATCTCAAACAGTTCAACGCCGATACCATCTGTTGTTACCAAGTGAGCGATGTTAAAGCCTTTAAAACCTTCACCGAATACCGCAATGCACATACGGCCAATCGCAGATTCTCGTTCTTCAATCACTTTAGTCTTGTTCATTACAATACGAAGACCTAGCGCTTTAGTATAGAATTCAACCGCTTTGTCCATATCACCAACCATAATACCTACGTGATTCATTTTCATAATGTGCTCCAATACATTTCTTTTTGTAACTATCGTTTCGATGGAATGGAATATATGGCTTAATCATTAGCAATTAAAATTATCGATATTTATAAAAATGATAATTTTAAATTATAATAAAGGTAAGGTGTTACATATCGCCGCCTCAGCGCGATCTAGGCTAGCACGAAAATGTCCAAAAATGAGCCAGTGAATCACTCTACACCAGACTGATTCATGCTGACCTTAAAGCAGACCCATTTCGCCCCGTTTCTTCCTTTCAACGGGGCTTTTTTTTGCCTTAGCATGAATCAGATCTCTAGAGAACTGATTCATATCCCTGTTATGCCTATTCCAACTGGTGATATCGAGAGTTGATTAGTTTGTAGCCCAAAGAGGCGTTACTAATAAAATAGCTAATCCGAATCTGGCTAATAAGGTTTTGTCCCAGAAGTGTGGTGTTAAATAACGACTCTTCAATGTCTACACAATCAAGCCGGCCTAATCACACACACCAGCGCGGCCATAATGTAGCCCGCGACAACCACCTCATCTATGACAAAATCCAATCCGATATCAACGTCACATATACAACTAATATGTTGTATCCATACGCATAAACAACAAATTGGTTGTATTTAGACAAATAAACATCTCATTAGTTGTAATCAATAGTAAATAACAACTAATATGATGTTTATAAGAAAAAGATAACCGAGCCAACACCATGAAGCACCTCAGCGAATTAGCCACAGAACTCAAGCACTACCGAGAAGAATTGGCACTAAGTCAGAAAGACATGCTGCTGAACATTGGTATGTCACAGCAACAATACCAACGAATAGAAAGTGGCAGTGATACTCGCTTATCGACATTACTGAGAGTCTTGGAAGGATTAAATCTTGAAATGATGCTCGTTCCTAAACAGCACATAAGTGCAGTAAAAGTACTCATTAACCAAGCAACTTTAGAACCAGAAATTGACCGTCATTCGCCTAACAACTTAACGAGAGAGACGGGCACATCTTGGGATAAGGTCCTACATTCAGTTGATGATAAAGAAGATAACCTATGAAACCGGCTGAATCAGTAGAGGCCCTCGCGCTTTATTTAAATCATCAACGGATTGCGATACTCACCCATTATTCTGGGGGTAAAAACATTCTGAAATTTGACCCTGAATATATCACGATGCCAAAAGCACTTAGACCAACATTAACGCTCACCCAGCTGCTAGACCCCCACTACATCGATAAAATACAAGTCAGAACACAAAGATTATCACCGGTGCTGTCCAATTTGCTCCCCGAGGGCGCATTGCGACATTGGATGTCTGCCGCGCTAAAAGTACATGAGAACAACGAATTTCCTATATTGGCATGGGCAGGGAACAATCTTCCCGGCGGCTTAATCGCATCAGCCATAGCAAAAGAAGATATTCCAGTCTGGGCACTATCTCCACGGGAAAGAACAGAAGCCATCGTAATCGACATCACCCACACTAGTAATAAGTTCTCACTTGCCGGTGTTCAAATGAAATTCTCGACAAGCAGAAACGATGGACGATTCAACATAAATGCCAATCAAGAAGGCCAAGATAGTTGGATTATCAAGACGCCTTCAACAGTACACCGCAACGTCCCGCAAAATGAATACACCGCAATGAAGTTGGCACAAATAATCGGAGTAAATATCCCTGAAATTGAGCTCATTTCGCTTAATGCATTGGATAATCTACCCAACATCAAACTACCAGATGAGCCAACGGCTTATGCAATTAAGCGCTTTGACCGCAGTGATACGGGCCGCATTCATGCAGAGGACTTTGCCCAAATATTCGAAGTTTACGCCCATGATAAATACGGTAAATACAACTACGAAGCCATAGCTAAAGCTCTATATATGAGCAGCTACAATGGATTAAAAGACGTGCAGCAAATGGCAAGGCGATTGCTGGCCAATATCTTGCTCGCCAACGGTGATGCCCACTTAAAGAATTGGAGTGTTATCTACCCAGATACCCAAAATGCGATACTCTCACCCGCTTACGATATTGTGAGCACCTTACCCTACATAGAAGGCGAAACCGCCATAGCCCTCAACATGAATAAACAAAAGCTATGGTACGCCATCGATATAACAACCTTCCAAGCATGGGCAACGAGAACAGGCCTACCATGGCCTGCAATAAAGGTTCATCTACTGGATGCCATGCAACAAGCCCGTACTTTTTGGCCAGAGGCACTTGCTGAACTCCCCATGCATGAAGAGCATAAAGCGATATTAAAAGCTCACTGGGCCAAACTACATAACGACTTTAAAATCCTCTGCTAGCTAATGAAATCAGGCCCCAATAACAATATTGATTTCGGTTGTAACATCGGGGGTATCAGTGTGAATCAGTCTGGTGTAGAGTGAACCACTAGCTCGTTTTTGGACAAAGCGCGTTAGATTTTTACTCTAATTCGTGAGATTCAAATTAAGTCGGTTGTTTGGATAGAACCTTTAGAAACACAAGTTTTCTTACAGCGAATCTCGCATTTTCAGAAATGTTCTCTTACCTCGATTTGGACTATCCGCAATCATACTGATCGGTGATTTTTCGGGGTTGAAATTTTCATACCCAATTAACATTTTTCTGACTGTATTCTCATCGAGCACTTTAAATGCCATAGACCATTCAGAAAATGCTCTATGGTCAATATTCCCCTGATAAAAAACTTCGACACTAGTATGCCTTTCGTCCTTGAAAATAGTTTGAAAAAGAGCCCTGACGTTGAGTTCTTCACCCTCAAGAATTTGCATTATCTCCCGATTATGATAAACCAGCATTCCTGTTATACCAGAGGCTTGGTTTTTTGCTCTGGCTTTTTCTAATATGCTTAAAAGTTCAGTTTCTGATAAACCTGCCGGTGCGATACTCGTATAAAGTAATTCAAACAGCATTGTGCTTACGTCCCTTTTGGTTGATTGAAGTTAAATTTACCCTAACGCTTTAGTATTTACGCGCTGTTTGCAGGGCATAAATTGTTTGTTGGACTTGGCCGCTGCCAAATCATAATTAATTGGTATGCTATAGGACTATAGGACTATAGGACTATAGGACTATAGGACTATAGGAATTTGCTTTTTTAAGACTGGCTCTATCGTATCGAGCGCTTCCGAATTGATAGCATTGCTTGATTTGTATGAGTTGCATTGAGAATTCCTTGTCATAGTAGTGTTCCATCACATCTTTTTAAGTCTAGCTTATTCATTTTAAATTAGAACAAGAATTAAAATCTCATCAAAGTATGACCATTTTATTTAGCCACTACAACGCAAGATGCTTACACCTTCATAAAAAACCTAGTTTCACTGGCGTTAACAATCCGTAAATGGTGATTAAAATTAATAAGCAGGGATGTTCTCTAATGCCACAAACCTGATAACTCATTAATTGGGGAGATCACCACGGCAATAATGCTGGGGCTCGTGCTAGAGCTACAATTCTCAGACGGTTTATTATCAAAGGTAATCGTTAAACAATAAGATCCATTTTCAACTACTACCAGTGCAACGGTGATATGTTGCATATAGCCTTTTTCACCAAAGGTTGATTGCCAATAGGGGCTTGTCTTATCGTTATATGCTGTAAACAATGCACATTGATAGTACCAAGGAGAATAGCCAGTTAATTCAGGACTTTGTTGATAATAGGGTTGAGCATAATAAGTTACAAAACGTTGATAACTGGCTTTAAGTGTAATCACATAAGGGGATGATGAATTACTTAAATTTGGCATTGTCTTACTGGCGTTTAAAGACATGGCATTACTATTATTCAATGCGGCATTGATATCATTAATGGTTTTATTCCAAGGATACTGACCGTTAGCTGTTTTAAAGTCTATGATTGCCTGATTGATATTGCAATCTGGGTTTGGTACAGGCACTACAGGTAAGTGATAGAGTATCATGCCATAGTCGGAAGCAAAATTATTGAACTGACTCGGATCGTAGTAAATACCAGCAGTGCTACTCGAGTCGGCATTATAAATATTCCACAATTGATTAGAATTACTGCCAAGCGCCATATTACCTTGCGCAAGCTTTACCTGATCAGCATTAACATCAATATATTGTGATAATTGTTGATGCCAAAAGTTAATAGCAAATTGAGCAATATCACTCGACACTAAGGTACTATCGCAAGCTGAATTACAAGGAAAGCTAATCAAAAAACACATTAACAACCGCATTAGCAACTTACTCACCAGCCCAACCTCCTGATTCAGCGCTAATTAAAAAGGCTTCGCTTTAAAAGCGAAGCCTTTACTTATGGTTACTAATTTTAAGAGAAACTATTTGCGATTGGTGATTGTAAAATCCCTAAAATCTGAGGATTCCCCAAGGCAATTGTAGTTGTAGCAGTAAAGCTACCATCATCATTAAACTTAATATCAGTGGTGCTACCGCCACCACCTGAAGCGCTGAAAAATGGCCAAATTCCTGCTTTCGCTGCCGCCAGAATTTCAGTGCGTTCGCTAGAGCTATAAGAGGCATTTGAGGTCATCTTAATAGTAATGCCATCAGCGACCACAATAGACGATGTCGTGCGCAGTAAAAAACCATTGCTACCAAAGGCTTTGTCCCAAGTAGTCGAACTTTGTTTGTCCCAAACGGTATTATCTTTAGTCGTATAGGCTTTCGCTAAAGCAGCACTTTCATACCATGCCGAGTAATCTGATAACACAGGGTTGTTTGGATCATTGGCTGCCAGCGGTCCAGCAGTAAAGGTGGTCACTTTGTCAAACTGAGCATCTATTTTTAAGCCAGCACTGCTCGTTTTGGTGGTAAGTTGGTCATAACCGCCACCGCCACCAAACGAAAAGATGTCAAAGAAAAATGACGTACGACCATTTGCCCAAGTATGCTCAACGTCACTACTTGCGGTTTGGCTGTTCATACTGAAAGATTTGCTTGCCCCCCCAGCTAATGCAGACTTCATTGCATCAACAGTTTTATTCCAAGCATATTGCTCTTTGGCCGAGGCAAACTTATTAACAGCAATATTAATTGGATTGATATAGATGTTTGTCAATCCTGTTACACAACCAGCTTGACCAGGAGCATTTCTCATTGCCCATGAGCTAAACAAATCGGAAACCCCTTGAGCATCCCAAGTTTTAGGATCGTGATCACTAAAATAGCTGGTCCATTTACTGTAATAGTCACCCATACAATTTTGGAAGCTCGAGTTTGAACTTGGCACCAGAGCACTCAAAATCAACCCATAATCAGAGGCAAAGTTATTCACTTGGCTTGGATTATAGTAATTGTTAATCGATGCAGGTGGCACTGCGTTGAACAAATTCCACATATCCTGAGAGGTATTCATTGCTGAATTTGGTCCCTGGTAAAGTTGAAATTGATCTGGCGATAAACCTAAACCTGTGACAACAGCGTTGTACCACTGTGCAGTTAGCGTATCCATTGCTTGATTAACTGACGTAGCTTCGCTTCTTTCTAATATAGCTGTACCTGAAGACATAATAATATCCATATAAGTAGTGAAATAGTATCAACTCTTCATACATGAAAAAACGTTCACCATACGTATTGGTGAATAATAAGTTATTCATTATAAAGGGTTACGGGCGCTTGGATCCGAAGAGAAGATAGGTATTAGACTTCAATGTCTATCCATTCCTTTGGGCATTGCTTGCTCCTAGCAAGCTAAATATAGCTACGAAAATTGGGAAGTAAAGTGAGTGACGCCCTAACTTTAGACTGATATTACGCGTCATTTAAGCTGTCATACTTGCCGGATAACTGCAAAGAATGGGGGCAAGAAGCGTATGAGTATTTAGCCCATAAGATCTACACAATGCGTACGATTAACTAACAGTATTACTTTATAAAAATCAGCTCTCTACTCAATACACACCTAACAAACAACAAACTGAATATACGCGTTTTTACATCCTCTTATTTAAAACTGTATCGAATAACCTCTTGATAAAATAAATTAAACCCCTCTTGCTCCGCAGTAAAATAGGACTCGTATTTGCATCTTGTGTCATGAAATTAGGCCAAAACTAATATTTCCAAGTACCTAAAACTTAAACGCTTGATTGAAATGAAATATAGCGCGCCCATATCAACTTTATTGATCTCGTATTTTCATCATCATTTAATAGCGAATGATTTCGCATAGGTATCTGTCCGAACCTTTGATAAAATCCTGTCAACGGGTTAGCAGTCTTGGTGGACAACCGTCTAACCCGCCAGCCCTCGCAAGAGGGCGTTCCTTCTAATTCATCCTATCTAGCAGTGCCATTTCGGCTTTTCTTAGCCAGAAGATATAGGACTTTTTGCTGTCAAATCCCATTAAGGCCCACTGCTCTTTACACAGGTAATGGGCGACGTAAACTGGCACCTTGAGTTCGTGCTTTAAATTGCCACCGCCCAGTGCTTCACCTAAACGGTCGCAGGCGCTGCGGTTCGAAAACCCCTTGCCCAATTCTTGGTACACCCAATAACGGCCCAGCAGGAAATTAACACAAGATGGATTGCGCAGTGCTTGGAAGCGAGCGAAGGCAAAAATGGAAATGAATTATCCGCAGATTGAACGCACTTGCACGTTCCATGATATTAAAGCTAAAGGTGTATCAGACTTTGAGGGAACACTGTCAGAGAAGCAACAATACTCGGGCCATAAAACCTTGGCACAAGTGAACACCTACGACAGGAAAGTGGAAATAGTACCGACAATTGGTAGCGTTAAAAAATGACTACTTATTCAATCCGAGTAAAATCATTTTCTACGTTTTATTCTACGCAAAATAAAACGGCTCGCATATTTCTATGCAAGCCGTTGTTTTATTTGGCAGGGGTGGCAGGACTCGAACCCGCAACCATCGGTTTTGGAGACCGCTGTTCTACCAATTGGAACTACACCCCTGTTGACGTGGGGCATTATGCTAAAAGCACTCTCAAAGGTAAAGTACTTTTTATGACAAAACTCATTAACTGAAGGTTTTTCAAACAAGTCAGACGATTACTGTTGAATTAATTACCACTGAGATTAAAAAGTCACCGCATATCGGGCACAATGTTTTAACGGATACATTATCTAGAGAATTAGCCGCCCTAATGTCCTAGCTAGAATCACTGCAGTAAATTCGACAGATATGGTTGTTTCGACAAGTTTTGGACCACTTAATGGCAAAAGCCACACATTTATCGAAAAAAGATCTGAGTTCGATTTATAAAATCGGCGTTTTATAGTATAAGCATCGTCAATTTCATACACTGCTCGACGGAACCAAAATGTCAGACAAATTTTTCTTTAAAGGCCGTAGAACGCCTAAACCTAAGCATGAGAGCTTTGGCTACAACACTAAGCGTGTTGCTAAACCGGGTACAGAAGCTTTCCCTCTGCAATTAATTGTTGCCGATGAAGCGCGTAAACTCGAAGTTGCCGCGATTGTTGCCGAACACCAACTGTTCGCCAATATCGAAGTCAATGCTGATGTTGCTGAAGATATCCTTGAATTAGAAGGTTTATTGAATAAACCTAAAACTACAACGTTCGAGAAAAAACCAAATCGTAACGAGCCTTGTGCTTGTGGTAGCGGTCAAAAATTCAAGAAGTGCTGCGGCAAGTAAGCGCCTTAATCAGCGAAAAATAGATAGGGACTTTTACTAAGACGTTTTTGTGCGTCGGGAATAGCCCCTTTTCTGCTCCATTTTAGTTTCTTCCCCCACAGCTAATCCTCTAGCTTTGAGATAAAAATCCGCTGCAAATCGTTATTCCACAGCTGAATAATTTTGCGGGTCTTTTCTTTATTCCAAAAACATTTGCCAAATAAAATCAAACCCGCACCTTCAAAGCAGCGTTTATCTTCTATCTCAAATTGCGCTAATAATGGCTGTTTTATCCCATCGATAGGAATGCCGATATCTTTACTGTCGGCGGGATTAAGCCAGCTCATGGTCGGATCAGTGTGGGAGATAGTGCCCCAATACATGTGGGGTTTGTTATCGAGCGGGTCGGCATCGGCAAAGTTGACGAACAGGTTCTTCGCCCGCCAACGGTATTTACGCTCACTGTCTGTGTATACCCAGAGATCAGACTTCGCCAGATCTGTACCGCGCAATAAACTGTGCAGTAACTTTTCGAGCCCTTGGCTTGGCACCCGTTTCTCGGTTGTGTGTGCCGCAGTATTAACTTGGTAGTCTGTTTTCGACTCTTGCACTTGAGCATCCATTGACGATGCAACAGGTACTGGTGACGACTCAGATATAGAAGATGACTTAGATATTGAAGACGACTTAGACGTCGGCGCTGTCTTACTTGCGGATGACGCAGTGGATGCTTTATTTGCGGAAGAATGGCGGCGAGGCTTGCGGCTGAAATCGATCATTAGCGCATCGGCGTCCACCAGCTGTTGCTGCACTTCGATAGCATCTTGTTCCTCGCGGGATTTTTGCGCCGAGGGTTTAAATTCAATGCAATCAGCTTGGTGATAACGCGAGCCGAAACAGGCGGCTTTGCCATCCTTGGAAGCTTTACGGAAATACGCTTTTCCGCCGCACGCAGGGCAAATTAACCATTGTCGTAAGCGCTCGATATCTTCATCGGGTAATTGCTGAAACTTAAAAACACTGTAAGTGGTTCTCGCTGTTAAATGATCCTCTGTTTCGAGTTCACAAATGGCATCTAACATAGCGTTCTCCTTTATTTTTACCTGTTAGCAGATGCTCACAAAATCACTAAGCCCAGGCATTCACCCCTAGGGTAATCATCGCTAGCAGGATCAACATGCCCAGCACGCGGTAAATCAAACCTAAGGTACTGGTGCCCTGCGAACTCATATCCGAGTGTGATGACATGATTTTAACTTTTGGGGCATCTTGGTTTTTGCGCTTCATTCAACCTCCTTGAAATATTTCGCCAAAGGCGCCACTAGACTCAAAGGGATTAACGGCCCGGCTTTTGGATCAGTCGATACACGATAAAAAGGCGTCAGCAGAGTGATTAACGCATTGAAACACTTGAGCGCTGCCAAGGCATCGGCAGCGGCATAATCGATTTGCGCGCCAGATAAAGGCACATGCTGCCAATTCGATAGGGTGATTTTTTTCGGCTTATCAATACGGGTACCCAGCAGAGTCGCCACCAATTGGCGCGTCCCCATCTCCTTATCAGCCCCCAGTTGCGCCAATGCCCAGTTTAAATCCAACTTTGAAGCGACATTGATCCCCCATTGCCGCTTGAGGGCATGCGCATCACTGCGTAATCCAACGCCAACTTTGAGTATGTTTTCATCTTCTAATACGGTTTTTAACTGAGTGAATTGCTCACCTAAAATGGCATGCTGAAAAAGGTAACAAGCGTCCGCTGTCGCGATTTGGATAAGGCTCAGGGGATATTGTACGCCGCGCTCAAAACTCGCACGGGTTTCAGTATCAAAACCTAAGACTGGCTCAGCCTGTAATCGCGCGACAACTGCATCAAACTCCGATGGCTGAACCACTTCAATGTGAATCTGTTGCAATTCAAAAGCTGCGAGTGCCTCCATGTCAGCATCATCGATACGCGTCGCTAAGGCAATCCGCTGCTGCAACCACAAATACGCCAACTGACGCTGCGCTTGCCGCTGAGTCTGAGTCTTAGCATTTGTATTGGTGAGCGTATCAGTCTCGGCCGCCACCTCACCTTCTAACGGCTCTCCCTCTAACACCTCGGTCGATACATTGAGCTTATCGAGATAAGCCGTGCCCGCAGCATCCATTGCTGCAATCAAGCCGTTGGCATCTTTACCTAATTCTTTGCGTAACCAAGCCAACTTACTCGGGGAGATACAGTACTTCATTAACTTCATCATCGCCCTTCCTTGTTGAGTTAACCCTCGATTGTCGATGCGCGCACCTCACTCGCCACGCAGTTTCTGTATCCCTGTCATCACAGCAAGGGCGACTGCGCCAGCAACAACGCCAAATAGGCCATTAAGCACACTTGGCGTCAGTACGGCAAGCACAGGTCCGACAAAGCCCATAGCCGCGACGGCTTGCTCAGCATGGTGAATTTGCTCGCCAATCATGTGTAAGCCATGGGTTAAAATCCCGCCGCCCACCATAAACATGGCCGCAGTGCCGATAATGGTTAAACTTTTCATCAGCACAGGTGCGGCGCTTAATAAGCCAAAACCCAGTTTACGGTTCATTTGCGTTAAGGCCGACTCACCTTCACGCTGACTCAAGTACAAACCCGCATCATCCATTTTCACAATCGCCGCCACTAAACCATACACACCAATGGTCATGATGATCCCGATAACGGATAAGGTGAAAAACTGCGTCGACAGGGATTTGTCCGCCACTATGCCTAAGGTAATCGCGATAATCTCCGCCGATAACACAAAATCGGTACGAATCGCACCTTTGACTTTTTCGGCCTCGTAAGCGGCTAAATCTTTGATATCTGGTAGCTCACGTTCCTCTTGCGTTTCGCTGTGTGGCTGGCCTTTTCTGTGGCTATAGCTGTGATGCAGTTTTTCAAATCCTTCGTAACATAAAAACAGACCACCAAACATCAATAACGGCGTTACCGCCCAAGGAATAAAGGCGCTGATTAACAGAGCAGCAGGCACTAAAATCAACTTATTACGGAATGATCCCTTAGCCACCGCCCACACTACGGGTAATTCACGATCGGCGCTTACGCCCGTCACTTGCTGGGCATTGAGGGCTAAATCATCCCCCAGTACACCCGCGGTTTTCTTTGCCGCTACTTTACTCATTACCGCGACGTCATCCAAAATCGATGCGATATCGTCGAGTAAGGTTAATAAACTTGCGCCAGCCATGCTAAATCCCTCTACAAATCATCTATAAACCATTCTGCTTTTGCCATAGTAGCTTAGTTAGATTAGTGACGTATAGCGAAATGCTTTCCAACTTAACTACTTCAGTTGCTTAGGTTATTGGGGCCGCTGACTGATATTGACCAGCCTGCAATCTAGATCACAGCTAGGGCGGAATTGCGCCACATTATTTATCGGAAAAGAGTATACTAAGCGCAGAATTTTTTACTCATTTGCCGTTACAGGATGTCAACATGACTCAAGATGAAATGAAAAAAGCTGCCGGTTGGGCCGCACTCAAGTACGTTGAAAGAGACAGTATTGTTGGTGTTGGTACTGGTTCGACTGTGAATCACTTTATTGATGCACTGGCGACCATGAAAGCTGATATCGAAGGCGCCGTCTCTAGCTCTGAGGCATCAACTCAGAAAATGAAGGCGCTGGGTATTCCCGTTTATGACTTAAACAGCGTCGATCGTTTATCTGTCTATGTGGACGGTGCCGATGAAATCAACGGCCATATGGATATGATCAAAGGCGGCGGCGCGGCGTTAACTCGCGAGAAAATTGTTGCGGCTGTGGCTGAAAAGTTTATTTGTATCGTGGATAACACTAAGCAAGTCGACATCCTAGGTGAATTCCCACTGCCAGTTGAAGTCATTCCTATGGCGCGCTCTTATGTGGCACGTCAGTTAGTTAAGCTAGGCGGCGATCCTGTGTACCGTGAAGGCGTTGTGACAGATAACGGCAACGTGATCCTCGATGTGTACAATCTTAAGATCCTTAATCCAAAGGAATTGGAAAGTCAGATCAATGAGATCGTCGGTGTTGTCACTAACGGTCTGTTCGCTAAACGCGGCGCAGATGTGTTGTTAGTCGGCACCCCTGATGGCGTAAAAACCTTTACCGCCAAATAAGTTAAGCGTTAAAGCTTCCATCGCAGTCACAAGGCTGCTGATGTAAAAACACGGTAAAAATACGCAATAAAAATGCCAGCCACTTTTTCAAAGGGCTGGCATTTTTTATGGTTTTTTAGGGTTCAATGTTATCTGACTCAGCCATCTATTCTCTGACTAAACGGCCTATTCTCTAACTAAACCCACATCGCAGGCAGCTTATATCAAACGCTTGGCTTAAGCTCTAGCGACTATCTACCAAGCTCTTGCCGCTCTTACCAAGCTCTGGCGACTAAGCCTTTTAAGTAGAATCCTTCTGGGAAGGCGCTACCGATAGGGTGATCGCTCGCTTGGCTTAAGCGTTCAATAAACTGGATTTCACGTTTCGCATCGAGCGCAGCATCGGCCACGATTTTTTGGAACAGATCCGCAGGCATTAATCCTGAGCAAGAGAAGGTCAATAACACCCCACCTGGATTCAACAACTGCAATGCAATCATGTTGATGTCTTTATAACCACGGCAAGCCCCGTTCAACTGCGCCTTGTTATCGGCAAACTTAGGTGGGTCGAGTACGATAACATCGAAGGTTTTGCCTTCATCACGGTATAGACGCAGCAACTTAAACACATCGGCTTCGTTGTAATGCACATTGTCATCACTCAAACCGTTTACTTGCATGTTCTGACGCGCCGTCGCTAATGCTAAAGAAGACACATCGACGTTTTCTATGCTGGCCGCGCCCGCTTTTGCGGCGTACAAACCAAAGGTGCCTGTGTAGCAGAAACAGTTCAATACCGATTTATCTTTCACGAAACGGGCAGCAATGGCGCGGTTATCACGTTGATCGAGATAGAAACCTGTTTTATGGCCTTTAATCACATCGACAGCGATCTTGATGCCGTTTTCTTCGATAATCACCGGCATTTCAGGCAGCGTGCCGTGCAATAAACCGGTAACTGGCAGCAGGCCTTCTTTCTTACGAGAATCCACATCGGAACGCTCATAGATAGCGCAATCAGGATATTGCTCGGCCAATAACTCAACTAAGGTGTCGCGCCATAAATCAGCACCTGTGCTCAGTAACTGGCACACCAACACATTGGCGTATCTGTCGATGGTGATCCCAGGTAAACCATCGGACTCGGCGGCCACTAAACGATAGCCCGTTAAGCCTTGCTCGCGGATCAGATCGTTACGGCCGATTTGCGCCCGCTGCAAACGTCTGGCAAAAAACGCGCGATCAATTTCTTCTTCGCGATCAAAAGTCCAAATCCGCACTTGGATTTGCGACTCAGGCGACCAAGCACCACGACCTAACCAATGACCATCATGCGCGACCACATCGACTGTCTCACCCGCTTCAGGTTTTCCCTTAATGTTATGAATAGCATTGGAAAATACCCAAGGATGGCGACGCTCGAGTGACTTCTCGCGGCCGGGTTTAAGTTTGATTCTGATAGCCATAGTTGCCTTTAAAAATAGTGCCGCCACTAAAAAAGGGCTGCAGTCTAAAAAATGGGAAACGGATGATATACCCAATGTCACCTAAGTGCGAGTACCGAACGCGCCGCAGCGCTTATTTACCATCATCCACGGGTGGCCGATCATACCTTATTTACGTCGTAAAACCTGTGTAAGAAACGCCATTTTTTTCCATAAATAGGGCGATTTCCCGACTCTCTCGATCGCGCAGGTCTCGATTTTCACAACATCATTTTAACTTAAATTGAAAGATATTGGTCTAAGTGCGGGTCTCATTAACGCAACAGGAAAAAGCACTGCGCATTCGAAAGGCTCGTTTAGCCAGCGCACAAGATATTCAAACGAATCGCTCGATAACAACTAGGCTTACTCCTGTGTTTATTAGTCATTGCTTTATAAGTCGTCGATTTACAGCAGTCGTTATCAAAGCAACCAAATCAAGATTACTCATTAGCAGTCACACTCAAAAGGATTAGAACCATGAATAAGAAAACACAAACTGCACTGACGGGCGCCGCATTAGCGATGGCAATGGCAAGCATGGCGGGTTATGCCAATGCCGCCGAACCTATGGCTGGCGCCGACAGTACCGATCTCGTACATTGTTATGGCGTGAATGCCTGTAAAGGCCATAACGATTGCAAAACCGCCGATAACGCCTGTGCCGGACATGCCAGCTGCAAAGGCAGTGGTTTTGTAGCTATGCCATCAAAAAGCTGTGGTGATGTCGGCGGTAAAGTCGCAGATGACTGGGTGGGTAAAATTGCTAACGCCGAACTCGTTCACTGCTATGGCGTTAACACCTGCAAAGGCCATAACGATTGTAAAACTGCCGATAACGCCTGCGCCGGACACGCCAGCTGTAAAGGCAGTGGTTTTGTCGCAGCACCTGCAAAATCATGCGGTGATATCGGCGGCAAAGCAGGCGCTTAAACGCCAATATGCTGATTAAAAATCGTGACCAGCTTGTGCTGGTCACATTTGTCCCCCTGTTTACCACCGTGTTAACCCATACAACAGCAGCAGAAAACTTAAGGATAAGGAGTCAATGTGGCGCAAGATGTCATCACGCAAGCACCATTAGGTTTTGGCTTAGGTCTGAGGACACAGCATTTTGATGCCGTGCTCAATACCGAACCCGATATCGATTGGTTTGAAGTGCTCTCGGAAAACTACATGGTTGCCGGCGGCAAACCCCGCTATTACCTCAAGGAAATTGGCGAGCGCTATCCCCTGGTGATGCACGGTGTTTCCCTGTCGATTGGCAGTACCGACCCGCTCAATATGGATTACCTTAAAGCCTTAAAACAGCTCGCCAACGAGGTGCAGCCCCACTGGATTTCCGATCATATCTGCTGGACCTCAATTCACGGGGTGAACAGCCATGATCTCCTGCCACTGCCCTATACCGAAGAAACCGTTAAGCATGTAGCGCAGCGGATTAAAACCGTCCAAGACTTTTTAGGTCGGCGCATTTTGATGGAAAACGTTTCTAGTTATTTGTCCTATCAAGATTCCAGCATGGACGAATGGGAATTCGTTAATGCCGTTGCCGAGACCGCAGACTGTTTAATCTTGTTAGACATCAATAATATTTACGTCAGTGCCCGCAATCACAATTTCAACCCGTTGGACTACTTGAATAAAATTAATCCCAAGCGAGTGCAGCAATTCCACCTCGCCGGACACAGCGACTATGGCGACTATGTGATAGACACGCACGACCATGATGTACCGAGCAGCGTGTGGGACCTCTACTGTGCAGCACTGAAACGTTTTGGCGGCATCAGCACTATGATAGAGCGCGACGCCAATATCCCCGAGTTTTCCGCCCTCGAAGCCGAACTCACGATTGCCAGAAATATCACCCGCGATACCTTAGGTGAGGCGCATCCACTCAACGCCGCCAAAGGTAGAAATAACATGCATGAAGGAAAGGTTATCGCATGAGCCAACTTCAGCAGCTACAACACGCATTTATGAATTATCTGCTGGCGAGTGCTGCGGTAGATACACCGCCCACACTTGAGCAAACCACGCAAACCTTCAAAGATAAGATTGCCGAGCAAGGCGGCATTAATGCTGATATTCGGATGCAGATTTATGCCAATGCCTATCGCATTCGTCTAACCGAAACCCTCGAAACCGACCACGAAATGCTGGGTATCTATCTGGGTGATGAACTCTTTGAACGCATGGCCAAAGGTTATATTGCCAGTCAGCCATCGGCGTTTACCTCACTGCGCAGTTTTGCCGATGCCCTGCCCGACTATTTAACCCAAGATGCGTTTTTCAGTCAGTATCCGATTATTGCCGATATTACTCGCTTCGAGCGGCGTTTATTGAATGCCTTCGATGCTTTTGATACCGAGCGCGCCACTTTTGCGCGCCTGCAAGCACTGCCTGCCGAGCAATGGCCGGGTTGCCAACTGCGTTTTCACCCCAGCGTGCAGCTATTTCAATGCAACAGTAATGCGGTGGAAACTTGGCAAGCATTAAAACAGCAAGCATCACCGCCCAGTCCCGATTATCAAGGTAAACGAGCTTGGTTACTTTGGCGCGGCGAAAGCCGATTAACTGAGTTTATTTCCCTATCCGAATATCAACTCGCCCTGCTGTTGGGATTTATCGGCGGTGCCACCTTTGCCGAACAATGCGAAATGATGTTGGCATTTTTTAGCGACGCGCAGGCGCCGATGCAAGTGCTGCAGGCACTGCAAGCTTGGTTTCAAATGGGGCTTATCCGCGATATCGCTTAATTTCAATGGGGTTTATGTGAGTGAACGCTAATGTGATTTAAAGTACGATCGAGTCCGCTTGAGTGAGTTTATGTTGCTTGATTTAGCTCGCTTAACTGAAGCATAAAACTTAGCTACGTAGCGCTAGCTCAACGATTACGGGCGCATGGTCAGTGCTGTAGGCATCGCGCTCGTATTCGGGTCTGACTAAGTGCCTGTCGCAGGTTTGATAATCCACCACTTGGGCTAAACTGCGGCCATGGCTCGCATCAAACTCGCTCGAAAGCAAAATATAATCCAGCACAGAACCTTTAGGGCCATAGTAATGGGTCGCCGCTCTGTGTTCCCTATGGTAAGCGGTATTACCCGTCAAACTGCCCTGCTGATTGGCATTGATAAATAGGTTGGCCTCGATAAATAACTCATAGGCATCCTTAAGCTGATATTGAGCAAACACCGCCGCTAACGCCGCATCCGATAAATGCCCAAGGCCAGCGGCTTTTATGTCATTACTGTGGATACTCTCGCCCTGTATTATTAGCGCATCCAAGGCGCCCATTGTCAGGCTGTCATTAAAGTCCCCCATCACTATGACGGGATATTTAGATGCTTGTCTGCGTACTAATATGCCATTGAATAATAACGCAGCTTCCGCGCCGCGCTGCATGGTGGATGCCCAGCGGCCTAAAGCTTGCTCTGTGATTAATTGGGTTTCTGAATGCAGTTTTATGCTCGCTGCGGGCGCCGAGTTATCGAATCCTAGGGGCTGATTTTCAAGTGGCTTAGGTTCAATTAGCTTAGGCTCGAGGGCTAATCCGGCGCGTTTTGATTTAAAGTGCACCACATAAAAATCACACTTACCAATGTGTGGCACCTCAATGGTTGCGCGCAGCACCTTACGGCTAAAGGCAAATTCACTCGATAATCCCATCGCCGCCACTAAGCGTGCATCAGGTTCGACGCTGCTGATTTCCACTATGGGATAACGGGACGCAAGCGCAACCACAGGGCTACGATAAATATAATCACTGATAAGGGTAGGTTCATCGACGACCGCAAAATACCCTAGACCTTGCTCGCTGGCGATACGTTTGAGTGGTTCAGGGCTGAACACTTCTTGAAATCCGACAATATCGGGCTGGCGATGGGTGAGAAACTCACTCAGCCATTGGCACTTTTTCTGCCACTGACCATGGCTATAGATGTTTTCAAAGTCGTAGTAAGCCAAAGGCGGCTCAATAAAGTTAAACAGATTGATACTGGCGATCTTGATATTCGCGGTGCACTTATGATCGATAGGTGCAGTAATTGATTCCAACTCATCGATATTGTGTGCCACAGCTTAATCCCCCCAAATCTGAAAACGGCGACCTGTCTGAACCTGTATGAATGATCACTTTGACTCACAGGTAAGACACTACAAGGGTATACCCGATGTGCATCAATGCCAAATAATCCATTTGAGATAAGGTGTTAGCCAAACTCAATCGACGCATCAATATCCGATCCCGAGACATCAATACCCAATACCCAATGCCCGATATCCGATACCACTAAAAGACACCTCATAGAGGCAGCATTACCGTCAGCGCCCATAAAACAAACAAATCAACAACAAGCCACTGCACATAAATTCATCAAGCAGTCCAATAACCATACACAGACCTAAGTAGCACCATAATGTTAACATTTAATTAAAATCTAAATTTAAACAAAAACATAGGTAACGACTTGTGCGGTTGACTTTAACTTTTGGCCCATTAGAATGATGGCGACTTTTAATCATTGCGGAGACCCACTGTGGGCACACACATAAGCGACAGTAGATGCCCTGTCCAAAAGACAGGATTTAACGCCTAGCACTAGCCCGCAATATTTTGCTGCTACCTGCTAAGCAGGGTAGTAGTGTGAACCATTCTTCACTCCGCCTCCCCCAAAATATCAATCACAAACCATAAAGCCTGAGCCTATGGCTGCGCTTTTCGTAATTCCAGCATATTCGCTGGGGTTCAGTTATGTGTATTTTTTGCATCTCAAAGCAAGTTTTTGCCTCAGTACCCTCCGTTTACCCGATGGATTAACACCTAAGGGTTTACACCTGAGGAGCCTTAACATGGCTTACATAAACAACGCAGCAATTTTGCGGTCTTTATCCTGTGCAAGTTTCAGCTTGTGCTACAGCATGAGTGCGGCAGCATCCCATCTTGAAGTGGATGATCCCGCCCTCGCAGAACACTGCGAATTAGAACTCGGCTGGCAACAACCTAGGTCGGATCATGCGCGCCCACAATTTAACGCAACCACGACTTGCAGCCGCAATCAATGGGAATGGCATTTAGGATTAGCGTCCAATGCCAATGACGATAATCGTGAGGAGCAGGCTGAAGTCAGTATCAAGCTACCGCTCAACTTAAGCTCTTACTCAGATTCAGGTTCGGATTCAGATCGGCAGCAGGATGATTGGCACAGCGCAGTGGTGATCAACTTACAGAAAAACCTCGATACCAATAACGGATTTGCCACCGAAGCCTTCGGCATTATGGGCAAAACCTTAGGCGACTCCGATGTCAGCCTGTATGCCAACTTAGGTTTCACCCATGAGTTTAATCAATCGACCCAATTACTTGTGGGTATCGCGGCGGCGTATGAACTCAGTAGTCACCATCGCCTGATAGCCGAGCTTTATCAAAAAGAGTTGAGTGAGGCGGCCTATCAGTTCGCCTATCAACACACGCCGCAACGGCAGCTACAGCTGGAATTGAGCTTAGGCAATGCCCTTCGTGGCAACGCGCTGCAACTTGGCGCAGACATCACCTTTTACTTTGGTCACTAGATCGTTGAGAGAATGAACTATGAACATGAATAACAGCACAAACAACACTAAAAAAATCATCCATAACCTGCAAATGATTATCGAACAACGCAGTGCCAGCGCTATGGCTGAATTAGCCGAAAAGCGCCACCCTGCCGATATTGCAGCGGTATTTAACGTCTTTAATCAAGAGCAACAAGTCCTATTGTTGCAACTGGCCTCACCTAAGGTGTGCGCCAATCTGTTCCGCTACCTGACCGACGAATTGCAGGCGAGCTTAGTTCAGCAGCTAAACAAAACCACGCTTTCTGCGCTGCTAGTACACATGGCGGCCGATGAACGTGCCGACCTTTACAATCTGCTCGATGAAACCCAGCAAGCGGCCATTTTACCTGCACTCGCATTAGCCAAACGGGAAGATATGCGCACCCTCGCCGCCTATGACAAGGCGAAGGTCGGCGCGGTCATGACCTCAGATTACACCTTGCTCAATAGCCGCCATACAGCGGCAGAAGCCATTGATACCCTACGCACTGAGGCCGCCGATAAGGAAACCATTTATCAAACCTATGTGGTGGACATGTTAGGTCGCTTGATTGGTACTGTGTCTTTAAGACAGCTATTGCTGGCGCAGCCGCACGAGCGAGTGGTCGATTTTATGAAGCCCGATCCCGTCGCGCTCGATGCGAATGCCTTTCGTGAAGAAGCGGTGCAGATGATCGCCCATTACGACTTGATGGCACTGCCTGTAGTCAATGGCAAAGGCCAGCTTGTCGGTATCGTCACCTATGATGATGCTATGGATATTGCCAGCTCACAGGCGGATCTTGAGTTCACGAAAACAGCGGCCATCGGCAATATTGACCATAACCTTAAGACAGCCAGCATAGGCTTACTCTACCGCAAGCGCGTGGTTTGGCTGGTGATTTTGGTGTTTGGCAATATCTTCTCAGGAGCCGGTATCGCCTTCTTCGAAGACACAATTGCCAGTTATGTTTCCTTGGTCTTCTTCCTACCGCTACTGATCGATAGCGGCGGTAATGCGGGATCACAATCGTCGACCTTAATGGTACGCGGGTTAGCCACGGGAGAAGTGGTACTCAAGGACTGGCTATCTATGTTGGGCCGTGAGTTATTTGTCGCCGGATTATTAGGTGCCAGCATGGCGGCGGCCGTATCACTGCTCGGCTTCTGGCGTGGCGGCCCTGAAATCGCGCTGGTTGTCGCGCTCACTATGCAAATAGTGGTGATTATTGGTAGCTTGATTGGTATGTCACTGCCTTTCTTACTGAGCAAGTTAAAGATGGATCCTGCGGCGGCAAGTGCGCCACTGATCACCTCCATCGCCGACATCATAGGCGTGCTTATATATTTCAGCATTGCCACTATGGTACTCGACTTACCTATGCCATAAAGCATGCCATAGAGCCTGACATAGCGCTAATCAATAGCCGAAAACCTCAAAGTGAACCAGCTACTTGGCCCAGATTTAGCCTTAGCTTGGTTCACTTTTCACTCGAAAAATAAGGTTAATTTGCGCCAACGCATAAAAGCGACAATAACCCTAAAAAAATTAAGAATAAAGCCAAAGGATCAGTTAATATTTCAACACCTGAATAGTTTTACTTCTTATTAACATTGCAGTATTTACCGCAGAGTCTAGTCACTGTAAGTCGATAAGCAATAGCCATAGTCCTTGCGACGCTAGAGGTTTTTTTATGTGGTTTAATTCCCAGCTCAAAGCTGAAAATAAGGCGCTTAAAGAGCGGCTTATCCAACTAGAACAACAACGCCAAAATGAAATCGATGAACTGCGTGGCATGATCCGTGAAAATGAGACTATGCAGCAGCAATCGCGGCAAAATGCGGATCACTACACTGAGGTGATAGCCTGCCAAAACCAAGGTGGAGAAATGCTCAATGCGGTGCGCGAAGGTTTAGCCAATAGCGCCGAATTGCTTACCTCCGAACAGGATTCACTGTCAGAGCTTGATAAGATTTTTGATCAAACCCGCATCGCCGTGGCAAGTTTAGGCACACGGGCGACTTATATTAATGAGCAAGCGTCGAGCAGCATGAAAGCCGTTACTGAGCTAGATGCGACGACCTCTTCAATCAACCAGTTTGTTGCCGCAATTCAAGGTATCTCAGAACAGACGAACTTGCTGGCATTGAATGCCGCCATTGAAGCCGCCCGCGCAGGTGAAGCAGGACGCGGTTTTGCAGTGGTTGCCGATGAAGTGCGCCAACTTGCCAGTAAAGCCCACGAAGCCAGCAGCCACATTGAAAAACTGGTAAAGCAAATCGTCATTCAAGCGGCTGAAATTAAAGAAATTGTCCATAACAATCAAAGCAGCGCTATCGATGTTGCCAGCTCTTCTACCCAAATCGGCCAAGTGGTTGAAGATGTACTGCAACGCTCAAAGCAAATGCAGCAGGTTATCCATAACGCTGCTACCGCGTCATTCTTAAATACCACGAAACTTGACCACGCGGTCTGGAAAAGCAGTGTCTATCAATTAATTGAAAAACCACAGCATAACCACAGTGTGAACTCGCACACTGAGTGCCGTCTCGGGCAATGGTATTTCAAAGGATTTGGCGCTGAGAATTATCAGCATTTGAGTAACTTCAAAGCCTTAGATGCACCACATAAAGCGGTACATGAAGCGGGTAAAGCCGCGCTCAATGCCAGGCAAAAAGGTAATCTGCCTGAAATGGTTAAACAACTGCATTCGATGGAAGACGCCAGTATGCGTGTTGTCCAATGCATTGATAATCTGATGCGTGACGTTTATCGAGCCTGATGTTTATCGAACAGGCTTAAGTCAGCATTGATAAAAATACCCACCTAAGAGCGCCATACTCGCGCTCTTTTTTATCGTTCAAAACGGTATATTAAATTTACTCTTAGAAAATGAACCCCTAGCTATACTTGATTTGAACACAGCGTTCATCTTTAATCGTTTCAAGAGCAAGCAGTGAGACTCAATTATAACATTCTAATTTTTAGGGTTATTAATGAAACTAGTCACAAGCTTTTTGCTATCACTTATCCTCTGCTGCGCTTTCTCTCTGAGCGCACAGCCGCTAAACATCTATACGGAAGAATGGTCACCGATCAGTTTTTCTGTTGATGGCAAACCTGCTGGTTTAGCAGTACAAGTCGTAGAAGAAATTCAAAAACGCATCAAGAGTCCAGACCCAATTAAAGTCGTACCTTGGGCTCGCGGCTGGAAAATGCTGACCGAGCAGCCCAATACAGTGTTGTTCACTATGACGCGCACGGCTGAAAGGGAACAGATGTTTACTATGATAGGACCCGTTGCTGTCGGCACGACCAATTTTTATGCCTTAAAAAATAGCGGCATAAAAATTACCTCGATAGAAGATGCTAAAACGGCGAAGGCAATTGGCGTCTATCGTGCCTCAGTGGAGGAGCGCTTGCTTACCGAACACGGCTTTACCAATGTCGCCGCCTCATCAACGCCCTTGTTAAGTGCGAAACAATTGATGAAGCACCGTATCGATCTTTGGTGTAATGCCAATCTCACTGCGCCAAGTATTTTGTCGGATGCGGGCGCCAGTATTGATGATGTAGAGTCCCTCTTCACGATTAGCGCTAACCATCTTTACATTGCCTTCTCACAAGGCACGCCCAATGAGGTGATCGAGCAGTGGGAAAGCGCCCTAGAAGCAATAAAAGCGGATGGCACCTTCGCAACGATTTACCATACTTGGCTCCCCAACGATGCACCGCCAATGCAGACCGAACGTATCGGACTTGGCAACTAAATCTATTGATCTACTTGCTAAGCGCAAATTGCAAAACTCTATAACTCTTTAGCAAACTCTTAGAAAGGACACTCGCAAAACCAGTCGATACGCTCACCCGTGATCGGATGATCAAACGCTAAGCGGGTCGCATGCAGCATTAATCTGCTGTTACTCGTCATCTTAGTGATGTCTGGTTCAGGTGCAGCAGCGTTATCGGCCTTATCAGCCACACTCTCACCCACGCCACCATAGAGATCGCACCCCAGAATCGAGTGACCAAATTGCTGACTGTGGATCCGCAGTTGATGGGTTCGGCCAGAGACAGGGGTAAACTCGACCCGCGTGGCGAAAGGCTCGGTTAACCGCTCAAGCACCCGATATTCGCTGATCGCAGGTTTACCTGTACTGTGGCAAATCTTTTGTAGTGGGAAATGATCGACATCTTTAGCGATCGGCAGATTAATCACCCCGCTGTCAGCGGCGATATGTCCGTGCAGCAAGGCGGTATAACGCTTCTCGATCGTACGTGCCTGAAACTGTTTGGTCAGCAAGCCATTCACGCTTTTATTTAGTGCCACCAGCATGATGCCCGAAGTGCCAAAATCGAGTCTGTGCAACAAAGTGGCCGTCGGAAAATCCTGCACTAAACGATAATGCACTGAGTCGAGATTGAGCGGATTCTTCCCCGACAGACTCAATAATCCGCTCGGCTTATCAATCAGCAGAATGTCGCTATCTTGATAGAGCAAACGTATTTGCCAGAGGCAAGGCGGCGCAATAAAAGTATCAACTTTGGCAGGGCTATCGGCAGGAGCAGACATAGTTTTCAGGCTACCTAAATGGGCAATAAAATGAGTTAAGTCATACTCAAAACAAACGGCACAACTCAATAAAACAAACTCAAAAATTGAGCAAAACAGACACAGGCCTAAATAATAAGGCCGCATAACCTAAGTTATGCGGCCCTCTAATTCACGGCATTAACGCTGTGGCTTATTTAGCCAGTACGCGTAAATGCAGTTCTTGTACTGACGTCACGTTAGTACGGTCATCAGCGGCATGGGCCATACAAGTGGCGAATGCAGCGTTCATGGTCGTGGTGTAGTTAACTTTGTAACGCAGTGCACCGCGGCGCAATTGACGAGAATCTTCAATCGCTTGGCGACCTTCGGTAGTGTTCACGATATAAGTGTATTCACCATTCTTGATGCGATCGAGAATGTGTGGACGACCTTCGTGTACCTTGTTCACTAGACGTGGGTTGATACCCGCTTCGCCAAGGATAATCGCAGTACCGTGAGTGGCATCGATTTGGTAACCGAGCTCGATTAACTTAGCCGCTAAATCGGCAACGCGTTTCTTATCGCTGTTACGCACAGACAATAACGCACGACCCGACTTAGGCACTTCAGAAGTGGCACCTAACTGCGCCTTGGCATAGGCTTCGGCGAACGTATCGCCCACGCCCATGACTTCACCGGTAGAGCGCATTTCTGGGCCTAACAGTGGGTCAACACCCGGGAACTTGTTAAATGGCAACACCACTTCTTTCACTGAGTAGAAAGGTGGGATCACTTCTTTAGTGAAGTTTTGCGACGTTAAGCTTTGACCCGCCATCACACGCGCGGCAATCTTAGCTAAAGGCACACCCGTTGCTTTGGACACAAATGGCACAGTACGGGCAGCACGTGGGTTAACTTCAATCATATAGATTTCGTTATCTTTCACGGCAAACTGTACGTTCATCAGGCCGACAACACCGAGTTCCATCGCCAACTTGCCGACTTGAACGCGCATGCGATCTTGGATTTCTTGGCTTAGCGTGTATGGCGGCAGCGAACAACCTGAGTCACCTGAGTGAACCCCCGCTTGTTCGATATGCTCCATAATCGCGCCAATCACCACGATTTCACCGTCGCACACAGCATCGATATCCACTTCAATCGCATCATCTAAGAAGCGATCGAGCAATACAGGCGACGCATTCGATACGCTCACGGCTTCGTTGAAGTAACGTAGCAAATCTTGCTTGTCGTAGACAATTTCCATCGCGCGGCCGCCCAGTACATAGGATGGACGCACAACTAACGGATAACCGATACGCTCAGCGGCAATCACAGCACCTTCAACCGTAGTCACGGTATCATTTTCAGGCTGCTTCATCTCTAAGCGTTGAATCGCTTGCTGGAAACGCTCACGGTCTTCGGCGCGGTCAATTGCATCTGGGCTAGTACCAATGACAGGTACGCCAGCGGCTTCTAAGGCACGGGCCAATTTCAATGGTGTTTGACCACCGTACTGCACGATAACGCCTTTTGGCTTCTCGATACGGACGATTTCGAGTACATCTTCCAGTGTGACGGGTTCGAAGTACAGACGGTCTGAAGTGTCGTAGTCGGTTGAAACGGTTTCAGGGTTACAGTTCACCATGATGGTTTCATAACCATCTTCACGTAGCGCTAACGCCGCGTGCACACAGCAATAATCGAACTCGATACCTTGACCGATACGGTTTGGCCCGCCACCTAACACCATGATTTTGTCACGGGTCGATGGGTTAGCTTCACATTCTTCTTCGTACGTTGAGTACATGTAAGCTGTGTCTGTTGCAAACTCAGCCGCACAGGTATCCACACGCTTGTAGACTGGATGCAGGTCAAACTTATCACGCAGCTTACGCACTTCGGCTTCATTCACGCCTAATACATCGGCCAGACGCGCATCGGCAAAGCCTTTACGTTTCAGTTTGCGCAGTAAGTCGATATCCAGACCCGCCAGACCCGCGTCAGCCACAACGCCTTCGAGTTTGATCAGCTCTTCAATTTGCACGAGGAACCAAGGGTCGATATTGGTCAGCTTAAAGATTTCATCTAAACTCAAACCCGCACGCATCGCATCGGCTATGTACCAAATACGGTCGCAACCAGGCTCTTTCAGCTCATGGCGAATACGTTGCATTGCCTCCGGTTTTGCCATATCAGTGATAGGGTCTAAACCGTTACGGCTAACCTCTAAACCACGTAAGGCTTTTTGCAGTGACTCTTGGAAAGTACGGCCAATCGCCATCACTTCACCCACAGACTTCATCTGTGTAGTTAAGCGATCATTGGCGCCAGCAAACTTTTCAAAGTTAAAGCGTGGCACTTTAGTCACAACGTAATCGATAGCAGGCTCGAATGACGCTGGCGTGCGACCGCCAGTGATGTCGTTCATCAGCTCATCAAGGGTAAAACCGACCGCTAACTTAGCGGCGATTTTCGCAATCGGGAAACCCGTTGCCTTTGATGCCAATGCTGAAGAGCGGGATACACGTGGGTTCATCTCGATGATAACCATACGGCCATCTTTCGGGTTGATACCAAACTGTACGTTCGAACCGCCTGTCTCAACACCAATCTCACGCAGTACGGCCATAGAGGCGTTACGCATGATTTGGTATTCTTTGTCAGTCAGGGTTTGCGCTGGCGCAACGGTAATAGAGTCGCCAGTGTGTACACCCATAGGATCGAAGTTTTCGATGGCACAGACGATAATGCAGTTATCGTTGCGGTCACGTACCACTTCCATCTCGTATTCTTTCCAACCGATCAGTGATTCGTCGATCAGCAGTTCACTTGTTGGCGATAACTCTAAGCCCTGTGAACAGATCTCTTCGAACTCTTCCTTGTTGTAGGCGATACCGCCGCCCGAGCCACCCATAGTAAAGGATGGACGGATAATGCAAGGGAAACCCACTTGATCGAGTACGCCGTAAGCTTCTTCCATGTTGTGGGCAATGCCCGCACGTGGACAGTCAAGACCGATACTTTTCATCGCTTTATCAAAGCGGCTACGATCTTCAGCTTTATCGATGGCATCGGCAGTCGCGCCAATCATCTCGACGTTAAATTCTTTCAGTACGCCTTTGGCTTCAAGTTCTAATGCGCAGTTCAGTGCGGTTTGGCCGCCCATGGTTGGCAGAATCGCATCTGGGCGTTCTTTAGCAATAATGTTACGGACCACTTCCCAGTGAATCGGCTCGATATAAGTAGCATCGGCCATTTCTGGGTCAGTCATAATGGTGGCAGGGTTAGAGTTCACCAGAATGACACGGTAGCCTTCTTCACGCAGCGCTTTACACGCCTGTGCGCCAGAATAGTCAAATTCACATGCCTGACCAATCACGATTGGGCCGGCGCCTAGGATAAGAATACTCTTTATATCTGTACGTTTTGGCATTGCTTCTCTCTTCTCCTAGCTAGCGTACTACTTGGCGTTCTGACGGTATATGTCGATTAGCTCGATAAAGTGATCGAACAGCGGGGCGGCATCGTTCGGGCCAGGGCTCGCTTCAGGGTGACCTTGGAAGCTGAACGCAGGTTTGTCCGTAAGATGGATACCTTGCAGTGAACCATCAAACAGCGACTTATGCGTCACCTTAATGTTGGCGGGTAGCGTGCTTTCATCGGCAGCAAAACCGTGGTTTTGGCTGGTGATCATCACGTTACCTTTCTCAATGTTGCTCACTGGGTGGTTTGCACCATGGTGACCAAACTTCATCTTTAAGGTTTTTGCACCTGAGGCCAGAGCCAATAACTGATGACCTAAACAGATACCGAAAATCGGTGTGTCGGTTTTCAGGATCTGTTGAATTGCTTCAATCGCGTAATCGCATGGTTCTGGATCGCCAGGGCCGTTCGAAAGGAACACACCATCGGGATTCATCGCCAGCACGTCGGCGGCAGAGGTTTTAGCTGGCACAACGGTGACGTCGCAACCGCGGTCCACTAACATACGCAGAATGTTTTGCTTAACGCCGTAGTCGTAGGCTACTACTTTGTATTTAAGCTCATTTGCTGGCGTATCTGCAGGTAAACCGCCCACTAAACGCCAGCTACCTTTACGCCATGGATAAGCAGCTTTAGTTGTGACTTCTTTAGCGAGATCCATGCCTTTTAAACCGGGGAAGGCTTTGGCAGCTGCGAGCGCTTTTGCTTCGTCTAAGTCTGCACCAGCCATAATACAACCGGCTTGTGCACCTTTTTCACGGAGAATACGAGTTAACTTGCGGGTATCGATATCTGCTATGCCAACGACATTGTTCGCTTTGAGATAATCACTTAAGCTTTGTTGATTGCGGAAACTACTTGCGATGAGCGGAAGATCACGAATGATAAGACCACAAGCGTGAACCCCATCGGATTCAACATCTTCATCATTGGTACCAGTGTTGCCTATGTGTGGGTAGGTTAATGTTACAATCTGGCGTGAGTAGGATGGATCAGTTAAAATTTCTTGGTAACCTGTCATGGAAGTGTTAAAAACAACTTCACCAACAGAGAGACCATCGGCACCAATTGCTGTGCCAGAGAATACAGTTCCATCTTCGAGTACGAGTAAGGCAGACTTTGTCAACGCGACCTCCATAAAGAGCCAAGCCACTGAAATATAATGTTTTTATGTTATGTTAAGATACCAATTTCCGCTAATTTACGAAATTTTGACAAATTCCAGCGAGTTTACAGGAAAAACGCGAAACCGTCCACCCATTGGTATCTGGGTGCAAAAAAAAACGCCATATCGGCGTTTTTAATATTAATGCAAACCTAAAACCTGCTGCATATCATACAAGCCCGGCTTTTGCTCCACGAGCCAGTGGGCGGCGCGCATAGCGCCGTTAGCAAAGGTCATACGGCTCGAGGCTTTATGGGTGATCTCTAAACGCTCACCGATATCGGCAAACATGGCCGTATGTTCACCGACTAAGTCACCGGCACGAATAGTCGCAAAACCTATGGTTTCACGATCGCGTTCACCCGTGATCCCCTCGCGGCCATACACGGCACATTTCTCAAGATCGCGACCTAAGGTCTTAGCAATCACTTCACCCATTTTCAGGGCTGTACCCGACGGCGCATCTTTTTTGTGTCTGTGGTGACCTTCGATAATTTCGATATCCGTGTAATCACCCATGACTTCGGCAGCCAGTTCGAGCAATTTCCACATCAGGTTGACACCCACAGACATATTCGGCGCCATCACTACCGGCGTTTGCTCGGCAAAGGCATTGATCTGTTCTTTTTGAGCATGATTGAAACCGGTTGTGCCAATCACCATGGCTTTCTTATGGCGCACACACCAATCTAAATGGACAATACTGGCGTCTGGCGCAGTGAAATCAATCAAGACATCAAAATCATCGGTCGCGTAATCCAGCGAATCCATGATCATGACTTTTAATTTACCCACACCAGCTAGCTCACCTGCATCCACGCCCACTAAACTAGAGCCAGCGCGCTCAATAGCGGCACCCAGCAATATATGGTCATGATTGTAAGCCGCTTCAATAAGAGTGCGACCCATACGACCACCGGCACCGACGATTGCCACTCTCACTTGTCCACTCATTTCAATCTCCTCAATCTTTCTTTGTCTTCCATAAGAAAACGCCTAAGACAGGCTTAGGCGTTTTATCAATATTAGATGATATCTAATAATTCAACTTCGAATACCAAAGTTGAATAAGGAGGAATCGATGCCCCCGCGCCACGCTCACCGTAAGCTAGGTGATGTGGAACAAATAATTTCAACTTAGTGCCTACTGGCATCAGTTGCAGTGCTTCAGTCCAGCCAGCGATAACGCCAGATACTGGGAACTCAGCTGGTTGGCCACGAACTACAGAGCTATCGAACACATCACCATTGATGAAAGAACCATGGTAGTGAGTACGCACTGTATCTTCGTAAGTTGGAGTAGCACCGTCACCTTGGACTAATACTTCGAACTGCAGACCAGAGTCAGTCACAGTCACGCCATCACGCTTAGCATTTTCAGCTAAGAACGCATCGCCTTCAGCAGACGCAGCTGCAGCAGCTTGCTCTTGAGCAGCTTGAATACGACCGCTGATTTCAGTGAAAGCAACTTGCAGATCTTGCATAGACACAGCACTTTCTAAACCGGCAAACGCATCGGCTAAACCCGCTTGAACGGCTGGAATATCCACACCATCAAAAGAATTGGCGGCCAGTTGCTCACCCATTTGACGGCCTACACCGTAGCTTGCTTGCTGTTCAACAGTACTGAATTTATCAGACATAATTAACGACTCTCAATTTATCAGTGGAATTTTGCGCGCCAGTTTACCATAGTTCCGCGACCTATGCTGATAAACTGACTGCTTATTTAACTAAGGCGGCTTTTTTACACACTTATTGCGTATTTATCCAAAAGCGTAAATAGGCTAAGGACGCATATCGGCCAGAAAACAACCGCTAACACTCAGCTAAGTGGCACTTCGCTATGCAGCGTGCAGCTTATTTCGGCGCCACACATTGGTTCTTCACTTGGGTTTTAGCACTGGCATAGAGTGGCTGCATCTGCCCTTGCAGTTGTTGCAACTGAGCGATGCGATTACTGTTCGATGGATGAGTCGATAATAATTCTGGCCCTTGACTGCCGCCCACCTTCGACATGTTCTGCCATAAGGTCACACTTTGCGCCGGATCGAAACCGGCTCGCGCCATCAGCTCTAAGCCCATCACATCGGCCTCGCTCTCTTGAGCGCGGCCAAAGGGCAGAATGACCCCAACCTGAGCACCGAGTCCTAACGCCGACATATATAAGTCGCGATTCGACACGCCACTCGCCCCCAACGCCGCATCGGCTATTTGCATACCGACGCCCGTTAACTGTCCGCGAGAAACCTGCTCGTTACCATGTTGCGCCAATACGTGCGCCACTTCGTGACCAAGCACAGTAGCAAGCTGATCAGGACCATCGGCAACCTTAAGTAAACCGCTATACACACCAATGTGGCCGCCCGGCAGTGCAAAGGCGTTAACTTGTTCAGAGTCAAACAAGACGACATCCCAGCGCTGGGTTTGATCCGGCAGCACTGCCGTCACCCGATTAGCGACACAATTCACGTATTGCGTCAGCTTTTTATCGCTACTCACCTTTTGCTGCTTTTTCATCTCCTCAAAGGAAGCATCACCCATCTGCTGCATCTGCGCCGCTGAAAAGAGCAAGGTCTGCCCCCGTCCCGTTGGCGATTGCGTGGTCGCGCAGGCCGATAATCCGAGCACGACCGCCAAACCCACTAAGCCTAAACGCATTGATTTCATCTGGCACTCCTTAAATCCCATGACGGGCGTGAAGATCCTTGAGCCAACAAAGGCTCAACTAATGAAGAGATTTTACTGAGATAGACAAGATAAGCCAAATAGAGAAACACTGGCGGCACGCGTTAGCGATACTTTGCACCTAAAGGGAATTAATACTCTTCTTTCAACAAAGCGTAGAGATACTCATCGCCCCACGCGCCCTTAAAGAAGATGTTTTTCACATAATGGGCTTCGCGCCTAAAGTGGAGTTTTTCGAGTAAGCGACAGCTGGCAAGATTTTGTGCGTCTGTGATCGCAATAACGCGATGCTTATGTAATTCAATGAAGAGGTAATCCAGCAATGCGCTAACGGCCTCAAAAGCGACCTGTTTACCTTGATGCTCAGGCGCAATCGTAAAACCGATTTCTACCTGCTGCTCATCAATAAAGTGCAGCGCCAGATCGCCAACTATCGCGGTCGGTGTTACTCCCGACGCGGCAGTGACAATCGCAAGTTGAAACCACGTATCCGCCGCACCAAATTGTGCGTAATCCATATTGTCGAACAGCGCGACTGCATCGCTATAGCGGTAATCCGTCCAGCTTTGATATTGGGCGACCTTAGGGTCGGCTCGATAGGCGGTAAAAGCCTCAAGATCCGCTCGCTGGAATGGTCGAAGTACAAAGTGCTCAGTCGTTAAACCGTTATTCACCACTTTATGAAGTGCTTTGCTTAACGCCAATGTCGATGCCATAACTTAGCTCCCTTATATGTAAATAAGTCACTAAGTTACACCCAGAGCGAAAGCGTTAACAGCAGCCAATGCGCTTTATTCTGTTATCGGTTTAGTGATAGCAGCACGCCAAGCTTGAACGCTATGGATAGCTTCACTCTTTGCTTGAGGATGGCTTCACTCTTGTTTCAGGATTGCGTCACTCCAGTTTCACTATGACTTCACTATGGATAGCTTCAAGCTCAGCGCTTACCTTTAAACTCTTTGGCGCTATGCTTATTGATGCTACGGCGATTCGCCTGTTTATCCCGCGGTGGTCGCTTACGCTCAACCTTGCCATCTGCGGCGCCATCTGTGGTATTTTCACTCGGCTTATCGGTTACTGGAAAGTCAGCCAATAATGCCAGCGGTAACTCCCGCGCGGTCAAGCTGCGGATCGCCGTTAAGGTCGCCATTTCACCGTGGCACACGAGGGAAATCGCCAGCCCTTTTTCGCCAGCGCGGGCGGTGCGGCCAATACGGTGCACGTACACAGGCGCACTCATGGGCAAATCCAAATTGATGACCACAGGCAAGGCATCAACATGAATGCCGCGCGCCATCAAATCTGTCGCCACTAATACTTGGATACGATTGGCTTTAAAGTCGGCCAAGGTTTGGCTGCGCACGGTTTGATCTTTTTCACCGTGCAGCGCGGCGACTTTCATCCCCGCTTTGGCGAGCCGTTTAGCGACGGCATCGGCATCATCACGGGCGCTGATAAACACCAGCACCTGCGGCCATTGATATTGTTTTAATAGCGCAATCAATGCCTGTGCTTTACTGCCCTTGTTGACTAAATAAAGCTGTTCTTCGATTTCACCAGCTACAGAATTCACTTTGTGGGCTTCAACCCGTAGCGGCTCATTCACCAGCAGCTTTTCGGTTAATGTATCCAACGCCTCGGGCAAGGTGGCAGAAAACAACGAGGTTTGCTTAAGTTTAGGCATGAACGCCATCAGCTTTTGCACATCGGGCCAAAACCCCATTTCTAGCAGGCGGTCAGCTTCATCCAGCACTAGATGTTTTATCGAATCGAGACTGATGTGAGATTGTTTACATAAATCCAGTAAACGCCCTGGGGTTGCCACTAACACCTGCGGCTTGGCAGTGAGTTCGGCCAATTGGTCTTCCAATGCGACCCCGCCACACAGAAGCTGAATGTTCAACGGAGTCGATAATTGACCAGCCACGGTTTGCAGCGCCTCAGTCACTTGCAGTGCTAATTCCCGTGTAGGCACCAGCACTAACGCCTGCGCATTTTGGGCCTGCACAGATTTAGCCACCTGCAACTGTGTTTGCTGTTGCAACAAAAGTTGTTGTAGAAGTGGCAAACCAAAAGCTAAGGTTTTGCCGCTACCGGTTTGTGCTAAGGCTAACAAATCCCGTCCCGCAAGAATGGCCGGAATCGCCAGTTGCTGCACCTTTGTCGGATGTTTAAGACTTGCAGGCAAAGCCTTAAGTAACGCCGAATTTAAGCCAAGCTCAGCAAAAGTTAACGACTCAGGGGAAGAAGAAAGCTCAGGAAAGGTCATCACAACACCAGATCAAAACATGGGAGCGAAAGTTTACGCAGAGTCGAGTGGGATTACCAATATTGCTTGTATCAATCGAGATCAAAGTTAGCAGTCCCTTTTGACTCACTCATTTCACTGATTCATTTATCTAGCTAAGATTTGCTCGTGCTAGCACTAAACTAATAATCGAGTTCGAAAACCCCGCACGGCATAATAAGAGTCTGCACCATTATGATAAGTAAACACTTTGCCATAACGTCGATCACAGAAAATCGCCCCGCCTTGAGCCCTAATATCTTTTGGCGTGTCTACCCAACTTGAGGTTTTAGTATCAAACTCGCCTAAGGTTTGTAACTCACGATATTGCGCCTCGGTCAGCATTTGTACACCCATTTGCACCGCCAGTTCCAGTGCACTGCCGACGGGTTTATTTTTCTTGCGCGCCTCGATCGCTGCTTTGTCATAACAAAGACTGCGCCGTTCCGCAGGGCTTTGCGCCGCGCAATCTACAAAAATAAATTTGCCCGTATTCGCATCAATCCCCACCACATCAGGCTCGCCACCTGTGTGTTCCATCCAATGCAGCGCATTTTGGATTTGCGTGTCACTTTGCAGAATTCTTGCCTCAACCTCAGCCCACAAAATCCCTTGATGGTGCAACCTATTTGCCGCAAACCTTGACGCCAGCTTTGCCAGCAATTCGCTTAAGAGTAAATCATTCACCGTTATTTTCCCCATGACTTCCCTGCCCTTGGTTTGTTATCGAAAATCACCACTCAATGGACCATAAACCGTTTTAGCATAACCTAAGATAGTCAAAACATTGTAAAATGCACAGGCCTGATTTGCTCGGGCCATGAGCAAGAATAAAGCAAGTTTTAGCATAAAGTGCACTAATAACATTCTGTTTTGGATTGGCGCATTTTACCGCGCAGATTTAATGCCAGCTTATGGTAGAATCCCGCCCAATCAGCTTTATGAATGTGCAACACAACTCATTTGTTTAACTGAACGTAGTGGAACACTACCGTGATTAACTAAATGAGGAGAACAGATTATGAGTAAGTTAAATGCCGAAGAACGTAAAGCCCGCGATAACGCCCGTTTTTCACAACGCGTCGATGAACGCCGCACAAAGGGCGAAGACGTAGTCGCCTATGTGCTAGGCAACAAGCTCGCGTTTAAGTTTCTGACTAAACCAGAGAGACACGAATTTAAACAAAGAGAAGCGGCACTTGAAGAAGAAGCCAAGCTTAAAAAGCAGCAAGCGTTTCAGCTTAAAACCGAGCAAGAGTTAGAAAAAGTCGAAGCCGCATTTACTGTTCCAGAAGAGTAACCTCTCAAAAGAGCCATTGATTATAATTGATGGCTCACGCATACCCCATTTCCAAACTTCGTTTGGATTTTTAAATCAAAATCAACGTCGTGGTGCTTCGCCCCACACCCGACCAAGAGGGGATCAACAGCAATCCCCTCTTGGATCTCCCTTGCCGCCCCTAGCAAAGTTACATGCATTGATTACTGACCTTGGTCTTATGGATAAATTGCTATCGCTTCCGAAGGCAACGTCCATGTACCTACGAAAGCTAGCTCGCCATCCATGGCGAGGCTCACGCAATTTATTCCAACGCCCCGCGGCAACTTCGCAGGGGAAGGTGAACTCCTGTAGTTGTAGTGTTAACCATTAATCCCAAAAGAGATCTGCCAGTCCCATCTTTTTTAACTTTAAAAGTTAAGTTTCATTATGGTGCGATGAAATATTTACAGCCTAACGATCTCAAAATGGTTGGTTATCAAGTAGATCTTCTAAAAGTAAAATTGCATCTTTATCTTCGGATAACTCAATCAACTGAGAAAGTACATAAGAGGAGAATAAGACGACTATTTTCATCAATTCAAAAACTTCTGAATAGCTAATATTGGATGTAATAATATTTCCACCTATTTGCCAATGAGCTAGCTCACGACCTCCATGAGTAAAATCATGCATATTTTCTCTCATAATTTCCCAAAGCTTAGATAGTAATTTGGGGTTATCAGATTGAGCCTCAATTAACTGAATAGCATTCCAAGGCGATGGCCACCCATCTTTTGAATTCATTACTTTTAGGCTTTGCTCTTCTGAAGCACAGTTACGCAACCAAACCGCACGAAAAGTATTTTCAAAGAGTGGTCTTAGCAAGGCTGAAGAAGACGCTAGATTTTGCTGCTGAACTAACACTTGTATAGCATCACAGTGATTCATAGAGGTGTATAACATGGAGCTAATAAATTTATTTTTATCTGTAGCTAGTACTCCTAATTTTTCTGCTATAAGCCAAGCATTATCCACATGCTCACGAGCTTTAAATATGCAATCCATTTTGACCTCTGCTAACGATTTTAACTACAGACCTACTCTATTAAAGTAATATCTACAAAAAATGGTTCATAGAAATATTCGGCTCACCTAAAATCTTAAATGGCAACTACAAATTTCTATGAAACTACAGCTGAAACTCACTTTAACGGCAAAAGGATACACCATCCCCTCGGAGTTGCCGCAGGGCGAATAGACAAATTGCGTGAGTCTCGCCATGGATGGCGAGCTAGCTTTCGCAGGTGCAGGGACGCATCCTTCGGAAGCGATAGCAAATTTGGCTATGAGCACAAGGAGCTTTCAACTCCGTTGGGGACGCCGGGGGATATCCAAAAGGGGAACAGGCGTTTTTCCCCTTTTGGTCGGGTGTGGGGTGAAGCCCCACGACTTTGACTTTTCTTTTAAAAAGAATCGAAATCTCAAACTAAATTTGTGACATAAAAAAGCCCTGCAAGGTTAACCATTGCAGGGCTTTTTATCTAAAGCGCTAAACAAAGCGCCACTCGATCAAGTTAGCTATTCAGATCTTGAAAGAACTTTTTCACGCCATCGAAAAAGCCCTCAGCCTTTGGGCTGTGCTTCTTTGACTCACCAGTTAAGGTGGCTTCAAATTCGCGTAACAGTTCTTTTTGACGATCGTTTAAGTTAACTGGGGTTTCCATAACCACTTTGCAGAGCAAATCGCCTACCGCATGGCTGCGAACCGACTTGACGCCTTTGCCACGTAAACGGAACATACGGCCCGTTTGCGTTTCGGCAGGGATCTTCAGGCTGACTTTACCATCCAGTGTTGGTACTTCAATCTCACCGCCTAGGGCCGCTTTACTGAAGGATATCGGCACTTCGCAGTAAAGGTTGTTGCCATCACGGACGAAAATCGCATGCTCACGCACGCTGACCTGAACGTATAAATCCCCTGCTGGCGCGCCAAACTCACCCGCTTCGCCTTCACCCGCTAAACGAATACGGTCGCCCGTATCAACGCCGGCTGGGATCTTAACCGATAAGGTTTTGCTCTTTTCAACACGGCCATCGCCATGACACTTAGTGCAAGGATCTTTGATGATCTTGCCGCGGCCATGACAAGTTGGACAAGGCTGTTGCACCGCAAAGAAACCTTGTCGCATTTGCACTTGGCCTTGACCATGACAGGTGCCACAGGTGGTTGCAGAGGTGCCTTTTTTAGCGCCGCTGCCTTCACACAGATCGCAAGTCGCCAGTGTTGGAATCCGCAGTTCTTTGGTTAAGCCTTTAACGGCTTCTTCCAGTGATAACTCTAGGTTATAACGTAAATCTGAGCCGCGGGCCGCTTGGCGTTGACCGCCACGACGTCCACCGCCGAAAATATCGCCAAAGACATCACCGAAAATATCGCCGAAATCGCCTTGACCACCACCGTAACCACCGCCACCGCGATTAGGATCCACACCCGCATGACCAAATTGGTCGTAGGCCGCTTTTTTGTCGGCGTCGGTTAGGATCTCATAGGCTTCTTTAATTTCTTTAAAGTTAGCTTCTGCGGTTTTGTCGCCTGGGTTGCGATCTGGGTGAAATTTCATGGCCAGACGTTTGTAGGCCTTTTTAATTTCACGTTCGCTAGTGTCACGACTGACACCTAATACTTCGTAATAATCTCGCTTTGACATAATCTCATGCTTCTCAGCTGGTGTTGAACAAACGGGCGTTAGGGTTGCCCCGTAACGCCCGCCTAGAAATTAACGCTTTGAAATCAATCTATTGGATTGAAAACAAGTCATTATTTCTTGTCGTCTTTCACTTCTTCGAATTCAGCATCGACAACGTCATCGGCAGCAGCGTTAGCCTGTTTGCCCGCGTCGGCATTGTCGCCGCCTTGAGCTTGAGACTTAGCTTGAGCGATTTCCATCAGCTTAGCAGATGCTTCGATCAGTTCTTGAGTTGCCTTTTCAATGGCTTCTTTGTCATTGCCTTTGATAGCAGTGTCAACAGCATCCATCGCAGCTTGGATTTTCTCTTTATCTTCGCTTGGCAGTGCATCGCCCGCTTCTTCAACTTGTTTCTTAGTTGCGTGAACTAAGCCGTCAGCTTGGTTGCGTGATTGCACTAACTCTTCAAACTTCTTGTCTTCATCTGCGTGAGCTTCGGCATCACGTACCATTTGCGCCACTTCTTCTTCGCTTAAGCCAGAAGATGCTTTGATGGTGATGTTTTGTTTCTTGCCGGTTTTCTTGTCTGTAGCAGACACATGCAGAATACCGTCGGCATCGATGTCGAACATCACTTCAATTTGTGGCTGGCCACGTTGTGCTGGCTCAATACCGTCTAAGTTGAACTGACCTAATGACTTGTTCGCGCTCGCTTGCTTACGCTCACCTTGCAGTACGTGAATGGTCACTGCACTTTGGTTGTCATCGGCTGTTGAGAACACTTGCTGCGCCTTAGTAGGAATAGTAGTGTTCTTCTCAATCAACTTAGTCATCACGCTGCCCATGGTTTCGATACCAAGAGACAGTGGTGTTACGTCTAACAGTAATACGTCTTTCACGTCGCCTGACAGAACGCCCGCTTGAATTGCAGCACCTACGGCTACCGCTTCGTCTGGGTTCACGTCTTTACGAGGTTCTTTGCCGAAGAAGTTTGTCACTGCTTCTTGAACCTTAGGCATACGTGTTTGACCACCCACTAGAATCACTTCGTTGATGTCTGTTACAGATAAATCTGCATCAGCCAGGGCAACTTTTAGTGGCTCTAATGTACGGAGAATCAAGTCTTCAACCAGTGATTCCAATTTAGCACGAGTGATTTTAATCACTAAATGCTTAGGACCTGTTGCGTCTGCCGTGATGTATGGCAGGTTCACTTCAGTGTGGTTGGTGCTTGAAAGTTCAATTTTCGCTTTTTCAGCTGCTTCTTTCAGACGTTGCATTGCTAATGGATCTTTACGCAGATCTAAGCCTTGCTCTTTCTTGAATTCGTCAGCTAAGTAGTTGATCAAACGGTTGTCAAAGTCTTCACCACCTAAGTGGGTGTCACCGTTGGTTGCCAACACTTCAAATGTTTGGTCGCCATCGTTGCTGTCGATTTCGATGATAGAGATATCGAATGTACCACCACCTAAATCGTATACCGCAACAATGTTGTCGCCTTGTTTCTTATCAATACCGTAGGCTAATGCTGCAGCCGTTGGTTCGTTGATAATACGTTTAACATCAAGACCTGCGATACGACCCGCATCTTTAGTCGCTTGACGTTGTGAATCGTTAAAGTAAGCAGGAACAGTAATAACCGCTTCTGTTACTTCTTCACCTAAAAAGTCTTCTGCGGTTTTCTTCATCTTTTTCAAGATTTCTGCAGAAACTTGTGGTGGAGCCATCTTGTTGCCACGCGATTCAACCCATGCATCACCGTTGTCGGCTGCAATGATTTTGAATGGCATGATGTTCACGTCACGTTGGACTTCGTCATCTTTAAAGCGACGACCGATCAAACGCTTAATCGCGAAGAATGTGTTAGTCGGGTTAGTCACAGCTTGACGTTTTGCTGGCGAACCGACAATGGTCTCATCATCTGTATAAGCGATGATTGACGGGGTTGTGCGATCGCCTTCAGCGTTTTCTAACACACGTGCTTTGCCACCATCGAGGACAGCTACACAAGAGTTTGTTGTGCCTAAGTCGATACCAATAATTTTACCCATGAGGTCCTCCGAAAAATTTCATTCAATCTAAATTTGTTTAGTTGGTTTTGATATGGGGCTAGACGGTTGAAATATCAAGTCCATCGTTGGCCACCTTCTCTGCCTTGGTACCTATATTGGGACAGGGAAATTAATTACAAGGGCGAACAAAAAAATTTTCTGATTTATCTTTCTCACATCCGTCGCGGGATAAAATATCCAATCACATAAAATAGTCTTGCTTATCAACTAAAGCTGTTATTCAATCTGCCCACATTTGGCGGATGTTTATCCTAGTAAGGTAGCAGCGTGAAGTCTTCGAATTTAGCGTACGTGTATGGCATGGCGGCGGTCTTCCTCTGGTCTACTGTGGCCACGGCCTTTAAGATTGCCTTGAGTTACTACACGCCATTGCAACTGGTATTTGTTGCCGTACTCACGTCGATTATTGCCCTTGGCGGAATCCTTGCTTGGCAAAAAAAGCTTTCCTTACTCAAGCAACAGTTTTTACGCCGCCCCATGTTTTATCTGGTGACAGGGCTCATCAATCCCTTCCTCTACTATGTCGTACTATTTAAAGCGTATTCCTTACTGCCAGCACAACAAGCGTTATCACTTAATTACACTTGGGCGGTATTACTGCCGTTACTGGCCGCGCCTTTGTTAAAGCAACATTTGCGCAAGAGCGACATTGCAGCGGCGCTGATTGCCTACACTGGCGTGTTTATCATTGCCACCGGCGGTGATATCAGCGGCTTTAGCTTTGATAGCCCGCTCGGGATCGGCCTTGCACTGACCAGCACAGTTCTCTGGTGCCTATATTGGATCGTCAACACTAAAGATCAAGGCGATCCCGTGGTGAGTTTATTATTAAGCTTTGTTATCGGCTTACCTTTTATTGCCGTCACTTTAGTGCTGACAGATACCCTACCCAGCTTTAGTCTTAAAGCGATATTTGCAGGTATGTATGTGGGCTTGTTCGAGATGGGCATTACCTTTGTGCTCTGGTTAATGGCGCTAAAAACCGCCACTCGCACTGCCAACATTAGCACTATGGTGTTTTTATCCCCTGTGATGTCGATTGGGTTTATTGCGTGGATTTTGCAAGAAACGATAGCGATGGCGACCTATCTCGGCCTAGCCTTTATTTTATCAGGGATGATGTTGCAACAACTTTGGCCCCGTTTTACCGAGCGCAAAAGTAAGATAAGCCCAAAGCCAAAGCTCGCTGAGTGATGGCAGAGTCATCACTGAATCGTCGCCTGAAATAAACTTGGCTCACTGCAATGAGCCAATTAAAGAACGTAAAAACCGAAGTGGCTAACGTTTTACATCAAAATTAAGCGCTAATATCACCCATTTTGTGAAGGAGTATAGAATGACCCCGGCCGTTCGATTGGCGAAAAAAGCCAGCATTGCATTTGATATCTTAGAGTACAGCCACGATCCACACTGCGCCGCCTACGGCGAAGAAGCCGCTAACACCTTAGGGCTCGACCCCGCGCAAGTATTTAAAACCCTTTTAGTTGCCATCGACAAAGCCCATGCGCCGATTGCCGTCGCGCTTGTGCCCGTCGATCATCAGCTTAATCTAAAAGCCGTAGCTAAATGCTTAAAACAAAAGAAACTGCAAATGGCCGATGCTGACCTAGCACAAAAATCCTCAGGCTATCTGGTCGGCGGCATTAGTCCCTTAGCGCAGAAAAAACAGTTACCGACCTTAATTGATGCCAGCGCTCAAGGCTTCGATAGGATTTATGTCAGCGCGGGCAGACGCGGTTTAGAGATAAGCTTAGCGGCCACAGACTTAGCCCAACTTTGCAAAGGTGAATTTGCCGATATTAAGACGCTTTAAGCCACATCGACCACATTAAGCACAAGTTATTCGACGTTAAGCAATCTACTCCATTAAATAGCACGCGCTCATGTTGGATAACTCGCAAACAAGACCCTAGCAACAACAAAATTGGCTTCAGCAAACAGGGTCTACAGTAGAAAGCGTTTGATAATGCCTAGACTTCCGTCTATAAATTGTACTGAGGTACAAATCGACTAAGGATAGTCAGATGGAAAAATCAACCCAATGGAACCCAGAAAATAGCATCAGCCCAATCAGCTGGTGCGCTATGCTACTCTGCATCGCCTTATTTATTTATGAGCATTTCTGGGGAAACAGTTTTACCACTATGGTAGTCATGCTCTATTGCAGTTTTATGCTGCCCTCGGTATTACTCACCCGCAGAGTGCAGGAAAAGTACTTTATTTATACCTTGGAATACATCAAGGCCTTTCGTAGATTCACTACCGTCATGTCGACGCTATTTTTCTGTATCTGGTTACTTGCCACTTATACGCCGCTTCTCCATTAATGCGCAAACAGACACTGCCATAAATAGACTCTGCAAATTGGTACTTACAATCAAACTATACAATCAAATTCTGCAAACAAAAAAGCCGTCAACGTAATGCGTTAACGGCTTTAATTTTATGGTTTTTAACCACTAAACACGGCTTGTGTAATCACCCCAAGCTAACCACTTATACGTGGTTAATGCCTCAAGCCCCATAGGGCCGCGGGCGTGGAGTTTTTGCGTGCTCACTGCCACTTCGGCGCCAAGGCCAAACTGACCGCCATCGGTAAAACGTGTGCTGGCATTCACATACACAGCCGCTGAGTTCACTTGGTTCATAAAATGCGCCGCAGCGTGAATGTCATCGGTCAAAATCGCTTCCGAATGGCCGCTAGAATAAGTACGAATATGGTCAACGGCGGCATCGATATCACTCACCACTTTAATGCCTAAGGTTAACGACAACCATTCGATGCCAAAATCCTCAGCCTTAGCGTGCGTCACATCAAACCCTAAACCATCAAGCAAACTAAAACTTGTATCACAAACTGAAAAACGCACACCTAAACGATGCAGATACTCGGCAATTTGCGGTACAAAGGTGCTCGCCACATGCTCATCCACCAGCAAGGTATCAAGCGCATTACACACAGTTGGACGCTGCACTTTGGCGTTAGCGATCACTTCGAGAGCCCGCTCAAGATTGGCATTTTTATCGACATATAAATGGCAAATACCTATGCCGCCTAAGATCACCGGAATCGTCGCCTGCTCGGCACATAAGCGTTGCAGTGCTTGACCGCCACGCGGCACTATCATGTCGACATATTGATCGAGCTTAAGTAAACCTGTCACTAAAGATCTGTCTGAAGAATCAATAAATTGCACCGCATCTATAGGTAAACCTTGGGCAACAATCGCGCCGCGGATCACCTCACTAATGAGTTTATTCGATGCTAGGGTTTCTTTACCGCCACGGAGGATCACCGCATTACCGGTTTTAAGGGCAAGCACTGCGATATCGACAGTGACATTGGGCCGAGCTTCGTAAATCACTCCGATAACCCCAAGTGGTACTCGGCGGCGAGTCAGCCTTAAACCGTTATCTAATAATTTACTGCCAAATTCTTCGCCTACCGGGTCAGCAAGGCGGATCACATCGCTAATATCGCCAATAATGCCCGCCAGACGCGCATCATCGAGCAACAATCTGTCGATCATCGCATCCGTTAATCCATCGGCCTTAGCGGCGGCAACATCCTTAGCATTCGCGGCTAAAATGGCGGCGGCGTTTTCTGTCAGCGCATCGGCGATGGCTTCAAGCAAACCGGCCTTTTGGCTCGCCGTTAAGTTAGCTAAGGCATAACTTGCCTGTTTGGCATTATTACCAAGTTGCTGTAAATACTGATCTTGATTAATTTGACTCAAAACAGACCTCGCTTATAAGACAACCATGTCGTTGCGGTGCACTATTGCGTCACCATAATCGTAACCGAGTAAAGACTCGATCTCGTCAGAATGCTTGCCCGCGATCAAACTCAGGGCTTGGCCGCAGTATCGTGTCATCCCTTTAGCAATCACTTTACCCTGTTGATCAACTAATTGCAGCGTTGCGCCGCGCTCAAACTGGCCTTTAACGCCGACGATACCTTTGGACAATAAGCTGCGGCCCTTGTCTGTCACGGCTTTGACCGCACCCGCATCGAGCACTAAAGAACCTTGAGTCGCAGGGCCGGCTAAAATCCACTGTTTACGGCTTTCGAGCGGGTTTTCGATGGCACTAAAATGTGTCCCAACCGATTCCTTGCTCACCACTTTTTTGATCACATCGGGGTGATGGCCAGAGGCGATCACCACTTCGATGCCTGCACGGCGAGCAATATCCGCCGCTTCCAATTTAGTCGACATTCCGCCCGTGCCTAAACCCGAAACAGAACCGCCCGCTAACATACGTAGGCTGTCGTCAATCTTGACGACTTGGGAGATCAACTTAGCATTCGGGTTAGTGCGCGGATCGGCATCGAATAAGCCCTTTTGATCCGTCAATAAAATCAATAAATCGGCATCACACAGCAGTGCAGCACGGGCCGATAGATTGTCGTTATCACCGACTTTGATTTCATTGGTGGCAACGGCATCGTTTTCATTGATGATCGGCACAATATTATTGGCCAGCAAGGCATTAAGCGTGTCACGGGCGTTGAGGTAACGCTCCCTATCCTGCAAATCGGCGCGGGTCAGCAGCAATTGGCCGACATGCAGCCCATAAATACTAAAGAGTTGTGACCAAGCGAGGATCAACTGACTTTGCCCGACAGCGGCTAACAATTGCTTATTGGCCATAGTGTCGGGCAGTATCGGGTATTGGAGATGTTCACGCCCGGCGGCAATTGCGCCAGAAGTGCATAATACGACTTCGACCCCTGACTTCATCAGTGCGGCCATTTGACGAGCAAGCTCAACCATGTGGGCTTTATCTAGCTGTTTACTGCCAGAGGTCAGCACACTCGTCCCTAACTTCACTACTACGCGGCGATACGCAATCTCACTTAAGTTCATTATTCATTTGTAAAAAATAACCGAACAATCCTTATACCTAATCCGCTGGGTAATTGGTAGCAAGGAGTTATTAACTCCGAATAAATTTTCGATTTTGCTTAGAATAGCGCATTAAAAAGGGCCATCAGTTAGATGACCCTCAAAAAATATTGTCTATTGTAGACAATCTAGGTTGCGAGCTTGCACTGCTCGAGCCACTAATCGATAGGATTAGCCATAGATAAACTTAGCCACAAACAGCGCGGCCAAGACGACAATGCCCACATTGAGATCGCTAAAACGACCCGTGAGTAATTTGATTGCGGCGTATGAAATCATCCCAAAGGCGATGCCTGTAGCGATAGAAAACGTCAGTGGCATTAAAATACACACCACAACTACCGGTGCGGCTTCAGTCAAATCTTCCCATTCGACATGCACGAGCCCCGACATCATCAGAATCGCCACATAAAACAGTGTGCCCGCTGTCGCATAAGCTGGGATCATGCCCGCCAATGGCGACAGGAATAACGCAGCAATAAAGAGTAATCCCACGACAACTGCCGTTAAACCAGTCCGGCCTCCCGCACTCACACCCGCCGTACTTTCGATATAACTTGTGGTCGTCGATGTACCAAAAGCCGCGCCCGCAATGGTCGCTAAACTGTCAGCAGTCAAGGCACGGTTTAATCGCGGTAAACGGCCCTTCTCATCGAGGAAACCACCGCGCTGTGCAACCGCAACTAAAGTGCCAGAGGTATCGAAGAGATCGACAAATAAGAAGGCAAACACCACAGATAACATAGTCACTTCAAAGACTTGGGATAAATCCATCTTCAAAAATGTCGGCATGATCGACGGCGGCATAGATACAATACCCTGATACTGCACATCGCCAAACATTAATCCCAGCGCTGTGATAATCAAGATACTTAGGATGACCGCCGACTTCATTCCACGTTGCACCATAGCAATGATCAGGAAAAAACCTAACACAGCCATAACCGCCGGAAATGCAGTGATATCGCCTAAGGTCACTAAGGTTGCAGGGCTTGCCACCACAATACCGGCGCTCTTAAGGCCGATCAGCGCAAGAAACAAACCAATACCAGCGGCAATACCAATACGCAGCGACATGGGAATACTATTCACAATCCACTCTCGAATGCGCACTAAAGATAAGATTAAAAAGCAAATACCCGACAGGAATACCGCGCCAAGTGCAGTCTCCCAGCTGTAACCCATTTCACCCACAACGGTATAAGTAAAGAAGGCGTTCAGTCCCATACCGGGTGCAAGCGCGATAGGATAATTCGCCATCAAGCCCATGACTATACAGCCGACAGCCGCAGCCAAACAGGTCGCGACGAATACAGCCCCATGGTCCATGCCCGCATCGGCTAACATCATTGGATTCACAAAAATGATGTAGGCCATCGTCATAAATGTTGTCAAACCTGCGACCGCTTCCTGCTTGAGGCTCGTTTGATTTTGTTTCAGTTTGAACAGTTTTTCTAACATGGAACAAGGTTCCTTTTTATTTTAAGTATGTAGGGTAGTTAGATGTAAACACTATGTAACGTGATGACATTTGCAGCCGATTATAGGGAGTTTAGGCTGGTCAGGCCAGAAAATTGGCAAGGGATAAACACAAGTAACCATAAATCATTCGGTAAACGGCCGAGTGATTTATTCTGAACGCAAATGATGGAAACCTCGCCATGACTGTGCGGTTCAATAAAATGATAAATATGCGGAGTCAGTTAGCGCTTAGCAACTTAGTTAAGTTTGTATTTATTAGCATTGGTAATGCTATCACCTGAGCAAACTACTTCATCGAATAGCGTTTACATAGCGCATGAAAGGATCACTTGGAATTTTTTAGGATCACCCAGTGCATACCAATAATCCCAGAGTGGCGCAGGCTCAACATACACTTCAACCTCTTCTCCAGTAATCTCAATGCCACATTTATTAAAGAAGCAATCCCTCACCTCTGAGGAGGAGATTAAGCGTGAGGGCTGGTAATATGTGCTTTACCACTTCTGACACAAACAGTTTATGCTCATTACTATCAGGTAAAACAGTTACAGGCTTAAGCGAAAAAAAGGCAAAAAAAAGCCTGCTCAATGAGCAGGCAAAGACATATTTCAAGCGTCCCTTTCGGGGAAGTACATTACCGCGCTAGCGGGAAAAACCTGGCATATCCATGCAAAAACATCGATATGCTACTTGAGTCTAAACACGCCAAAAAAGGCGATACAAAGGTTGATGGATGATGGAAACTAAACTTTAAGGAGGGTTAAGCCTTAAAGCTCATGGCGAATAAACCGCCACGCAAAACATCAGTGTTAAACCAAGTGTTCTGCCAATAAAAATGGTTGTTGCCTGTATAAGACATAGTCAATACTCCTAAATTAGTTGTGATTAAGTACTCTAGTGAAGCTTGGCTCGGTTCCCTGGAACTAGAGATTCTCATATCCGTTGAGACGACTTGTCACTCAGGTCCTTGGAGAAAAATATCCATCCTGGATAGACTAGAGAGGAAAGGCATAGCGCCTAATCCACGAAAGCAATTATATGGTTTTGTAGTTTTATTACAACCTTTATTTGTAATTTTTTTAATTAAGGCTTTTTAATGTAATTAAATTACACAATTATAGTAAGGTTAATGGCGATCTGCTTCACATAAAAACAGAAATAACCCTGTAACCATCTAATAAGTAAGATATTACAGAATTATTTCTTTTTGTTACTAGGGCGTGTTGACGTTTCGAGATTAAATTTTGTTCGCTCTGGCAAGCTCGTGATCGCGAAACGAGGAGTGACGTGTAGTTATTCTACTCAAATGACGAGTGACAAAGAGCAAGAGCTTGCCAGACGAACCCTTCGGGCAGCGTTTGGCTGGCATTACCTTGCATAAAAGCCAGCCAACTCGCTGCAAAAATAACCCTGAAACGTCAACACGCCCTACCCGTTAGCGATTGATCAGATATTGATACAAGCCCACCAGCGGACTGGCCGTAGGTTTGCCGTAGAGCGGATCACCTTCTGTCGCACTGCCTGCGATATCTAAGTGCATATAAGCTAAGGGAATTGGGGCTGTTACACCATGGTCAAATAGCCCAGACGCTTTCAGCAAAAACGCCGCAGGATATTGATGCCCACGCGCGGTAATCGATGATGGGGCATTATTTGAAGATAACATTTCAGCAGCGCCTGACACATCGCGGATTTTCGCAAAGTCTTCAGGACGCAGTGTAGACACTTCAAAGGGTTCACCCCATTGAGTCGCCTGCTGTTGTAAAGTCACGGCGCATTGCTGCGCACTCGCCACAGAGTTTTCCACCGCCGCAGGATAACTGCCATAACAACGCACAACATGACCCGTGAGTGTTGCTACCGAAAACATTTCAGGCTTCACTGCCGACACGGCTTTGATACGCAGATGGCTCAGTAAATCCGCCAGCACTAAGCGCCCTTCGGCATCCGTATTACCAATACGCACTCGCACACCCGCATGACTGGTGATGATTTCATCGGTCACGAAGGCTTCGCTGCCTATGCTATTACGCACTAAACCTAACTCGGCAATCACGCGAATTCCCTTAGGCTTGAGCATTGACAGGGTTTTGAATAGCCCAGCCACAGCAGAAGCGCCGCCTTTATCACGGCTCATGCCCGCCATAGAACCGCCGACTTTCAGATCGGCGCCGCCGGTATCGTAAATCACGCCCTTACCCGCGAACAGGAAAGTGCGAGTCACTTCACCCTCTGGCAGATATTCTAATTTCACCACCCGAGGTTGATGACGACCGACGGCAAAAGAGGAACGCGCTACTGCACTGAGCAGCGGATAGTCACGCTCTAAAATATCTCTGTCTTCTACCACTGCGGTTTTGATCACGCTGCCCGCTAAGGATTGCAGACAATAGTCAGCAAAGGCTTTAGCCGACATGCGCTCAGGTTCAGTACCACATAAATCCCGTGCTAGTACACGGCCCGCTTCTAAGGCATTGAGCAAATTGCTGTTATGGGTTGATAAGGATAATAACCCTATGGCCTCAAATGCAGGCGTTAAGCCAGTCGCTTCACGTAGCTCTAAGGTTTGCCACAGCTCTTGACCGCAGGCTAAAGCTGCGACTTCAGCGGCAAAACTAAAACGTGAGTCCTTCGATGGCACTACATATAACAGCGGACGTTTTGCACCCGCCTCTTTTGCAATGGCAATCGCCGCCCTTGCAGCATCGGCATAGACTCGCACGTCCACATACTCATCGTTCACTTGGGTGACAGGCGCAATGATCAAACGCCCTCCTGCAAGCCCTGGGGCGAACAGTAATGTCGGGCTCTTACCCACGCGCTTATCCACGTGGGCACCGTGCTTGGCCAATAAACCTATCTCATCAAAACCGATAGCATCCAGATCGGGCGTTACCACCACAACCGCATCCCAGCCTTCGCCATCAAAAATGGCATTTTCTGCTTTTACATCAACGAAGTTAACTTGAAACATGACCCATCCTTTTTCATTATTGTGCCTGCATTATTCCCGCTCTATCGCCTAATTACCAATCTAAAAGTGGTATCGAGCCCCCCCTGAAAAGTCCGAACTGGAAACTTTGGCTGCCAGCGTAACAAAAGCCTGAGATCCTGAGATTAATTGGTTGCACAGAATGTGCTAGAATGGCCGCAAATTTGCCCTATACCCACAAGACCTTATGAGGGACACTCTAGTGACAGCGTTAAGTCAGTTATACCCACAGCCATTATGGCAATGGTTTGAACAAATCTGCGCGATTCCCCACCCATCTAAGCATGAGCAAGCTTTAAGCCAGCACATTCAAGCGTGGGCTAAAAGCAAACAACTTGCCGTCGTTGAAGATGCCGTTGGCAACTTGATCATCCGCAAACCAGCTACGCCCGGAATGGAAGATCGTAAAATCGTGGTCATTCAAGCCCATATCGATATGGTGCCGCAGAAGAATGCCGACAAAGTGCATGATTTTACTAAAGATCCTATCGAAGCCTATGTTGATGGCGATTGGGTTAAAGCCAAGGGTACAACCTTAGGTTCAGATAACGGTATCGGCATGGCATCGGCGCTGGCCATTTTGGGCTCAGATGATATCAAGCACGGTCCATTAGAAGTGCTACTGACGATCGATGAAGAAGCCGGCATGACGGGTGCTTTTGGTTTACAAGCGGGCATGTTAGATGCAGAGATCCTGATCAACACAGACTCTGAGCAAGAGGGTGAAATTTACATGGGCTGCGCCGGTGGCGTCGATGCTCAAATTACCCTGCCTATGGTGTGGCAAGCGTCTGAACAAAGTTACTCGGCCTTTAGCCTGCATTTATCTGGCTTAAAAGGCGGCCACTCTGGGGTGAACATTCACTTAGGTCGTGGCAACGCCAACAAGTTATTAGCGCGTTTCCTTTTTGAAAATGCCGATGAGTTAGCGCTAGAGCTGACCCAATTTAGCGGCGGTTCATTGCGTAATGCGATCCCACGTGAAGCCAACATCAGCTTTATGTTGCCTGAAGAAAACGTCAGTGCCTTAAACGAAAAAGTCGCTGAGTTTGAAGCGCTTATCCGTACAGAACTCGCCATTGCCGATCCTGATATGCGCTTAGTGTTAAACACTATCCCCACGCCAAAACGTGTGATGAGCGAAAACAGCCAAAATACTCTGATCGATTTGCTGCATGTGTGCCCGAATGGCGTGATCCGCATGAGCGATGAAGTCGAAGGTGTGACTGAAACCTCACTCAACGTTGGCGTCATCAGCACTGACGATGAACAAGTCACTATACTGTGTCTTATTCGCTCACTGATTGATTCTGGTCGAACTCAAGTCGAAGGCATGTTAACTGCATTAACTAACTTAGCCGGAGCCGATATCGATTTAAGCGGCGCTTACCCAGGTTGGAAACCAGATAACAGCTCACCTGTGATGGCGATAGTACGCGAAACCTATCAAGACATTTACCAAAAAGAGCCAGTGATCATGGTGATCCATGCGGGTCTTGAGTGTGGTCTATTCAAGAAACCTTATCCAGACATGGATATGGTCTCGATTGGCCCTACGATTCGTTATCCGCACGGCCCAGATGAGATGGTGAACATCACCACAGTCGGTCAATACTGGACCTTATTATTAGCCGTACTCGAGCGTATTCCAGTTAAGGCGTAACGCCCGAATGTTAGCCTAGCTCACTCAATTGGCACCTAATTCAAGGCCACATCTGCTCAAGTCAGATGTGGCCTTATTTTTTATCGCGCCTTCTATTTGTGTGCAGAAATGCCATTGATAAAATTTTTATGAAAGAACTGAATAACTTGAATTTTCTACTATAGTTGTTCTGTCTAACCCGAACGTATTTTTGCTTGTCGCGCTTTTAGAGATAGCCGCTTTCCCCTTCAATACTGTGACCTTAAGGAATAGAGATCATGAAATTTGGTAAAATCTTGTCAGCCGCCGCACTACTGCTCAGCAGTAACCTCAGTTTCGCCGAAGAAGTCCCCCAAGCCGTTATCGATCTAGCCGATTCACTGATGCCATTAGGTAAAGAAGTGGTGCTGGTGAATGCCGTTAAAGCGCAAAATGCTCAAGGCAAAAGTTTAGATTCGATCAAAACATTAGATGAAAAATGGATCGCCACCGCTGGGATTGATGATTTTATGTCGTCCTTGATGAACAACGAAGCGGCCAAGTTTCTCACCACCTTCGAAGCCAGCCAACCTTACTACCAAGAAATTTTTCTCATGGATAATCAAGGTGCTAACGTCGCCATGACCAGTAAAACCTCAGACTACTGGCAGGGTGACGAAGATAAATGGCAAAAATCCTTCGCCAATGGCAAAGGCGATAAGCACATAGGTCCAGTCAAATTTGACACTAGCTCCCAAGCTTATCTGGTACAAATTTCGATACCCGTCATGGATGGCGATGCCGCAATTGGTGCTATCACCATAGGGATCAACCTCGATCAATTCGGACTCTAATTGCCAGAGAACGCCAGTGATGGGCCGCATCCGCTTTTATTCAGTGGTTATCGCGGCCCTCACCTTTCAGTGCATCAATCAAGGAGGGCGTGACTATGGAATGGTATAAAGATCTTTCCGTTAACCAGAAACTGACTTACCCGAGTCTGCTACTCGCTGGCGTTGTCATCTTCGCCTCTTCAACTGGCATCTTAGGGCTTAAAGCATTAAATAACAGCGCAAATACGCTCGCACTCGAATACTTACCGAGCCAATCTGAACTGCTGCAAGCTGATAAAGAGCTTTACCAAGCGCAAGTCGCCGAACGTAGCCTGATGTTCGTTAACGTCGGCACGGACTCCTATAATAGCCTTCTAAAACAGCACACTAATAGTATATCTCTGGTCAAAGAACACCTTAATCAGTTTTCCGAGGTGACCACTAGTCCCCTCGCAAAAGAAAAACTCAATGAATTAAATCGCAGTTTCGAGGCGTGGAGTACCACCACTTCTGAAATCAGCAATCAGCGCACCCAAAATGGCCGTAACGGTCGCACGACCGCCATTGATCTGAGTTTTGGCCAAGCAGCGACGCAATTCGAGCAGTTGCATCAAAATATTAATCAGCTGATCGATGACTTAAACAGCAACACGGCAGCAGCCGTCACCCAAGTGGATGATGACGCCTATCGTGGGCAGCAGATGCAGTTAATTGCTTTAACGATTAGTATCCTGATCTGCATTCTGTTCATCGTTGCCTTGCCTAAACTCATCAGTAAGCCGCTCGCAGTTTTGCTGGCGAAAATCCACGATATTACCGATGGTGATGGTGATTTGACCGAGCGGGTCCAGCTAACCTCTAAGGATGAACTGGGCGACCTTGCCAATGCCTTTAATCATTTTCTCGATAACTTACATGGCATTATCTCGCAGTTTAAACAATCTACTTCGGAGCTTAATGTCGCCGCCGAAGGACTAGCCAAAACCAGCGCCACGGCAAAACATACCTTGATGGATCAACAGGCGGCCACCCACAGAATCGCCGATGCCAGTGATCACATTGCTGCCTCTGTGCAAGAAGTGTCAGTCAGTGCCAGTCATGCCGCCGATGCCGCGAAACAAGCCGATATCTTTACCGCAGATGGCCAAGAAAGAGTGAAAAAAACCATCAATGTAATTCGAGAACTTGCGGGGGATGTAGGCTCGGCAGAAATGCAAATCAACAAACTCGAACAAGAAGGCCAACATATCGGCCGCGTACTTGAGGTGATCCAATCTATTGCCGAACAGACCAATCTATTAGCCCTTAACGCAGCAATTGAAGCGGCGCGAGCGGGCGAGCAAGGACGCGGCTTTGCTGTGGTTGCCGATGAAGTGCGCTCCCTCGCCTCTAAGACCCACCAATCCACCGAAGAAATTAAATTGATGATCGCCAATGTGCAAAATGGCACCCAAAGCGCTGTGGCGGCAATTAATATTGGTAATGAAAAGGCCATTTCGAGCGTCGAAGCCGCCAGTAATGCCGGTGAAGCCCTAGCACATATTGCAGAAATGGTGAGCCAGATCAGCGAGATGAATAGTCAAATCGCCCTCGCTGCCAAAGCGCAAACCACTATGGCCAATGAGAGTCATCAAAATATTCAACACATTGCCGAACAGTCGGAAGACAGTTTACGCAACACTGATGAAATCTACGCCGCAAGCGTACAACTCTCGTCAATGGCGGGTAACCTCACGGCGCTGGTCAGTCGTTTTAAACTGTAATTTGTCGAGAGTGAAAGTTTTTATATAAGTTACCTTTTGTAAATCAGTGATGTTTGAAAAGTCCCCTCTACCGAATAAGGGAGCATAAACCTGTCGCAGTGATGATCTGAATTCAGGTGCTCCCTTATATTTAAACAGCAAAGCTAGCATAGATTAGCAGCGCTTAACCACTAAGCCTCTTGCCGCGCGTAGGTTGACTAACATAGGTAACATCAACGCAAGGATTACTATCAGCATACCCACCAATTGAATTTCCGTTACCGCCTGCCCCATGGCTAACGCCGTTAATGCCGCAAAAACGGGCACGAGATTAAAAAAGACCGATGCCTTAGCGGGACCAAGCGCCTTAACGCCGTTAATCCAAAACAGATAACCGAGCACAGTGGCGAACAAACCTATGTAGAGCACGCTAGACAAAGCCGTCGTCGACAGTCCAATCAACTCCTGCCAAGGATGAAACTCACCTCGGCCAAGCCCAACCACGGACATAGACACACTGGCAGCTATCATACTCAGCAAGGTAAAGGGCAACACAGGCAACCAATGGCCGACCCATTGCGAACAAATGGTATAACCACTCCACGCCAACATGCCGGCGGCAATCATCACATCACCTTGGTTAAAACTAAAGTTGAGTAATTGCTGCACACTGCCGTTAGTGATCACTAGCAATACGCCCGCCAAACCGCCCACTAAGCTGAACACTTGTTGTCTGCTGAGCCATTCACGCTGTAATAGCGCATTGACAATTGAAGTCACCAGCGGGCTAAGCGCCATAATCAAGGCACCATTGGCGGCAGAGGTATGCTGCAGGCCATTAAATAACGCCAGATTTAAGCCGCCCACACCAATCACGCCTACTAGCGCTATGACAATATATTGCGCCAAACTCAATTTGGGCCAAGCCTGACGAGTAAAAGCGATATATAACGCTAGAGTCACAGCCGCAATGGTAAAACGCCAGAATACGAGGGATTCCCCTGACATCTCCTCCAGCACTCGCTTAGCAATGGGAAACACGCTGCCCCAGCTAAAAACGCAAATCAGTAGACAAACGAATGTTATGTAAGGTGTATGGGATTTCATATCGGACTCTAGGGAGGTAATTGGGATTGAGCTTAGTTTATAAGTTTCATATATTATTAAAACAAACAAGATTGAGAGCTTAAATTCCAAATATGAAACTTAATTATTCCTTAGACGATATGCGCTTATTTTGGGTGGTGGCACAACAAGGGAGCTTTAAGCTCGCGGCGCAGCACTTAGGCATTCCACCTTCAACCTTAAGCCGTCGAATCAATCTGTTAGAACAATCATTAGGCCTGCGTTTACTGCACAGAGACGCCCATAGAGTCAACCTTACCGCTACAGGCCTGCGGTATCTCGAACTCTGCGGCCCGCTGTTTATCGAGTTAAACCAGGTATCCGGTGAGTTGCATGCGGATAAACATCAAGCGGTTGGCAAATTGCGGATCTCGGCGCCCATCAATACAACCTATCGCTGGCTGGGTGAATCACTCAACGCCTTCCAACGGCATTATCCCAATATTGATATCGATTTAAGTCTGTCGAACATGAATATTGATGTCAGTGAAAACGCCATCGATATCGCCTTTCGAGTGGGTGAACCTAAAGATCCCGATTGGATTGCAAGGCCGCTCACCACGATTAGCTTTGTGCTTTGCGCCAGCACACCGGCAATCCAGTGGCATACACTGCAATCCATAGAAGAACTGGATCTGCATCCGGTTATCATCGCTAAGCCCACAAAAACGTGGCGTTTACAGCACAAAAGCACTGGGCAAAATGTCGAGTTTGAGCCAAGAGGTAACATCAAATTAGCCGTCGATGATATGGCGATCGCCAGTCAGGCTGTAGTGGCGGGGCTCGGTATTGGACTATTACCCATCAGCATGGCGAGTGAACAGATACAAAGCGGCAAGCTCGTTCAAATACTGCCAGAATGGCAAGGTATTCCGCGCACAGCCTACTTGATGTATCGCGATCGGGACAACCTGCCCTTACGGGTCAGACTGTTAATTGATTTTATGTTGGCAAATCCACCCGAGGCTTATTGAGCCATTCAGGCGTGAGTCTGCGGCGTATCGACTCAGTAAACAGCTAGAGCGCTAAATCAAGCTGAGTCTGGGCATTTGGGATTTCGGGCACTGCGAGGATAGAATCGGCGAGTCCTACCGAAATACCCAATAGACGAATGCCGCGCCCCTCTTGCCTTGCCATCGCCTGTGCGAGTAGATCATAAAACATCACAATCGAGACTTCATCACTACGATGCTCAATGGTGGTTTGCTTGAAATCATTAAACTTGAGCTTGACCACTTGCTTGTGAATTTTGCGCTCTTTAGCGCTGCGGCTCAAACGTAGGGCTAATTCTTGGATCAATCCCGGCATCACTTGTTGGCACTGCTCTAGGCTATAAATATCCTTTGCCAGCGTAGTTTCAACACCCACTGATTTACGCTCCCTGTCGGCGGAAATGCCCCGCTCATCGATGCCTTGGGAACGCTCAATCAAGACGCCACCAAATTTTCCGAATCGCGCCAATAACTCAGGTTTAGAGTAGGCTTGCACATCACCACAGGTATTGAGCCCAAGCGAGGAGAGCTTTTCGGCGGTGACTTTGCCAACACCGGGAATTTTACGTAGCGATAAGGTTTTAACAAAATCAGGGAGTGTCTCTGGGGTAATCACATATTGGCCATTTGGCTTATTCAGATCCGAGGCAACCTTAGCTAAAAACTTCACTGGTGCTATGCCAGCCGAAGCGGTTAACCCCGTTTCGGCTAAGATATCGCGGCGAATGGCCTGCGCAATCAAGGTCGCCGAGCCCTTATATTGTTGGCACTCACTCACGTCTAAATAGGCTTCATCTAAGGACAACGGCTCAATCAATTGGGTATAACGGGAGAAGATTTCACGAATTTGCAGCGACACATCTTTATAAACCTGCATCCGCCCAGGAACCAAAATGAGATCGGGACACAACTTAAAGGCATAGGCGGTCGCCATCGCCGAACGCACACCGAATTTACGCGCTTCGTAACTGCAAGTGCTGATAACACCACGACGATCGCTGCTGCCGCCCACAGCTAAAGGCTTGCCACGGTATTCGGGAAAGTCGCGCATTTCCACTGCCGCAAAATAGCAGTCCATATCGATGTGAATAATTTTTCGCACGTTGAATTCCTCCAACGCCAAAATACTGTATATAAAAACAGTAATCAAGTGTTCATCATCAATTTAGCGGGGATCGGGCGGGAAACCTAAAATTAAAAGAAGCCTAAGCTCCTTTTGTGAGTGCACTATGAGTGATGCCGTGATTGAGCTGATGGTCAGTGAGCAAATAGTTCACTGACCAACTTATGCTTAAATCTTAAATTGGCCGATATTGCGAGTAAGTGCGCGGGTCATATCCTCAAAGCCTTGCAAGCTTTGCGATAAGTCCTGACTCGAAAGCAAAGACTGATCCGACAACCCCCGCACATTATCGACATTGAGCGCCACTTCCTCGGCCGCCACGGCTTGCTGATCGATTGCTACGGTTATTTCAACCGTTTGCTGCTGAATTGACATAATCGCCGTCGCAATATCATTCAACGCGGTTTCGACCTGAGTCGTTAGCTCTTGCCCCGCTTTCGCTTGCTCAACGCCCGATTCCATCACTTGCTCGGCCTGCAATGCGCTTTGTTGCAAGGTGTGAATAATACCTTGAATGTTAGCGGTAGAATCTTGGGTACGCGATGCCAGCGTGCGCACTTCGTCTGCCACCACAGCAAAGCCACGGCCTTGCTCACCCGCACGCGCCGCTTCAATCGCCGCATTCAATGCCAATAGATTAGTTTGCTCAGCAATGTTACGGATCACGCTCAAGACTTCACCGATTTGCTCTGAGCTATTGCGTAAGTGTTTAATCACTTTCGCCGCCGCAATCACTTGTTGCGACAGCGCTTTCATCCCTTCGGTCGCACGGGAAACAATCTGTGTACCGTCGTGGGCCTGAGTTTGCGCCTTCTGGGCAAAATCATTCGCCCGTTGTGCACTGACAGCCATTTCTTGGCTGGTTTGCGCCATTTGCGTCGCGGCGGTGGCAACCGAATCTATCTGCTGCTTTTGCGATGAGACCGACGACACGGCTAAGTCGCAAATCTGCCGCGCATCAATAACGCACGTCCCAACCTCTTGGGTTAAGCTGCGCGTATCCAACAACATGTGCTGCACTTTCTCGGCAAAGCGGTTAAAGGCATCGCCAAGTTTGCCTAACTCATCTTCCCGATCCATCAGAATACGTTTTGATAAATCACTGTCACCTTCGGCGATATCTTCCATCGCATCCAATAACTTAGCTAACTGGCGTCTAAAGGGCAGCAACATCAACCATACCGTCACGCCCATTAGCAGCATGATACCTATGGCGACCATACTGGCATTCCAGAACGCGGCGGTCACTGGTGCTTCAATCACTTCGTGGGGCAACATAAAGGCTAAGTGCCACTTTTGTTTGGGATAATCGCCGCCCACGGTCACAAAGCTCACCCGCTGGGGAACGCCATTAAATGTAACATTCGCAAACCCTTGCGCTTCCCTTTGCATCTGTTGTCGTAATGCCGAAAATCCTGATGTGTCCTTAAACTGAGTATCCACTTGATTCGCCAAGGAGCCCGGCGGGAAACGCTCGGAAAAACCAGGGAAATACACTAGCTTGCCTTCGTCTGTCATTAAGAAAGCTTGGCCAAAATCACGGTATTTAATCGGTGCCAGCAGGGATTTACCAATGGTATCAATCAAGATATCCATGCCGCCAATGCCAATCAGCTCACCATTCGCCGCATAAACAGGAGTTTTAACCGTAGCAGAAATTGAACCATCGTTCGCATCGACCGCTGGATCGCCAACAAAGAGCCCGGCTTGATCGATCGCTTCCTGCCACCAAGGTCGTTTGTTGGTGTAGTAATCTGGATCGCCATCAAAACGGCCATTAAGGTCAAAGTACTCGAAGGTATTGGCCGAGCCAAAAAACACCGATTTAACATCACTATCGCGATCAGAGAAAGACTTAAAGTAACCAATAATGTCTTGGTACTGGCGATCAGCCGCGAGGTGACTGCCACGGGCGTGATACTGAGTAAACCACTTCACTAAACCCGGCTCGGCAAACACTGAATGGATCACTTGGCCCTTAGCAATAAAGTAACCGCTAATCTCATTGGCTTTTAAGGCAACTAACGCCGAAATATCCGCATCGACCTGCTTTCGCGTGTTATCACTTTCTTTCGTCACCAACAAAGCGGCGACTAAGGTAAGCAGTACAGCAAGCGCACCATCGATAGTAACCACTAACTGCAAACTTAGAGAACGTTTCATATATCCCATCAATCTTCCCGTCTGGCTGACCAACAACTTAACAATATGGCTCGCAAAAATAGTTTTACACGGTAACAATTTTTACCTGTTAACAACAGATGGAATCGCCATAAAAAACGTAAATAAGTATTTGTAAAGAAAGGATATTGAACGTATAACAGGATTCGCTAAATTTAAGGCGGATTGCAGAGGATGAGTTTGTAGAGGCAAAGTTTTACAGTCAGATAGACTATATAGGGATTCGAAAAATAGGAAGCGGTAGAAATAAGATCAGCGAGTTAGCCTCGCTGATCTCGATTTAGCGATTACATCTTAGTTTGCAGGTAGTTTTGCAGCCCGACACGGTCGATAAGTCCGAGTTGTTTTTCGAGCCAATACATGTGGTCCGACTCAGTATCGTCGAGTAACACTTCGAGGATTTCGCGGGTCTGGTAATCTTGCTTCTGCTCACACAGGGCAATGACTTGGCGTAAATCGTCCGCGACCTTGTACTCGTAGGCGAGATCATTACGCAGCATCTCTTCCACATCTTTACCTATGTTCAACGCCTCACGGGCGGCAACATTAGGCGTTCCTTCGAGGAATAAAATGCGCTGTACTAATTTGGCCGCATGGGCTTTCTCATCATCGGACTCATGGGCAATGCGCTCATAAAGTTCATTCAAGCCCCAATCTTCGTACATGTGGGCATGGACAAAATATTGATCCATTGCCGAAAGTTCTCCCGTTAGGAGTCGATTTAACGCATCGATGACGTTTTTATCGCCTTTCATATCCCGCTCCTATTGGTCGCTAATTTGCGATTGAAGATAATTTTGAATACCGGTTAGCAAAATGAGCTCTTGCTGCGACTCAAGCCAATCTAAATGCTCTTCCTCGTCTTCGAGAATGTCTTCCAGCAGATCGCGGCTCACATAGTCTTGCTCGGCTTCACATAGGCTAATCGCATCACGCAGCAATGTAAGCTGCTCTTGCACCATGGCCAGATCGCAGTCGAGCATTTCTTGGCTATGTTCACCAATACGAAGTTTCTCGAGTTGCTGCAGATTTGGTAGGCCTTCCAAAAACAGTACGCGCTCGATGAGCTTATCGGCGTGCTTCATATCTTGGATGGATTTTTTGTATTCGACGTGATTGAGTTTCTCTAAGCCCCAATGTTTAAACATGCGGGCATGGAGGAAATATTGATTGATGGCGGTCAACTCACAGGTAAGCACCCGATTCAGTTGCCCAACCACTTTAGGATGACCTTTCATAAGTTACTATCCTTGGTAAGCGTGAAAAAGATTGATCTAAATCAAGCTTCTAGCCTAGTACAATTTACCCATCAACTCAAATTATCTTTATATTTCACAAACTTAATGATGAAAAGCATTCTCATTCCTGCTTAGATTAACGCGCTATCTCCCTCATAACCCAAGGATAAATTTAATTGGATGGTATAGCTTGATAAGTTTCATGCAAAAAAATAGCCTCCAGATAGGAGGCTATTGTCGAAACTGGCGATTGAGAGAATATTAAATAATACGGTCTTTGGTTAACTTCTCACGGCGCGCTTCTTCAGCGGCCATACGACGTTTACGTTTGTCACAAGGGTCATCACAATCACACGCTTTTTCAATCCCTAGAACACCTAAACCGCCACAGCTTCCCTCGACGGCTTTGCGCTTGATGAGATAACCTATCGACATCAGCAAAAAAAACAGTAATAAAACTACAAATGCCGCGATAAAAGTGCTCATGTTAACTCCAACTACTTAAGGAAAGGCTTGAAGGCGTCACTGTAATAGACTTTAAATCCTTCGCCTTGCTTTTCAATTAGCATTATCGCCAAGTGTTCCTTCTTGGCAAGCTCCAATGATGCTTCTGTACCTAAAACCATCATAGCCGTCGCAAAACCATCGGCAGTCATGCAATTCTGATGCAATACGGTCACAGATGCTAGCTTATGATTGATTGGCAAACCGGTACGTGGATCAATTATATGGGTAAAACGTTGGCCGTCTTCCTCATAATAATTACGATAATCGCCCGAGGTCGCCATCGCCATAGTCCCTGGTGAGATAACCTGCTGTACGGCTTCTGAGCCATCATCGGTCGGTTGCTCTATGGCAACGCGCCAAGAGCTACCATCGCCTTTAGCACCTTTAATGCTCAGCTCACCGCCAATTTCAACTAAATAGCCAGTCGCGTGGTATTTATCGAGAATAGAAGCGACTTTATCAACCCCAAACCCTTTGGCGATTGATGACAGGTCTACGTACAAATGCGCGTTATGCTTACTTAAACGATGACCTTCTATCGAAAGCTCACTAATACCGGTTTTGGCTTTCGCCGCATCTATATCGGCCTGAGTCGGAACCTTAGTTGGGCGCTTATCAGGACCAAATCCCCACAGGTTAACTAAAGGACCTAAGGTAATATCAAGTGCCTTATCCGTCACTTGATATAAGCGTATTCCCTCTTGCACCACTTTGATGGTATCCGCTGAAACTTCAACGCTTTGCTCCAATGGCAATTGGTTGAAACGGGATAATTCTGAATTTGGCCGATACGTCGACATCTGGTCATTGACTAGCTCAAGGGCTAAATCAATTTCCGCTTGAAGTAATTGCGCCGTCGGCATCTGCTCATTCGGCACGACTTTAATGTGATAAGTCGTGCCCATAGTGCTGCCCGCTAATGAAATGACCTCGTTCTGCTTTGAGCAGGCTGAAACAAAAAAGGCCAGCCCTACGAGGACTAGCCAGTTAAATGAATGCTTTAATACTGAGATATTGATCTTTAAGGTCTGAAACATAGTGACCTACTACTCTTATTTGGGCCCTTAAATGCAAAAGTTGCAGATGAGAGATTATCCTCAACATCTGCAACTTTTCTATCTAGGACTAATGAACATTAGCCGCCGAAGTCATCCAACAAGATGTTTTCGTCTTCGACACCAAGATTTTTCAACATGCCAATTACGGCAGCGTTCATCATTGGAGGTCCACACATGTAGAACTCACAATCTTCTGGTGCATCATGGTTTTTCAGATAGTTTTCATACAATACGTTATGAATAAAACCTGTGTAACCATCCCAGTTATCCTCTGGTTGAGGATCTGAAAGTGCCACATGCCATACGAAGTTATCATTCTCAGCCGCAAGGCCGTCGAAATCTTCTACGTAGAACATTTCACGTTTAGAACGTGCACCGTACCAGAAGCTCATCTTACGTTTAGAGTGAAGACGCTTCAGTTGGTCGAAGATGTGCGAACGCATTGGCGCCATACCCGCACCACCGCCGATAAACACCATTTCTGCATCGGTATCTTTCGCGAAGAATTCACCGAATGGGCCAGAAATTGTCACTTTATCGCCAGCTTTTAAGCTCCAAATGTAAGATGACATCTTACCGCAAGGCAGAGTCAGGTTACGTGGTGGAGGCGTAGCAATACGCACGTTCAGCATAATAATACCGAACTCTTCTGGGTAGTTAGCCATTGAGTATGCACGGATAGTTTCTTCATCAACCTTAGATTCAAGATTGAAGAAACCGAAGTGTTCCCAGTCGCCACGGTATTGTGCAGGTACATCGAAATCTGCATATTTAACATGGTGAGCAGGTGCTTCGATTTGAATATAACCGCCAGCACGGAATGGTACAGATTCGCCATCAGGGATTTGCAGCTTCAGTTCTTTAATGAAAGTGGCTTTGTTATCGTTAGAGATAACTTCACATTCCCATTTCTTGATACCGAAGATTTCTTCGTCAAGCTCGATTTCCATATCGTTCTTAACGTTAACCTGACAAGAAAGACGACAACCTTTACGGGCATCACCTTTGCTGATGTGGTCAAGTTCCGTGGGCAGAATATCGCCGCCGCCAGACTTAATCACCACGCGGCATTGGCCACATGAGCCACCGCCACCACACGCACTCGATACGAAGATACCGCTGTTAGCCAAAACGCCTAACAACTTACCGCCCGCACCGGTTGTAATCGCTTTTTCAGGATCGTCATTAATGCCGATCGTGATGTCACCACTAGCCACTAACTTAGACTTAGCGAATAAAATCACTAATACCAAGATGAGGACAATAGCAGTAAACATACTCACACCGAGGTAAACCTCGAGCGGAGTAGATTTAAAAATACCAAGAATATCCATTAACTTATCCTTAGAAGGTCCAATTCAAGAAGCCGTTATGTGTCTCTTACAGAGACACACCAGAAAACGACATGAAACCTAAGGCCATCAAACCAGCGGTGATAAAGGTAATCCCTAAACCACGTAGGCCGTTAGGCACGTCGGCATACTTCAGCTTCTCACGGATACCGGCCATCAATACGATAGCTAATGCCCAACCCACTCCTGAGCCGAAACCAAACACCACACTCTCGCCTAACTTGTAGTCACGCTCAACCATGAATGATACCGCACCAAAAATCGCGCAGTTCACTGTGATCAAAGGTAAGAAAATACCTAATGCGTTGTACAAAGGTGGAAAGTACTTGTCCAGTGCCATTTCCAGAATTTGAACCAAAGCCGCAATCACACCGATAAAGGTAATGAATTTCAAGAAGCTTAAGTCAGCTTCAGGTGCGCCAGCCCAAGCAAGTGCACCAGGAGCTAGCAGCCCTTGATATATAACTTGGTTTGCTGGGACAGAGATAGTTAACACTACAACTACCGCAATCCCTAGGCCCATGGCTGTAGTGACTTTCTTAGACACAGCCAAGAAAGTACACATACCTAGGAAGAAGGCCAGTGCCATGTTTTCAATGAAAACAGAGCGAATTAACAGGCTAATATAATGTTCCATCGCACTTACCCTTTTGCTTCAACTTGCTCTGGCTTATAGGTACGAATAATCCAAATCAAAACACCGATCAGGAAGAACGCACTCGGAGGCAGTAGTAGCAGACCGTTTGGTTGGTACCAGCCGCCATCAGAGATCTTGTGCAGGATTTCAACACCGAACAGAGAACCGTTACCAAACAGTTCACGTACGAAGCCAACAGCTAACAGAATTGCACCGTAACCTAAACCGTTACCGATACCATCCATAAAGCTCATCATTGGCGGTGTTTTCATCGCGTAGGCTTCAGCGCGCCCCATTACGATACAGTTCGTAATAATCAGACCGACGAATACCGACAGCTGCTTAGAGATCTGATAAGCATAAGCCTGCAGCAATTGGTCAACCACGATTACCAAAGAGGCAATAATGGTCATCTGTACGATAATACGCACACTGCTTGGAATATGATTACGGATCATTGAGATAAACAGGTTCGAAAACGCGGTTACCGCAGTTAACGCCAACGCCATTACCAGTGCAGTTTCGAGCTTGCTCGTTACCGCTAATGCACTACATACACCAAGTACTTGTAAAGCAATCGGGTTGTTGTTGACTATAGGTCCGGTCAGAACCTGTTTCAGTTCTTTAGCGTCAGACATTAGTTGAGACCTCCATTGCGTGCTTTTTCAATGAAACTCGCAAAACCTTCTTTCCCTAACCAGAATGTCAGTGAATGTTGCACACCGTTACTCGTTAAGGTTGCGCCAGATAATGCGTCTACACCGTATTCAGTGCTAGCAACAGCTGGGTTTTTAGTTACGCTGATAGCAATGTTACCTTGCTCATCAAATAACTTTTTGCCATGCCATTTCGCTTTCCACTGAGCATTTTGCACTTCGCCACCTAAGCCCGGCGTTTCGCCTTGCTCATAGTAGACTAAGCTTTGCACTGTGTTTAGATCAGCATCCATAGCAAGGAAGGCATACATAGTAGACCAAAGGCCATAACCATGGATTGGCAGGATCACACTCGTTAATTTGCCTTGTTCATCACGAACAAGATAAACCACAGCGTTATCCGCTACACGTTTCACTGAAGCAATGTCGTTCTCAGGTACAAATGAGGTTTTCACATCACGAGACGCTTTACGTTGATCAAAAGTGTCAGCATTAACACCATCAACCCAAGTACCCGTTTTTAAATCGACCAATTTAGCTTCGATGTGTTTGCCGTAAGTATCCAGAATTTGCGCTTTGGTGACCTTGCCAGCTTTAGTATCGATAAGACCAGCGGCTTCCAGAATGTACTTTTGCTTATCGAGCAGTTTATTTTCTGCTTGAGTCGGTCTCAGTAACACTGCTGCAGTAGACACAAATATCGCACAAATCAGACATAGGCCAACGACGATAAATAAGGTTCTGCCGAACGAATCTTTATTACTAGCCACGGGCAATCCTCCGCTTGATATTTGCCTGAACCACGAAGTGGTCGAACAATGGCGCGAACAAGTTAGCAAACAGAATTGCCAACATCATGCCTTCAGGGAATGCAGGGTTAATCACGCGGATAAACACAGCCATTGCACCGATCAAGATACCGTATGCCCATTTAGCTTGGTTAGTGAATGACGCTGACACAGGGTCTGTCGCCATAAACATCATGCCAAACGCAAAACCACCTAACACTAAGTGCCAGTACCAAGGCATTGCAAACATTGGGTTAGTGTCGCTACCGACAACGTTCAGCAGAGTAGAAATGGCAATCATACCGACCATTACACCGCCAACAATGCGCCATGAAGCGATACGCGTGTAGATGATGACCAAACCACCTAACAGAATCGCTAATGTAGACACTTCACCCACTGAACCTGGAATGAAACCGAAGAACGAATCCCACCAGTTTTGGTTAATTGCGTAATCTAATGTGCCCGCAGCAGCTTGGCTCAGTGCAGTCGCACCTGAGTAGCCGTCAGCCACAACCCATGAGGTATCACCCGACATGTTCAACGGATAAGCGAAGAACAGGAAGGCACGACCCGCTAGTGCTGGGTTTAAGAAGTTACGCCCTGTACCACCGAACACTTCTTTCGCCACGACCACACCGAAGGTGATACCCAGCGCCACCATCCATAATGGGATAGTTGCTGGCAGCGTTAAAGCGAACAGGATAGAGGTAACGAAGAAACCTTCGTTGACTTCATGACCGCGGATAGAGGCAAACAGCACTTCCCAGATACCACCGACGGCGAAGGTCACCGCGTAGATAGGTAGGAAGAAACAGGCGCCATACCACATTAGCGCAGGCCAGCCAGAGTTTGCCGTCAGTTCGGTACCGAACATGCTGAACAAGCTCACTTGCCATACGTCAGGGGTAGCAAAACCAGCCACTAAAGCTAATTGAGCTTGTAAACCTACGTTGTACATACCCACGAACATCGCTGGGAAAGCACAAGCCCAAACCGTAATCATCATACGTTTTAGGTCGAGGTTATCGCGAACGTGGGTTTTGCCCTTGTTCACTTTACCTGGGGTATAAAAAATTGTGTATGCCGCTTCGAATAGGGCATAAAACTTTTCGTATTTACCGCCTTTTTCAAAGTCGGGTTCAATACGTTCGAAAAAATCTTTCAAGCTCATTAGCCTTCCCTCTCGATCGTATCTAAACAGTCACGCAGATATGAACCGTAGTCATACTTGCCTGGACATACGAACGTACACAGTGCGAGATCTTCTTCATCTAACTCTAACGCGCCTAACGTAGCAGCACCGTCAAAGTCACCTGAAATCAAGTCACGCAACAACATAGTAGGAAGAATGTCCAATGGCATTACACGCTCATAGTTACCAATTGGCACCATAGCGCGGTCTGAACCACCTGTACTGGTCGTCATACTGAACAGACGAGAAGGAGCAAGATGTCCTAAGAATGCACGGGTGATAGAATATTTGTCTGAGCCTGGTAATACCCAGCCTAAAAATTCTTTCTCTGTACCTTCTTCTAACAGACTTACTTGAACATGGTAACGACCTAAATACCCTTGTGGGCCAACGGCTGTACGACCATTCAGAACAGAGCCTGAAATCAGACGAACATTACCATCTAAGGCTTCACCTGCGGTTAATTCAGTCATACTCGCGCCCACAACAGTGCGTACGAGTCTTGGCTTAGCCGCTTTAGGGCCTGCGATCGCAATAACACGTTCGGTATTGAGTTCACCCGTCGTAAATAGCTGACCAATTGCTATTACATCTTGGTAACCAATATGCCAAACGGTACGTTTTGCAGAGGCAGACAATAAGAAGTGAATATGAGTACCGACTAATCCTGCAGGGTGCACACCAGCAAATTCTTCAACTTGGGCGTTTGCGGCAGGAATATCAGCGCCAGGCGCTTTACAAAGGTAAACTTTACCGTCAGTAAGTCTTGCTAAGACCTTAAGACCATTAGCAAAATCTTCTTTATGCTCACGGATCACCACAACGGGATCAGCGGCAAGAGGTTGAGTATCTATTGCGGTTACAAAAATACCAGCAGCAGAAGAGTCTACAGCAGGAACTTTGCTAAAAGGACGAGTACGCAATGCAGTCCATAAACCTGATTCGATCAGATTGTCACGGACTAACTGCGAGTCGAGCGTATCGAGTGCAGTGGCATCATATTTAGCAAAGGCAACGCTTTCGTTTCCTTCCACTGCAATGACAACAGACTGCAGAACACGCTGGGCGCCCCGGTTAATGTCTAATATAGTACCACTGGCTAAAGCCGTATATTTAACGCCTAAATTCTTCTTATCTTCAAAAAGAACCTGGCCTTTTTGTACTTTATCGCCCACTTTGATTTTCATCGTTGGACGTAAGCCAATATACTCTTCACCCAAAGTAGCTACATGTTTAATGGCTGGGCCATTATGGATAACTTGCTCTGGTCCGCCTGCTATAGGCAGTTCCAATCCTTTCTTAATTGTAATCATATCCACAAGCACTACGTTTGAAGGAAAGACAATGCGCCGCGTTCCTGCTAAATACTTAGGTTTTAAACAAAACCTACTGCATTGAGCTAGCGCAGATTTATCACAGAAATGCGATCGCAATCACGCTGGTCGCGCGCATTTTACCCCAATTGACTTGGCATCGCCACGAAAATTATAGGTGATTTCAAACCTAAAAAATGGATTGAAAAGAATCATGCGCTACAGCGTTCGCCTTCCGACCTAGTGACGGATCAGAAAGAGAGAATATTACGGCCACTGGGTACTATAGCATTAATAATTAAAGATTTAATTTAGCAAAAAGTCGAAACATCCACTAAACACGGCTTAAATCGATCTTATTTGTTTCAATTGATTTAAATTCAAACGAAATAAAGTTCAACTTAAAAGCGCCATTGATAACCTAAATAGCTAATACGTCCATTTTCCGATCGAATTCCGCTATTTGATGCTGTTGTGACTAATGTCTCATCTAAGAGGTTTTCTATCCGAAAATAAATCTCATGGTGACGGTTAAAATGATAATTCGCCGCTAAATCTACCCGCCATTGTGCGGCGACAGGCTGTAATTCTGCGCCGAATTGGCCCATTTCGCGCTCCGATTGATAAAAGACATTCGCGTTCAGTTCATATTCGTCATACTTCATTCCAGCACTCAACTGCAGTTGCTGCTCGGGTAACCAGGCCACCCTATCGCCAGCCACGACGCAGCCTTGGATTTCGTTGCAGCTATTGGTTTGATACTCGGCATTCGAATACTGATAATTCACAGCTAAAGGCAACTGCACACTGCCCAGAGCCCACTGATAGCCAAGATTCAGCTCAACCCCTTTGGTCAGCACATCCACGACATTGCCTTGAATCCACAAACGACTGTCGGCACATTGGGTATACGCATCACAATTGACATGCAGATTATCAAAATCTTGGACGTAGGTTTTGATGTCAGCACTAAAATGCTCGCTGGCATATTGGGCGCTGATTTGATATTGCAGCGACACTTGTGCCTCTTGCTCAAGATTCCCCGCACTCGCGGCGGTCCATGAGCGTCGAATATCCGTACTAAAGCGCCAATCTCCAGCATGATATGAAACGCCAAGTTGTGGCATCCAATCGCTGTCGGAAAAATCTGCCGCTTCGAGTCCGGCGTAGGCTAAATTGACCTTGCGATTAACATCCACTTTTTCATAGGCGAGCGCGAGTTTGAGCTGCAATCCGTCCCAATTAAACAAGGAGTCGATGGCCGAGGTGAATGCGGTCGCATCATCGGTATAAGCCAACAGCGCATTGGGTGCATCACTCACTACACTCAAGTCCTGCTGCCATAGACTCTGCTGATCGCCAAGGTGCATCTCGGCTTTATCCGTATGGTAACGGACGCTATAGCTAATTTGATGAGCGCCATACTGATTCACTGACTCAGTTTGTACCCCAAAGGAGCTAAAATCATTGTCTTGTTGTAACGAGGCGACCGCGACGCCATCGACAGTCGGCTGCCGTTCAAATGCGGCCAGCACTGCTAAACTCTGGGTATCGAGCATTTGCCCATCAAATTGATTGAGTTGATTTAATTGCTGCGAATAGGATTGATAGTAAAAGTCCGTGATGACCTTATGCCCACCACTAAGCGCAACTTGGTGTGACAGTTGATACTTATGGTGTCGCCCTTGATACTTATCTCCAGCCGTGGCCGAATACAAACTCATCGGGTCTTGTTGCCAATCGGCCTGCGTTAAGCCGAGTTGGGAGCGATAGCTATCATCATCGAGGAACTGGTAGGTAAACTCAGTCACCTGCGGACTTCGGGCACCTAATAAACTCGCAGCATTGATTTTAAATAAGATATCAGTGGTTTGACGGTCAGTATCTTGGCCATTGAGCAAGTGCTCGGCGCCGCTACCATCGCTGTAGTTAACCGCGAGTATCATGCCATACTCTTTTTGCTTAACTCCCCAATTCATATCGACACTGTAGTCTGAATCGGTATTGCCCTCGAGAGTCGCCTTACTATTCTCGGTCTGCTCAGCAACAGGTAAGGTTTGATAACTCACCACCCCAAACGCCCCTTGCCCACCAACCGCCATATTCGCCATTGGCGTGACAGTGACACTCTGTTGTTGCAGCAGATTGGGTAATAGTTGTAATTGCGGTGCAGAATAAGGCGCAGGTGAGAAATACACTCTATCTTGCAATACGGCCACGCCTTGACTCGCGCTGCGCATACTAATACTTGCTGGATTTCCGTTAAGATCTGCAGGTAAAACCGTCAAAGCCGTTAACTGGCCTAACGCTAAACTGTCAGCAGTGGAGTGGAATGTGTCATTGAGCTGATTCAGTTCAAGCATTTGACTGTGGAAATCATCGGCGAACGTTGTGTTAGAACAGGCAAGAGATACAGAAATTGCACAGAGTGATACTGTGAAGTAACGACTAGGCATACCAAGCTCCCAAAAATTTTGTTAGCGTACGGTGTTTTTGTTATTAACTTGTAAAATAGCTGAATTTGTTTGAAAAAAAAAGCGACTCTCGTCGCTTTCTCTCATTAACTTCAGGAAACTGAATTTACTGGCTAGGCACTCTTACACAAGTAAGAGTGCAAACCGTTACAGATTACCTAGAATTTCGTCGCTTAATTTCAAATCATCATTGCGATTCACACTTACGCCAGCCGCAATAATATTACGGGCGATATCTTGTGCCTGCTCTAACGAATGCATCTCATACGTACCACATTGGTATTCGTTCAGCTCAGGGATTTCAGACTGCTCAACCACTTTAAGCACATCTTCCATCGCAGCTAACCACGCATCGGCCACTTGGCGCTCAGTCGGCTCACCAATCAAACTCATATAAAAGCCGGTACGGCATCCCATTGGCGAAATATCGATGATCTCAACATTGCTACCATTTAAATGGTCACGCATAAAGCCAGCGAATAAATGCTCCAGAGTGTGAATACCACGCTCACTGAGAATATCTTTATTCGGCGCGCAAAAACGTAGATCAAATACCGTAATCGCATCGCCCTTTGGCGTGCTCATATGCTTAGCAACACGAACTGCTGGGGCATTCATTCGAGTATGATCGACGGTAAAGCTATCAAGTAATGGCATAGGGATCTCCAAATTCTCAGGGCGACATCAACGCCACTGTAACTGTCTATTTATGGCTTGCAAGCATAACACCAAATGAATTACGCCGATAACAAGATAATTTAAGATGAAATCATCTCATATAAATCAGCGATTAATGTGACAGTCAGTGCTAAAAACACCCCGCATTTAGTGTTGACGCTGTTGGCTGTAAGCATCCTCAGATATTTTATGATACTGGCGCACACCTTGCTCGTAGGCGTGATAGGCGGCGTACACTTTCCGCATCAAAGGATCTTGATTGGCTTGCTCTTCAATCACTTGTTTAGATATTTTCTCAAGTTCCAACAACACTTTCGGTGGAAACGCTTTAAGCACCACCCCTTCATCATTCACTAAGGTTTCAAGGGCGGCCACGTTACGGGTCGTGTATTCATCGAGCATATCTTGATTAATGGCTCTCGCCGCGACTTTAACTATGGCTTGTAAATCTTGAGGTAAACTCTCGAAGGCGGCTTTATTAATCAAGAATTCCATATTAGAACCCGGCTCATGCCAACCAGGGTAATAGTAGTACTTCGCCACTTTATGTAGACCGAAGGCAAGGTCGTTCAATGGCCCCACCCACTCAGCCGCATCAATCGAGCCCGTTTGTAGCGCACCATAGAGTTCACGCCCCGCCATATTCACAGGAATAGCGCCGACACGCTTTAATACTTCGCCACCCAAGCCCGGCATACGGATCTTCAATCCCTTAAAATCGGCAATCGTATTAATCGGTTTATTGAACCAGCCGCCCATTTGCATGCCCGTATTGCCACCCGCGAGGGGAATGATGCCAAAGGGGCGATACACTTCATCCCACAACGCCATGCCACCGCCGTAGTGTAGCCAGCCGTTCATTTCCTGCGCCGTCATACCAAAGGGAATCGATGAAAAAAACTGCGCCGCGGGTGCCTTGCCTTTCCAGTAGTAAGAGGCGGCATGGGCCATTTGAATTTTACCCTGACTCACACCATCAAATACGGCAAACGCTGGCATTAACTCACCCGCGCCATAAACGTGGATCTTTAACCGACCGTTAGACATGTCATTGACTAAATGGGCGAAGCGTTCTGGAGCCATACCTAAACCGGGGAAGTTTTTGGGCCAAGAGGTCGCAAGGCGCCATTCAATAGCGGGAATAGCTTGGGAGTCATCCGTTGCAGCATGGGAAACGGCTACGCTTTGCGCGTCACTGGCTGCGGGATTACAACCGCTCAGCCCCATCAGCAGCATTAAGACGAGTACACTCCCAAACTTACGCATTTTTAATACTCTCCCTGACATCAAACGAGCCTATGGTTCTAACAGACGTGAACATGCTCTCAGGACAGAGCTCCGCAATCGCATCACCCAAACCCTTAAAATAGAACATATTGTTAACACAGAAACGCCTATAGGGAAACCAGAAACTCGGGTAAGGAAACCAGAAAATGGCCTTAGTTTGACCTAAAACAAAAAGCCACTCGATGAGGAGTGGCCTTGGGATCTAAGCTAATTAACTTTGTAGAGCTGATTAATTAGTCTATTGATTAACTGCAATAATTTTTGATTAACCGCGGCAATTTGGCGTATTAGGCACTTGCGCATTCGCATCCCACTCACTTTGAGTGAAAGTGTGAATTGACAAGGCATGCACGCCATTCGCTAGCTCATGGGCTAAGTGAGTGTTAACCAATCGATGACGGGCTAAGAGGCGTAAACCATCAAACTGATCGCTCACGAGCACTACTTTGAAATGGGTTTCTGAATTCGGGGGCACATGGTGACGATTACTTTCGTTGATCACTTCTAAGTGCGTCGGCGAGAAGCCTTCGGTTAGCTTCTGCGTGATAATGTTAGCCACTGTGCCCTGCGCATGAGTATTGGACATATTCGAGTCTCAGAATGGGAAAATCCAGTGGCCGCAGAGTACTGCTTCAGGTGGAAAAGATCAAATTCACTTATTCGGTTTGCTGCTCTGCGACCACATTATATCTCACCTTATTTGGCAGGCAGTCCGCAGCCACAAACAGTTAACAGTAGGCATTTAACAACGGGCATTTAGCCATGGAAATTAACGATGAGTTGTCTAAAGGTGTAGTTCCAGCGGGGCTCTTTTATTTTCAAGCGTTTAGGTAAGCTGTGTAACCAATCGTTTTGCATGGGCCAATGCATGATCAGCAGATCGCCGCTGTGCAAACTGATGTTGTACTTGGTTTGGCTGTGTTTATGCTTAAGCACAAAATCCCGCGTGGCGCCTAAAGTAATAGACGCAATATGGCTACCATGGGCAATTTCTGGTTCATCATCGCTGTGGGCTCCCATGCAATCTTTACCATCTGCGTAGCGATTGACTAATACCCCATTGCTGGTCAATCCATAATCCCGCGTTAACTTTTCCCTCAACTTATGGGCATATTTAGGCCAAGGTAAGGCGCGGATAAACAGTCCTGAATATAAATAGTCGCAGCCCAAATCGCCAAACCACACTTGCTGGCGGGGAATCGCGTGAAACTGACCGAATACTTGGATTTCGGGGCGACTTAAGGGATAAGTCTGCGCTTCTTTCATCAGCACTGCTTGCTGCTCAGCATTAAGATAACCCCGCACTAAGGTGATTGGCGGTGTGGGTTGCTCAGTTTTTTTCGAACCTTGTTCGGCCATGCTCAAACTTAACTGCAAATCAGAATCCGACGCTGCATCAAACTCAAGCTCAAGTTCAGAAAACAAGTCAACCCTTTGGCCGCCACCTTGGTTGTTACTCTGGTCACGCTGATTATTATCTTTAGTCATCATCTTGCTTGTTCAGCACCCTCTCCTATCCGGCCGTTTACTTACCGCTTCGTCCACAGCAGGGCTGCATTTAGGACGATACATTAGGCCTATATTAGGGCTATATATTAACCCTTAATGCAGAGCCGTCGCACTGCGCCATGAAATCTGCGATAATCTGCGCCTTAATTTATTGGCGCAGTGTGGCACATGACAACACAATTTTCAGTAGCGGGTGTTGAACTCGAACTTTTACGGTATCCAGCTCAGCAGGAATCTAATCTTCAAGCTTGGGATGCCGCCGATGAACACTTACTCAAAAGCCTTATTGAGTCAGAGCAAGCCGCCGTGCCAACCGCCATTATCAACGACAGTTTCGGCGCCTTAAGCTGTGGTGTATCGAAACTGAATCCAAGTTGGCCACTGTGTGTTGAAACCGATGCCAGAACCAGCTTTTTAGGCACAGAACAAAACCATGGGCGCAATCAGTTGCCGCTGGATAATCTGCAATGGTTTACCAGCCGCGATACCTTGCCAGAAAACTTAGCCTTAGTATTGATGAAGTTGCCTAAGAACTTAAGCTACTTTACCCACCAGCTAACACGCTTATCGCAAGTGTTACCCGCTGGCACTCGTGTATTAGTGGCAGCCAAAGCCAAATCGATTAATAGCGCCTTGCTCGATGTCTTTGCTAAGCATTTAGGCCCAGCAAGCGCCAGCTTAGCATGGAAAAACACCCGAGTGATTACCTGTGTCAGCGATGGCAAACCAAGACCATTAGCGAAAGAAGTGACTTGGGCCGTACCTGAATATCAACTTGAGATCAGCAACTTAAGTAATGTGTTCGCCGCCAACAAACTAGATATTGGCGCACGCATCATGCTCGAAAATTTGCCGAAAGGGGATTTCAAGTCGATTGTCGATCTCGGCTGTGGCAATGGCGTGCTGGGATTGCGAACCGCTCAGTTATTCCCTGAAGCTGATATCCACTTTATCGACGATTCCGAAATGGCGGTCGCATCAGCCAAGGCAAACTGGGCACGTAATCAATTGCCTGCAGATAAAGGCCACTTCTATTGGGACGACTGCATGACGCATCTGCCAGAAGAAGTGCAACCGGATCTGGTGCTGTGTAATCCGCCCTTCCATCAAGGTGAAGCCATTACCGATCATATCGCGTGGCAGATGTTTTTAGACGCCCGCCGCCGCTTAAAAGACGGGGGTATTTTACATATCGTCGGCAACCGCCATCTGGCTTACCATGTGAAATTACAGCGCTTATTTAAAAACTGCACCACAGTCGCCTCCAACGGTAAATTTGTGATCCTGCAGGCGCAAAAGAAATAATTCTGCCGCTAATTCCTGCCACTAATGAGTACTTTAATCAGGGCCAGCAATGTCTGGCTCTTTGTTAAACTGCACCCGCTAACATTTTGATCTACTCCACTATCAGCACTTTGTGACACTCGCTATGGCTAGCCGAAATCCCCTGCCGCAAGTACAATCCTATTGCAAAGGTGCTTAAGTACTTAAATTCTTAAGCGCTAAATTTTTTTAAGCTATTAGTTTTTAAGCTGTTTGTTTTCTAGCAATTAGATTCTTAAGCACGAATTCTTAAGCACTAATGGTTAAACACTAAGCTTCTACAGCAATTAGGCACTTAACTAGGATTGAGATATGCCGTTAAAGGATGACGTCGCCCAACTAAAAGCTGAGCTGGCACAATTACAGTCGCTGCATTTATCGCAGCAATCTTCACTCAGCCGCCAGTTGGCAGAATTTTCAACTAAGCTCGATACCTTAAGTCAGCAAATTGCGACTGAAGACGCCTCTGACACCAGTCTTAGTATGGCGGCAGATAGTATGACAGCGGGTGCTGCATCGATTGCGGCAGTGGTTCCCGCCACCGATAACGCGCCCACATTAACCTACGCGGCACACACGCCAATCCTTGAGTCCGCTCCAGTAGCGCCAGTTCCTGCAGAACCCAACCCATGGCAGCAAAATGCTGTGCAAGGAGACCCTTGGCAAAGAAACACCAAAAATACCTCGGCAGAACAAGCTACTAAAACCGAATACCAGGCGCAGGGCCAACAACTGAGTGATGAAGTTAAATTACAGGCAAGCGTGCAAGTGGCGAGTCAATTTGATGACCTGTTATCCCAAGGATTAGCGGCCATCATGGCGCCCTTTGGCGCAATTACCGAACAAATCAAATCCTTCTACCATCATTATCAAGCTAAGGGATTGGGCCCGGTCTTCTTGATGACAGTCGCAGGGATCATCACCCTGACCTTAGGCTTTGGTTATTTACTGCAATATTCCATCAACCATTGGTTTTCAGAACTGGGCAAAGCCCTACTCGGTTTTGCCAGCGCGAACGCTATCATAGCCGGCGGGATTTTTATTCGCCAAAAACGCGCGGGCATGGCGGACTTTGGCTCAGGGATAGTTGGATTAGGCCTTATCCTTAACTTTCTCTGCGCTTACTTTATTGGGCCATATTTTGAAATCATCCCCAATAGCGCGAGTTTTATCTTACTGTTAATAATCACTCTGGCAGGTTATGGCCTATCGATGCGCTTAGATGCCAAAGTCATTGCCGTCATCGCCTTAGTCGGCGGCTCGACCGCGCCTATGATGTTGTTATCCCAAAGCTATGCACCGCTGCTGTATCTGCCTTATTTACTGCTTATTGGTGCCGGCGCCCTTGCCCAGAGTTATAAGCTAAAGTGGCCGCTATTAGTGGAAATCACCGCCCTGCTGCACATTGGCTGCATCGAAGCCTTTAGCTATTTTGTGCCATTGCCACTCACCGACTTTGGCGGCGGCAGTCTGCTGGCGCTTATCAGTATTAATGCGACCTTTTATCTCTACGGCATCACCGGCCTAATATTTCCCCAGCAGTTTGCCCATCAAGATAAACAACAAAGCAATACGCTGAGCCATCGCATACTCGCCCTGCCGATAGCATTGCTCGCCTTTGTGCTATTCGAATTAACGCAATTTACTGAGTTCGCAGGGGAAATCTTTGCGGTCAACGCGCTGATCTGTGCAGCCCTCTATTGGCAGCTAAAAAGCCGCTTAGAAAAAGCCCGCAGCGGCTTATTGTTAGTCTTTGCAGGAAGTTTTGCCGGATTTGCAGCACTGTATTTACTTAGCCATGATTTCCTCGGCTTAGTCTTACTGCTCGAAGCCTTATTACTGTTATGGATTGGCACCAAAGAAGAGCTGGTTTCAGTGCGCGCCGAAGCCTATGTATTACTGCTAATGGGATTAGGGTTAAATGCGTTTAGCGTGCTTGATAGCATGGCACTGTTAGAATCCAGCATATTAGATGCCTTGGCAATTTCAGCTTTGTCGGCCTTTGGCGTTTCGCTGATCGCACTGGCCTTAAGTTGCGCCGCCTTAGTCTTTGCCATTCGACTATTAACATTCACCCATGCGCCGCTTTCTGCGTTAGAACATCAGCTTTGCAGAATATTAAAAGAACTATTAAGCGGTTTTTATGTGGCGACAATTATCCTCGCGGCTTACCTTTTGAGCAGCGATTACTATCTCGCTATCTTGCCGCTAGTTAGCCTATTACTGCTGTACTTAAGCGCAAAGGACAAACTCGTTGTCAGCGAATTTGCCGCTTGGCTCTTGCTATTGCCACTGCTCTTTAAGGTCGTTGAAGGCATAACGCTCGCGGACAGTTTTAGCTTTAGCGCCCAGCCGCTCATGGCCAAACTGGCACGAATTGAGTTATTTACCGCCTTACTCTTGGCCCATTATTGGTATCGCCGCCACTATAAAGATGCCCTATTTGCCAAAGCCGCTTATAGCATGCAAATCTTCTGCTATTTGCTGCTGCCGCTTATTCTGCTGCCTAAAGTTATCCGCAACTATTGGGAATATACCGCTATTGCCCTCTGGCTGAGCACCTTTATGAGCCTAGGTTTTGCCTACTTTGTTAAACATAAGAGTTTGAACATTGAGGCCAAAATCCTCACTTGGCTAGCGGTTCTGATGACCGCCTCGCTATGTCTTATTCACGTTTGGCAAGGACTCGCGGCGCTGGTTATTGGAGCCCTCTTTATGGGCTTCACCCTGCTTCGTTATCGCCAATTACCCGAGACATGGCGCCCCTTGCTGCAGCTACAATGGCAACTGAGCCCTTATTACTTTGCACTGGTATTGGCCGTGATCGTTTATGGCTTTAATCATTCAGAGCTCGTCGGAATAGCCATGACAGCATTGGCCTTAAGTGGTTATTTTGCCTTGCTTATCCAAAAAAGTTTAAGCAAAAGCGCTGAAGGCCAAGCCTCACATAGCATGAAGTTAACTCTAGTAGCCCAAATCCAAGCCGCAATAAAGGAAAGCTACCATCTCGCCTACGGCCTAACGTTAGGCTTAGCCCTGTTGCCCATCATGTTGCATTTTGAGATCACGCTTGGGCTTAATCGTGATAATGCCTCGTTTGTGTTAATCGAGTTTTTATCACTAGCACTACTAGCAAGGCTTATCTTGCAGCACGGCGCAGCAATACGCTTGCATAGACGTATCTTGCCATTACAAGGACTTAAGTGGGGTTGGCATCTGTTACTCGCCTTGAGTTACTTCATGTGGAGTTATAGTTTTGATAGCATGATTGCCGCCCCACTCAGCGCGATTTTATTGGTTATCCATGGCAGTGTGTTGATGTTTATCAGCTTAAAACCACAAAATGCCGATATGATCCGCCTCGCCGCAGGGCTATTTATCCTATCGACGCTCAAGGTGCTATTACTGGATATGGCGTCCTTCGAGCTAGTGCAAAAGGTCATTGCCTTTATGCTGATCGGGGTTATTTTACTTACCGTTTCTTACTTCTACCAGAAGGCTAGAAATCGATTGCAGCAAGATTAACATCGTTTTAAAAGCACTAAAAAAGCCGCCATCGAATTAAATCAATGGCGGCTTTTTACTGTTAACGATTTAATAAATCGATGGGGTATCAGCTATTCGACATGGGCTATTCGATAAGAACTACTTGCTCACCAGTGCCTTATCGAGCGCCTGCGCCACATCATTAATGATGTCGTCGATATGCTCAATCCCAACCGAGATACGGATAAGATCTTCTGACACGCCCGCCCTTGCCAGTTCATCGGCATCGAGCTGTCTGTGCGTGGTACTCGCAGGGTGACAGGCCAAGGATTTCGCATCGCCGATGTTCACTAAACGCAGGATCATCTGCAGCGCATCGATAAAACGTCCACCGGCAATTTTACCCTCTTCAGGCGTGGTCGCTTTAATCCCAAAGCTAATGATCCCAGAAGCTTTTCCGCCAGTGATCTTGTGGCAATTATCCTGATAAGGGCTGCTCGGCAAGGCGCCGTAATTCACCCAACTCACCGCCGGATGCAACACCAAATATTCGGCTAATGCTAGCGCGTTCGAGCAATGGCGCTCCATTCTAAGGCTTAAGGTTTCAAGGCCTTGCAACAGTAAGAATGCGCTGTGCGGTGAAAGCGCGGCGCCAGTATTACGCAGCGGTACCACTCGGCAACGACCAATAAACGCCGCAGGGCCAAAGGCTTCGGTATAAACCACGCCATGGTAAGAAGGATCGGCTTGGTTAAGTAAGGCAAATCTTTCTTTATTGGCCACCCAATCGAACTTGCCAGAATCGATAATCACCCCGCCAATGGTCGTGCCATGGCCACCAATATATTTGGTTAAAGAATGAATAACGATATCGGCGCCGTGCTCAAACGGGCGACATAATACTGGGGTTGCGACCGTATTATCGACAATTAAAGGCACACCATGCTTATGGGCAATCTCGGCTAAACGTTGTAAATCAACAATATTGCCCGCGGGATTACCAATCGATTCGCAGAACAAGGCCTTAGTTTTGTCGTCGATCAGCTCATCGAGGCCTTCAAAATCATCGAAGGCCGCCATACGCACTTCAACGCCTTGGCGCGGCAGCGTATGGGCAAACAAATTGTAAGTGCCGCCATAGAGCTGACTGGTGCTGACAATATTATCGCCAACTTGAGTCAGGGCTTGAATCGCATAGGTAATCGCCGCCATACCCGATGCCACGGCCAGCGCACCTATGCCGCCTTCAATGGCTGCCAGACGTTGCTCTAGCACGCTAGTGGTGGGATTCATGATCCGCGTATAAATGTTACCTGCGACTTTTAAGTCAAATAAATCAGCACCATGCTGGGTATCATCGAAGGTATAAGAGGTGGTTTGATAGATAGGTACCGCGGCCGCTTTTGTGGTCACTTCTGACTCATAACCGTAGTGTAATGCCAGTGATTCAAGCTTCATTTTGCCTTCCTTCAACAGAGTGCTGTCCTTGTTCGAACCCAAAGGATTGCACAAGATTTGTGCATGTTCAACAAGCTAACAGATAGACATCTGGAAGTCTAAAACTTTTTTTATTCCAGCATTTAACTTCTGACACCATACCTCAAACAACAAAGCGGGCTAACATAACAGGCTCACTTAACGAGCTAGCATAATGAGCTAGTGCGAATAGTTACGGATAAGTTCGGCCAGCACTACAACAGCAGAGACTATCTCTGGCGAGCACTCGTATGAGGCATTCAAGCGCATAAAATGGCGGAACTCGACCTGATTACTAAAGAGATTGCCGGGAGCTACACTGATCCCGCGCGCTATCGCCTCAGAATAAATTTGTGTCGCATCCATGTGTGCTGGCAGCGCTAACCAAAGAAAATAGCCGCCTTGTGCAAAGTTAACCCCCACAGACTCGGGCAGATGCGCGCGTAGTAGTTGGTACATGGCCAATTTGCGATCGGCTAACTTTTTACGTAACTGCTTCAAATGGCGCTCATATTGTGCCGACTGAATAAAATCGGCAATGGCAAGCTGCATGGGCGCGCTGGTCGATAACGTCGACATTAACTGTAATCGTTGTAACTGAGGTGCATAGCGCCCCGCCGCCACCCAGCCGACACGATAACCTGCAATCAAAGACTTAGAAAATGAGCCGCAGTGCAACACTCGTCCTTCGGTATCGAAGGCTTTTACTGGCCTTGGCGCGCTAGCGTCGACATAAAGCTCTTGATAAACATCATCCTCAATTAAACTGACCTTATGCTCATTTAGTAACTGATAAAGCGCCTGTTTTTTAGTATCTGACAAGCTGCAACCTAAGGGGTTTTGATGTTGGCTCATCAGCCAGCAGGCTTTTACTGGGTAAGTTTTTAACACTTCCGCTAGCGCCTCGAGATCAATCCCCTGTTGTGGATCGGTCGCGACCGCAATCGCCTTAAGCTTAAGCCGCTCAATGGCTTGCATCGCGCCATAAAAGGTCGGGGATTCAATGACTACCCAATCCCCCGCTTGAGTTAGGGTCGATAAACTCAAGTTCAGCGCCTCCATGGCGCCCGAGGTAATGATGATTTCATCGGGTGAAATGCTCATGCCCAATTTGGCATAACGTTGGGAAATCGCCTTACGCAGCCCCGCATTGCCTGGCGGTAAATTATCGGCAGCAAAAGACGGTGACATGTGCCGAGTAACCTTGACTAACGAGCGCGCCAGCGCTTGCTGCGGGAATAAACTGGGATCGGGAAAACCTGAGCCAAAGGGCACTATGCCCGCCTGTTTTGACGCCTGTAAAACAGAGAAGACGAACTCGTTAATATCCACTTTATCAGAGAGATAAATCTGCCGCTGACGGTCGGGATAGCGAAAGGTTTCTGGCTGCGGCGCTACTAAATAACCCGATTTTGCCTGCGCGGTAATCACACCTTGGCTTTCCAATAGCTGATAGGCATTAAGCACTGTCATCAAACTCAAACCCGAATCGGCCACAGTTTGGCGCAGCGACGGCAACTTGTCCCCCGCCTGCCAGACGCCTTGGGCTATTCGTGTCTTTAATTCCTGCGCTAACTGCTCGTACTTCGCCATCTGTTATAGCTCAATCAATATATTCTGTGTCTGTTATAGCCAGCTTATCCCATGCTCTAATGGCACACAAGCTTTCACCGCTGGGCCAATATTAGGTTCAGTGGACACTGCATTAATGAATGCCTTTGTAACGAGACTCTTATCTCTCGAGGAAATTATGTTTGATTTTGATGCCACTGTACTTGCTAGGATCCAATTCGCTTTTACTATCTCTTTTCACATTATTTTCCCCGCCATCACTATCGGCCTCGCCACTTATTTAGCGGTATTAGAAGGCTTATGGCTGAAAACGGCGAATCAGGTGTACCAACAACTCTATCTATTTTGGTCGAAGATTTTTGCCATTAACTTCGGCATGGGCGTGGTCTCTGGCATTGTTATGGCCTACCAATTTGGTACCCATTGGAGCGCATTTTCTGCCTTCGCGGGCAGCGTAACTGGGCCGCTACTCACCTATGAAGTGCTTACCGCCTTCTTCCTCGAAGCGGGTTTTCTGGGGGTCATGCTATTTGGTCAGCAGAAGGTCGGCAAAAACCTGCATTTCTTCGCCACTTGTATGGTCGCCACGGGCACGATTATCTCGACCTTCTGGATCTTAGCTTCAAACAGTTGGATGCAGACGCCCCAAGGTTTTGAAATCGTGAACAATCGCGTCATTCCAGTGGATTGGTTTCAGATAGTGTTTAACCCTTCATTTCCCTATCGTTTAGCCCATATGACAGTGGCGGCGTTTATTTCGTCGGCTTTCTTTGTGGGCGCATCGGCGGCTTGGCATTTACTCAAAGGTAACGACACGCCAGCAATCCGTAAGATGTTGTCTATGGCGATGTGGATGGCGTTAATCGTCGCGCCGCTGCAAGCTGTGATTGGTGACTTCCATGGTTTAAATACCCTTGAATATCAGCCTGTAAAAGTCGCCGCGATGGAAGGCCATTGGCGTAATGAGGGCGATAAACCCACTCCATTAGTCTTATTTGCCATTCCTGATATGGACGCAGAGAAAAACCACTTCAGCCTTGAAATCCCAGGGCTGGCTAGCCTGATTTTAAAGCACGATTTAAACAAACAAGTGCCAGCCTTGACTGAGTATCCCGCCGAGGACAGACCCAATGTGTTGTTAGTGTTTTGGAGTTTTAGAGTCATGGTCGGCTTAGGCCTATTGATGATTTTTGCCGGACTGTGGAGCGCTTATCTCAGACGCAAAGACAAACTCTACAGCAATAAACACTTTCTGCGTTTTGTCTTGCTGCTCGGCCCCGCAGGACTGCTCGCGACACTAGCTGGCTGGTTTACGACCGAGCTTGGCCGCCAACCTTGGGTGATCCAAGGATTGATGCGCACTCAGGATGCCGTGTCTTCCCACAGCGTTACCCACCTGAGTATCAGCCTAGGAATTTTCATCGTCAGTTACTGCGGCATCTTCGGCGTGGGTTATAGCTATATGATGCGACTCATCCGCAAAGGGCCAGATATCGCGGCGACAAGCCATTAATTTTAAAGTCAATAAATCTAGTTTTACTTATTTAATCTTAAACATATTTAAGGGCTCACCATGGAATTCGATTTACCCTTGATTTGGTTCGGGATCATCATTTTTGCCACCTTGATGTATATCGTGATGGATGGCTTTGATCTCGGCATCGGCATACTGTTTCCCTTTATTCACGACGAGGACGACAGGGACATTATGGTCAATACCGTTGCCCCCGTTTGGGATGGTAATGAAACCTGGTTAGTGCTCGGCGGCGCCAGCCTGCTCGGTGCCTTTCCCCTCGCCTACGCCATAGTGCTCGAAGCGCTGACCATACCGCTGCTTATTATGTTGCTGGCACTGATATTTCGCGGCGTGGCGTTTGAGTTTAGATTTAAGTCGGACGCAGAAGCTAAACCATTCTGGGATAAAGCGTTTATGTTCGGCTCTATCACTGCCACCTTTTCACAGGGCGTAGTACTGGGGGCGTTTATCTCAGGTATTTCGGTGAGTAACCAACAATTTAGTGGCGGAAGTTTCGATTGGTTATCGCCCTTTTCACTCTTCTGTGGATTTGGCCTTATGCTGGCCTATGCGCTACTCGGCGCGACTTGGCTGGTGAAAAAATGCCAAGGCGAGCTTAAAACGACCATGCAACAACTCGGCAGAGCACTGACCTTATGCCTACTTATGACCATAGGCTTAGTCAGTTTATGGACGCCTTTTGTGCAGCCCAATATTGCCCTGCGCTGGTTTAGTTTACCGAATTTATTCTACTTTGCCCCAGTGCCCATACTGGTATTAGCCTGCGGCTGGGCCTTGATGAAATCTTTGCGCCGCGATGATAACTATCAGCCATTCCTGCTCACCTTATGCCTGGTTTTTTTAGGTTTTAGTGGGCTCGGGATCAGTATCTGGCCACACATTATTCCGCCCAATATCAGCCTTTGGCAGGCGGCAGCGCCCGATAGCAGCTTAAGCTTTATGCTCGTCGGCGCGCTGATGATCATCCCGCTGATTTTGGTTTACACCTTTTGGAGCTACTACGTGTTCCGCGGCAAAGTCACTAAAGATACAGGCTATCACTAGCCATGACTCAGGTACAAGAGGCTTCCCAAAACGCGACCTAAGCTAATTTGGCTTAGGTCGCTAATTCACTTTAGATAACTTTACACATGCTGGAGATAAACATGACGACCCCAACTAAATCCCTCAGCTATCGACTCGGCTGGTTAGTGCTCATTTGGTGCACGAGCGTCAGTTGCCTGTTCCTCGTCTCCATGTGCATTAAAATACTATTAAAAGGCGCGGGATTAACCACCTAAGCGGATACCCGATATTTACCATTTAAACGCACACATTAAGGCTTAATTCAGTTAGCTTGCATAGCATAGCGTTAAAATATACTTAAGTATTATAATCACCGAGCTAAGGGATTATTCGAATGTACATTATTGAATGAGTACTTTATTTGAATGAGCAACTTTAGTGAATTAGTGCGCTATTTACTTAATGGGTATTTCATCGCTAACCCCATCAGTGCTCGATTTATTTTACGCGTGCTAGGATTAAATTGACTAAGATTGGCATCAACACCAACAAAGTTAATTTAGTGTTAAATACATATTTCTGTAGATAAGTATATTCAGCAATATAAACCTGGTTGGGCTTGCATTATTTTTTCACTTGGCCTATGGTATCAACCAAGTAAACATGGCTTATTTAATTAGCACTTTACTTAGTTAGCACTTTACATTATTTGCCATATTGAGCGCTTAAAAAAGCAACCCATAACACACACTTTTTGACTGGAGATGTAAAACTATGTTTAGCACTGCATTTTCATCACTATTTCCCCATGTATTAGCGAGCACACTTAGTTTAACCTGCTGCTTGGCTAAATCATTCCGCTTCTCACTCAAATTCCCAGTCTAAGCCGAGCGTCACTCGCGCTCGGCAAAACTTTAATACTCTTGTTAAATAAGCACTGAATCCAGTTATTCCTCTTTTTTAAATTCTTTGCTTGCACTTTTACTTGGTTATTTCAGAGGCGGAAATGGCATATTCCTTTTTTAGCGGTTTATTTCAGAATTTTATACTAAAAACCGAAACCTATTATTTACAGAACAGTTTTAATGCCTCCCTGCGCCCAACTGCTTTGGCAGGCGTGATTAGCAAACTTGAGCAGCTCAAGCATGATGTGGCGAGTGATAAAGTGACTGTGGGGCGGGAGATCGGCTTAGTTAATCTGCAGGATCAACAGGAGTATCAAATTGAGCTCGTGTATCCACCAAAGCATAAACCCAGTGCAGGACGCTTCTCTGTTATATCCGATTTAGGCGTAAGCTTGCTTGGGCGATCTAAGGGCGAGTTGGCTGAAGTGAGTATTTTAGGCAAGCCAGTGCTGTTTATGATTAAAGATGTCAGTCTAGCGAAAAAACCTAAAAAAGCTAAGTAGCCAGCTGATTTAAGCAGCGTTATTTCTAATGGCTTTTAGTGATTTATGTTGACTGAATCTACTCAAGTGTTAAGCCGTTTTAGATGACGTAATTAAAGATATAGTGTGTTCTACTCCGTGACAACATACTTCAACTCGCTATTAGCGGCGGCTTCTAGCGGTACTTTCAACATAATAGGATAAGAAGGAATGTTATTTTGAAGTCATTAACTGGCCGCGTTATTTATTAAAGACAGGCATTAAATTAATTTAACACTGAAATTAACGCCTTTTGCCACTATTTACACTAAGTCATGGCAGCGCTTTAAGGTAAAACAGCAAAGGGGTTAAGAGGTTTAGGTTCGGCACCTCATCGTTAAATTACGTTTTATGTGTCCTTTATAAATTAACCGACTCAATTTAAGCCTGAAATAAAAATTGAGCCCAACTATCGGAACCGAATTGCGGCGCGGAACCGGATAGTGACCTTCACTTTGGAGTCTATATCTATGAGTAAAGAAAAAAACAAAAAACCGCCAATGAAAACCTTAAAAGAGAAGCGTCAGGATAAACGGAACCGCCAAAAAGCATCCGACTAATTTATCCACCAATGTAAAAACCCTTAAATCCTCTCTTTAAATAGGCCGAAAATAGGGTGCTAAATGCTTTGGCACCCTATTTTATTTCTCGGTTTTATCCGCTTATCGCCTCACAACATCCGCTAGCGTTCGAATTAATAAGAGGTCATTTTTCAACATAAGTCTATGCGCCATCACAATCGACGGCGATACTGCTCCGGCGAGCACTGGGCATACTTTTTAAACATCACAATATAAGGTGAGGTTTGGTTATAGCCGAGCGTTAATGCCACCTCTTTAATAGCTAGCCCCTGACGCAGCAATTGTAATGAATAGATAAACTTATGCCTTTGCCTTAACTCGGTAAAACTCATCCCCAGCGCCTCTTGGCAACGACGGGCTAAGGTACGCTCTGTGGTATGTAATTCATTGGCCCAAGATTTAAAGGTCTTAGGACTCGCAGGGTCGGCTTCGAGTGCCAGCAACAACGGCTGTAACAGTTTATCTGAGACTGTGGGCAAAAATTGCGGCAGAGCTTGGCCGATAGTGAGCTGATCGAGCAAAACCTCAACAAGCCGTTTATCCGCTGCCGAGTTTGCCACTCTAACTTGCCGCTCCCGCAGATCGTTTACGATTGATTGGGCAATAGGAGTCACAGCTAACAAACAAGTCTCTAGGGGAAACGCCGCAGCCCGCTCGGCAACGATATTCATCGAACAATAATGGATGCTACGCCGAGTGAAACTTTCATGCTCTATCCCCGCAGGCACCCAAATTGCATATTGCGACGGAGATAAAAACCGTTGCCCTGCAGCATGTAACTCCATGATGCCACCGCTGATTAACTGCAGTTGTCCCCAAACATGTTGATGTTTTGGCGTTACCGTATTTGGCAAGAAAGCTTCATAGTTAAAGAAAATATCCGCAACTGGCTCTTGCTCTGCCGTAAGGGGATGATAAACCGTACGCATTTGTCTGTCCTTAAAGCCTTCTAGCTCAATACACTCTCTGATTCAATAGCACTCAACTGGTTAATAGCACTCAAGCAATCCAGATTTAATCGCACTGGTTTAATCGCGCTCAAGCGATTTTTCCATCCCATAGCACTCTGTCCGCCGAGGAACTGACCTTGTCTGATAAGCGATATCTATATCATAACCGACCATGGATAATTGCCTGCAATGATTATCTGGATGTATAAGTAATACGTAGTAAGCAGAGTCTCTCGTTCTGAGTTACTCAGTTTTAGCCATGTAGACTCAGTCGCTTATGCCTATTCACTCATGTCCAGCCACGTAAACCAGTATCGAAAGGCAAAATCATGTTGTATTTGTTTCCCCTATTAGCCGTTTTCATTTGGGCGGGTAACTCGATAGTTAATAAACTCTCATTTGGGATTATCGATCCTGAAGCCATAGCGTTTTACCGTTGGTTTTTTGCAATGTTGCTATTAACGCCCTTTGTCGCGGGTCGCGTGTGGCAAAAGCGCCGAGTGATCTTGCCACTGTTACCTAAGTTCGCGACTTTGGCCATGCTAGGTATGGTGCTCAACCAGAGTCTGGCCTATTTTGCCGCGGCCACCACCACGGCGACGAATATGGCATTGATCACCTCACTCGTGCCTATGATCAGCCTGTTTTTAGCCGTTCCCTTACTCAAACAGAAGCTGTCGCCGTTAGCCTTTGGTGGCACACTGATCTCGCTCGTTGGCTTAATTTTTATGTTAAGCCACGGCGATATGATGAATCTTGCCATCGGCGTCACCCAAGGTGACTTGTTATTGCTGTTCAGCGCCTTTGTGTATGCACTCTATGGTGTATTACTAAAACGCTGGCAATTACCACTGCCCACTTGGGAATCGGTTTATATTCAAGGACTCATAGCCGTATTCATGCTGACACCACTGCTGTTCAGTAGCCCGAGTATGGCGATCAGCACGCAATCGGCACCACTAATACTGTATGCGGCAATTGCGGCCTCGCTGCTCGCGCCGTGGGCTTGGATCAATGGCATAAGCAAACTCGGCGCCGATCGCACCAGCGTGTTCTTTAATTTAATGCCGATTATTGCGGCGATACTGGCGGCCATTATCCTAGATGAAACCTTGGCCATTTATCATTACATTGGCGGCTCTATGGTCATTATTGGCGTCATGCTAGTGCAGATAAAACCTAAGCCAAAAGCCATCCCCACCTTCGCTTGCCCCGAATAATTTAAGCTAAACACCTAAGCCCTGGCTGCACAGTCGGGGCTATTCATCTTCTTTCTATGGGCACAAAACTTCGCCCAGAATCCCATCGCAATTTACTGCATGTAAAAGCAATTTCATCAATAACGGCTAAGCTATTTATTAGGTTATTAATGGAGATACTCCTATGTTTAACAGTATTCGCGTTAAGTTTTCACTGATGTTTGCCATTATGGCGACAGCGCTCATTGTTATGGCCGTCACAGACGCCATGCAAAGCCGTGCGACGGTAAAGCAGATGCAAGAGTTCAGTCAGTTATTTAATCCTGCGATTTCGGCAATTCTCAATGCAGACCGCGATCTTTACCAAGCACAGCTCAGTGAAGAAGTGTTATTGAGGGAAGAATTATCAGCCGAGAATCGCAAGAGTGAAATTGATAACTGGCAAGAAAACGTCGACCAAACCCGTGACAGAATGGGCGAGTTTAAAAAAATCCTTAAAGATCACCTGCTCGTACTGCAATCCACCAATGGCTTTGAAGCGCAATTTTCCCTCTGGTATCAAGCCTCATCGGAAGTCATTAACGCAGTCAAAAGTAACGACTTTGCGCGGGCGAAACAGCTTCACGAGACCAAATCCAAGCAAGAGTTTAAGGCCTTAAGAAACATCTACAATGCGGCGGGGGAAGCGGCCGATAACCGCGTAAAAGAGCTGGACTTACAAGCAACTGAACAGGCAACCACCCAAACCCAAATATCCCTCACCGTAGCCAGCTTAGTGGCCATAGTCGCCCTGTTGATTGCCTACTTTGGCCCTAAAATCATCGTTAATGCCATTAAAGATATCACCAGCAGGATCAATGACATTGTTGATGGTGACGGTAACTTAACCCAGCGGATCCCGATCAAACGTCAAGATGAGATCGGTGAGCTTGCCCATGCCTTTAACTTGTTTGTAGAACAACTGCAGCAGATGGTGATCTCGATTATTGGTCAAACTAAGGATGTGAGCCACACCGTTGAAAGCCTTGCGACTAAGTCCACCACCACAATCAACATCAGCCATGAACAAGAGCAGTTTGTCGATACCATAGTCACAGCAGTCAATGAAATGAGTGCGGCCGTAAGAGAAGTCGCCAGCAATGCCCTACACACGGCGACCGAAATCACTAAGGTGAACGACCAAACGGTGGAAGGTAAAAATATCCTCGCCCAGTCCGTTAATCATATTCAGCAACTGTCTGAATCGGTTAAGAATGCCGTGACTGTTATTGAAAAACTCTCAGTCAATTCAGCCAATATTGCCTCTGTACTTGATGTGATCCGCTCTATTGCTGAGCAAACTAACCTGCTCGCCCTTAACGCGGCTATTGAAGCGGCGCGCGCTGGCGAACAGGGCCGTGGCTTTGCCGTAGTCGCCGACGAAGTGCGTACACTGGCGAGTCGCACCGAAACCTCGACCCAAGATATTCAGCGTATGATTGAAGAGTTACAACGCGGCGTAAATGATGCAGTTAAAAGCATTGAATCGGGCGCCAGCCTGACCACATCGACCGTCACCCTCGCCAGCCAAACCCAAGATGCATTGGATGAAATCCTAAACTCCACCTCTAAGGTCAGCGAGATGTCCACTCAAACGGCAACGGCGACCGAAGAACAGACCCATGTAACCGAAGAAATTAACCGTAACTTGACTGAATTATCCGATAAAACAAGATACTGCAACTTAGTCATTCAAGAGACCCAACAAATCGTCGTCAACACTAAGGCTATTTGCAGTAACCTACAAAAAGAAGTGGCGCGATTTAAAGTCGCCTAAACTGGCCGGTTGCTAACGACACATAGTTAGCGACAAGCGGTTAATGACAAGCCGCTAGCAACAAACAGCTAAAACGAAAAGAGTGCCAATTAGGCACTCTTTTTAATGTGTTTTAACATGGGATTTTTAATCGAATGCTTTTGAATTGGGTTTCAAATTGGGCTTTGATGCAAAACTTATCAGCTACGGTGACGCCTAAGGGATTGAACGCGAATTTTACGGCCATGGTAATAATGCCAAACAAAACCTGAAAACAATAACATCCCCAAAAACATATGTAATAAACTGGCAAACAGTTGGGTTGATTCTGAGCTCAAGTAATACAGTCCCACACCCGTTAACGCTAAGGTGATAAGACTGAGTGACATCACTAAGCCACTCCAATGGTTCAATTTTTTACGCCATCCTGCCCGAATATGACTGTGCCAAAGTGCACCAAGTAGCATCAACAGTAACCAACCTAACAACACATGCATCACCACTGCGGGTAACCGTAGTTCACCGCTGAGGCCAAAATCCACTTCCCACTGCAACTTAAACTCCATCACCCAAGGCAGCATAAACAAGCCTGTGAGCGTGGTGACGCTAATGGTAAGAATGATTAGCCAAAAAAACCAATTTGGATAGCCAGTTAATTTCTTCATAGGAAAATGTTATACACTCATAACGCAGCTTTTCCTTAGTAAATTCAGTAAGGAAAACTGCAAATAGTACCAAAGGAATGATTATTCAAAACTGACTAATCGACCACCTAAGTGAGCAATTTTGTCAGCGGCGGAGTCAGAGCTTAGGTAACCCGCAACCTTAGTCAACGCATCGGCGCGCCAAGCAAAGGGCGCACTCACACTGACAATACGTTCACTTTCAAGATCGATATTCACATCAGTAACATTGCCCGTGGGCAGTAATAACGCAGGATAATCATGGCTTAAAGTTTGTGACACCCGCGAACTTGCCAGCGCCATATTGCTAACGCAGATCTTTTGGCTCAATCCCTTTGGGCCGCGGCAGAGTACATTTAAAGAGGCACTGCCAAAGACTCTTAAATCGCCACCGGCATTCACCCAACCACCGCCAACGCCCGCACGGCGCAGCTCACTCACCGCCATATCAACCGCATAACCTTTGGCTATGCCATCTAAGGTTAAAATGAGTGGCCTAGCTAATCGTACTTGATTATCTTTTATTTCAATATCTTGCCACTCACCTTGCAATAACAAAGGCATACCAAGATAGGCAGGCAAAGCACCGCGGGACATCATTTCCCCGCCGACAGTACAATTGAACAAGTTGTTGCTCGCCTTGCCTAGCCACTTAGCTAACTTGAGCACTCGTAAACTGTCTTGGCTTACACGAATCCATGTCCCTGGCTGGCGATTTAGCTGATTTAACTCACTGTCTTGCTGATGAAAACTCAGTAACCGACCAATATGCGTCACACGTGAAAAAGCCGCTGTCATCGCGGCTTCTAAGGCTTTATCCTCAAGTGGGATCTCACTGCCAGAATGTGGCAGTGACTCGGCGGCAATTTCCACCAAAGTCCCGAGTAAGGGTTTAGCGCGACGTATCACGATAATGCCGTCTGTGACAGGAAGAGTTGATGAATAACCAACAGACGCTTCACACCATCGAGTAAATTACGGCAACTCAAGGTTGCGCCGCTGATATTGGTGACATCCTCATCCAGTTTAAAGGGATCGTTCAGTGTTTTACCGTGGAACTGTTGGCGCCAACTGGCCTCGCGCACTTGACCGCCATGGGTCTCGCGATAACTCAACACTTCTAACCCTAACACTTCACCTTGCGGGCTAATCCCAACGGCATAAGTAATGTATTCATGTTTACCGACCACATCATCAACCATAAACCAACCGAGAAATTGCCCGTCTTTCTCCACTTTCCAAATCGGCTGTTGATCTTGACGCTGACGCACGCCAGACAAATCTTTGATCTGATCTTTCGCATCTGAGCTCAATAAAGTTGGCCGCTCGCTAAATACGGCCGCTTGATCAAAAATCAATGCCTGCGCCTGTGCAACCGTTAAATAGTCAGCAGCAAAAGCGGGCGCGGTCACCACGACCATGGGCATAAACCACAAGCTATTCCAATATGTCTGCGCCATTTCAATACCTAATGTTAGTGAATATGGAATAAAAACGAGCCATCCTTGGCGCTCACTCTGGCGGTGCAGCCTATTACATTCGCTGCAACAGCCTTCATTGAACCTAGATTAAAAGTTAAATGCGACCTTCAATCTGATTTCTTGTTTTGTTTTTTCAATCAGATGCAAACTGGTATCGCGCTGACCTTGGTACTGCTCACCACCGCCACTTAACTGTGGTAACCAAGTCAGCGTCGCCCACCAATCAGCACTACCATAATGCAATGAAGGGCCAGCAAAGAAGGACCATCGTTCTTGGCCAATTTCAGTTTCAAATTCAGTTTCAAAAAGCACTTCGGCGCTAACGAACCAATTAGGGGCGAAACGATAGCTTAAGCCTGTGCCCATTTTCAATTCCAGTTCCATCTCTGGATCCGTCGACCATTCGAAGTCTTCTGGTAGATTAGCGATAGGCGCACGGTCGGCATAGGTTGATTCCATGCCTAAGTTCCCCACCCAAATTAACTCACCTTCGAGCATGTATTTTTGGGTTTGCAGACCAAGATCTAACGACAAGGTGTCTTTGTCTTGACCAGAATGCACATCAATCCAGTCGTAGTCGAGGGAGGCTGTCATCGACAAACCTATGTCATCCTTGGCTGGGCTTAAAAACATATAGCTTAGGCCAACTTCGGCGCCAGAGGATTGAAAACCAATTTTTTTCTCTGCCGGCAAATAACCATCGATGATAAGCCCACTGGTGTCTAAGGACATAAACTTAGCAGAAGCTGACACCGCCAGTTTATTCGTTAGGCCATACTCGAATTCAGTTTCGTAGTTAATACCTCTGTAGGTGCCTTGACCCTTATCATTACGCAGGGTGATCTTTTGGTACAGTTCGATGGCGTCTTTAGGCATAGCTTCAGCGCCTTTGACATAACCGAATAAATCTTCACCGGCGATCGCAGTATGGTTCAACCCTAAAGTCAGTAAAGAGACGGCTACGAGACTCAAGCCATGGCGAGAAGATGTATGCATTTAAACAAAGCCCCAAAGAGTTATTAACATAATTTGTGCGGATTCTATTAAACTCTCTAGTACAACGCAAATCGTTATCATTAGTGTTTTATAGGTTTTTTATGCGGTTAACACTTTTTTACATTTGAAAACAATGAATTGATTGTTAAGGTTTAATTAATATTATTTTGTTATATGAACCTGATTAGGCCGCTAAACGAGCGCTGCAAGCTAATAAGCAATAAAAATGAACTTAACTCGATGGATCCGCTCATCTACTTCGCCTTCTAAACTCATATCGACACTCACTCAGTGCATCAAAGCTTCAAGGGAAATAAGGGCGATAAATAGCCAACTTATCCCATCACCCCGGGCCACAGCTTAAATTTCACGCTATTCCATTCAGTTGCAATACACTCTAAATCAGATAAAAAACCTCTAACTTAACCTGAATGCAAACTGTTAATGCATTGATTACAAATTAAAATACAGACTAAGCCTCATCTTATACAACCAATTAATAACCTAGCGATCACAACGGAAGTAAAAACATCTAGACGTCTAAATTGACAGGTTGGTGGGGATCAAATATGCTTTGCCTCAAGTTGCTAAGATACGATGCCGAAGCGACACTAAATTTAAGCGAGTTTGACTGCTAAGGAACCAGCGGAAAGAACTCTAAGCGAAAGAGAGATAACATTTGAGCAATCCAACACCAGCAACACAGCACAGCCCGGCATCTTTCATTGCCCTGTTGCCATTATTTGTTTTCCTTGGTCTTTTCATTGGCGCGGGTGTGTATTTCCAAAGCCAAGGTGTCGACTTTGCCTTCTATCAATTACCGAGCGTTATCGCCATTTTACCTGCGATTATTCTGGCGTTGATTTTATCAAAGCAGAAATTGAATCAATCGATTGATACCTTTATTGGCGGTATTGGTCACAGCAACATTATTGCGATGTGTTTGATTTATCTATTAGCAGGCGCCTTCGCAGCGGTCGCTAAAGCCACAGGCGGCGTCGATGCCACTGTTGCTCTGGGTTTATCACTGATCCCATCAAACTTGTTGTTACCCGGTTTCTTCGTGATTGCGGCCTTTATCGCAACAGCCATGGGAACCTCAATGGGCACCATAGCTGCTGTCGCACCCATAGCCCTCGGCGTGGCCGACCAAGCGCAAATCGACTATGCCCTGATGGCAGGTGCGGTCATGTCTGGCGCACTATTCGGTGACAACTTATCGATTATTTCAGATACCACGATTGCAGCCACCCGTACTCAAGGCTGTGATATGAAAGATAAATTCCGTGAAAACCTGATTTTCGCTATCCCAGCATCACTGCTAACCTTGATTGCCTTTGTATTTGCAGGCCAAGGCCAGGCGGAATTAGCGACGCAGAACATCGATCTCATTAAGGTCATTCCTTATCTGACCATTTTGATCTTAGCGGTGGCGGGTCTGAACGTATTTGTGGTCTTAACCTTAGGTATCTTATTAGCGGGCGCTACGGGTCTATTTACTATGGATTACGGCGTGATCCAATTCGGTAAAGATATTTATGCTGGCTTTAGCAATATGCAGGAGATTTTCATTCTGTCTATGCTGGTCGGTGGTTTAGCGGCACTTATGCAGCAACAAGGTGGTCTCGCCTTTGTGAGCAAACAGATTGAAAAGCTGATCACGCGTTTTTCAAAGGCACAAGGTGAAGCCTCATGCCGCGCCGCAGAACTGGGTATGGCTGGCATAGTCGCAGTGACTAACACTTGTGTGGCCAACAACACGGTTTCTATCGTTGTGACCGGTGATATTGCTAAAGACTTAGCCGAGAAACATGGTGTAAGCCCAAAACGTGCCGCCAGCGTCCTCGATATTTTCGCCTGTATTATCCAAGGCTTGATCCCGTATGGCGCACAAGCCCTACTGATCGCCTCGACCTTTAGCATCACCCCATTGGCTGCGGTATCACACGCTTGGTACTGTATGATTTTAGCCGTCGTGGCCGTTGCGATTGTGATTTTCCGCAAACGACACTAATAGCTAGCACTATACTTACCGCCTGTTAAACAGCAGGTTGAAA